>JAZKIK010000838.1:5401-13247 GCA_040384925.1 Pseudomonadota bacterium | reverse complement strand
AGCAGGTTGGCTTGCGCCAGTACCGCGATACCCGCTTGCAGTTGCACCTGCGCCTGCGCCACCGCCAGAATAACCATAGAGGCCGCCCCCGCCAGCACCACCTCCGGCGGATGTTCCGCCTCTGCCGCCCATGAATCCCTCGTCGCTCCTGTAACCTCCGCCAAATCCACCGCTGCCGGAACCTCCCGCAACACCGGAGTACTCGCCTCCGCCACCACCGGCATTGCCACCGCTACCGCCACCAATGCCGTTGGCACCACTGCCGCCGCCACCGCCGCCGCCCACGGAGCCGCCCACGACACCGCCGCCGCCGCCGCCGCCAGTGGCCGCGTTTTGCGTCACGGTAACGCCATTCAAGGTCAGGTTGCCAGCATTTGAAATGCCGCCCCCCGACCCAGAACCACCGGCGATACCGCTGCCGCTGCCCCCCCCATTGCCGGATACAAGCCCGTTGGTAACCACCAGGCCTTCCAGAACAACCGTACCGGACGTGATGTTCAGCACCCGGCTGGTGTAATTGGCATCAATCGTCACATCGGCTGAACCGTTGTTGTCCAGGTCACCATCAATCGTGACACTTTTGGCAATCGTCAGTTCCCCCAGCGTCAATGTCGAGTTGGTCACGCCGGACTGAAAGGTAATGACGTCGCCCGACGCAGCCGCCCAGGCAATCGCCTCCCGGATCGACAGGCCACCGCCGTCACTGATGTCGGCCGCCAGGTTCGCCCCGACGGCCTGGTCGGTATTGGTGGTAACCGTCAGGGTCGCCAGGCTCAGGTCATAAGCGTCTGTTGCCTGCTGCGCCAGCGGCAGATCGGCCTCCACACTGCCGGTGGTGATTTCAAGCTGCCAGTCGCCACCGGCACCAGTGTGGTTGGTCGATGCGGCAACATCGGCACCTGTGAGCGCAGCCAGTGTGTCCACAAATGCGGCCCCAACTTCACCCTCTGCCAGGTCACACGAATAAACCAGAATGTCGCCATCAGCCGTCAGGCTCTGGCCGATGCGGGCCAGGTCAGCCGATTGCTCGCTCAACGCAGCCGAGTCGAGGAAACTGCTGCCCAGCCACAGATTGCCGGGTGAGCCATGGGCCAGCACATGTACTGCGCCCGCACCAGGATGAGCCTCAAGGTAGTCAGCCATTTGTGCCAGGCCATCGGTGGCGGCATCGAGGTAAACAATCTGCGCATCGGGTGACACACCGGCCAGCAGCTCGCTGCTGTTTTGAACACGGCTGTCGACAAAAACCACCTCGCTGGCCGTTGCCGCTGCGGGCAATGGGTTGTTTGACAGGTTCAGTTCGGTGTTGTTGCTCATGTTGTTTCCTTGTTGGCTTGGTTTGTCTCTGCCGTGCCTGGCTGCACGGTAATTACATTGCTTCGGCTATTGCCGGTTTCTTTCCAGAACGACAGCGCAGCGTATTGCGCAAACAAATCGGGCGGCAGTATGGTGGGGCGGGTTTCAAGCGCCACCTGGGGCCTGACCTTGTGCAAGCCATGCACGCCCAGCGGGGCATCAAACTCGGGCGCGTCGTACTGCACGTTGGCGTAGTCATGAACAAATGGCTCTTCATCCAGAAACTGATAGACCAGTGGAACGACCTTGCCTGGTGCCTGGGCCAGCAGGTCGTAATCAACAATCAGCAATGATGAGGCATGCTCGCCATAAAAAGCCTCTTTGAGCGCGGCCCATGGGTAGCCGACCAGGCGGTTGCGCTGCGCCAGTGTGTCGACACGGCTGTAAACGGTGTTGCGTTCGGTTTCGTCATTGAACAGGCGGGTCAGCTCGTAAGGATTGGCCCGGTAGCGGCGCTCCAGGCTGTCCATGATCCAGGCGACATTGCGCACGCAGGCGATTATTTTTGCACCCGGAAACTGATCCATCAGCGCGGGCATTTTGGCTGACCACATGCGGTTGGTGTCGAAAATCACACCTTTGTCGGCGTGGTCGGCATAGTAGGAATCAAACAGCCCGCGCACCAGACGGCGGCGCTGGTCCTGGGTAATGGTGGAACCAAACTCTGTACCCGCAGCAAACTGCTGCAACATGCCAGAAAAAAGACTGCCGACCGGGCTGGTCATGCCGGCATGAAAACGCGGGTTTTGCCTGAGGACGGCCGCAAGGAGTGTGGAACCCGAGCGCGGCAGGCCTGAGATGAAATGGTACTGTGGCATGTGGCCCGAAAGGTTTCTCGAACCAAAATCTGATTCGGCTCAAATCTTATCGAGATTCAGTCAAGCCACAAAGCTCATATTGGCACCAAAAAAGGGAAATATTTACCATTTTTTGGCATGTGTTTCATTTTTATGCAACACACCACCAAAAAGTAGCACAAAAGTTCTCCAATAAAAGACTGTTACGCTTTTATCCAAAACACAAGAGTCTTAACGGACAGCATCCAGCGCCAGATTGAGCTTGAGCACATTCACGACGGGCTCGCCAATCAGCCCCAGCAATGGCTGCCCTGTTTGCTGCTCCACCAGTGCCTGTATCCTGTCAACAGGCAGGCCACGGTTTTTGGCAACACGTGCTGCCTGGTAGCGCGCTGCCGCCGGGCTGATGTGCGGGTCAAGGCCGCTGGCAGATGCCGTGACCAGATCCACCGGCACGGCGGCGGTGTTGCCAGGGTCGGCAGCGCGCAGGGCTTCAAGCCGGCTTTTGACGGCATCTGTCAATGCCGGATTCAGCGGGCCCTGGTTTGAACCGCTGGAAGCTGATGCGTTGTAAGGCATGGGGCCAGTGGCTGAGGGGCGGCCCCAGAAGTGTTTGGGGTCGCTGAAGTTCTGGCCGATCAGTTGTGAGCCCACCGGTTTGCCATCACGCAGGATCAGGCTGCCTGCGGCTTGTGCCGGGAAAAGTGCCTTTGCGGCAGCTGTGACGACCAGCGGATAGGCCAGGCCGGTGAGCAGTGTCAGTACAAAAAAGAGTAGCAATGCGGGGCGAAGAATGTTTTTCATGAGGACTTCCAGTTCTTTAACAGCAGGTTCAAGCCAGATTCAGCGCAACAAGCAGCAGGTCAATCGCCTTGATGCCGATAAAAGGCACGATCAACCCGCCCAGGCCATAAATCAGCAGATTACGGCGCAGCAGCGCAGCAGCACCGACGGCGCGGTATTTGACGCCCTTGAGCGCCAGCGGAATCAGGAACATGATGATCAGCGCGTTAAAAATCACTGCGGACAAAATTGCCGACGACGGGCTGCCGAGCCGCATCACATTCAGCGCTGCAAGCTGCGGGTAAGTGGTCACAAAAATCGCCGGGATGATGGCGAAATACTTGGCGACGTCGTTGGCAATTGAAAATGTCGTGAGAGACCCGCGTGTCATCAGCAGCGCTTTGCCGGTTTCAACTATTTCCAGCAGCTTGGTGGGGTTGGAGTCCAGGTCCACCATATTGCCGGCCTCTTTGGCGGCCTGGGTGCCACTGTTCATGGCGACGGCCACATCGGCCTGGGCCAGCGCCGGGGCGTCATTGGTGCCGTCGCCGGTCATGGCGACCAGCCGGCCTTCACTCTGGTACTGGCGAATCAGTTTGAGTTTGTCTTCGGGCGTGGCCTCGGCCAGAAAGTCGTCCACACCGGCTTCGGCGGCAATGGCGGCGGCGGTCAGTTTGTTGTCGCCGGTAATCATCACGGTCTTGATGCCCATGCGGCGCAGTTCGCCAAAGCGCTCCCTGATGCCGGATTTGACGATATCTTTCAGTTCGACCACACCCAGAATGTTTTTACCGTCGGCCACCGCCAGCGGCGTGCTGCCACGGCGCGAAACCTCATCAGACGCACGTGTCACCTCAGTCGGCACCGAGCCGCCCAGCGCTTCAATGTGTTTGCGGATTGCATCCACCGCGCCCTTGCGCAACTGGCGTGTTGTTCCATCGGTTTTTTGAACATCAACACCACTCATGCGGGTTTGGGCAGTGAAGGGAACATCTGTTGTTTGCCCAACCAGGGCCTGCGCAGCACCGATTTTTTGCGCCAGAGTCACAATGCTGCGGCCTTCAGGCGTTTCATCAGCCATGGAGGCCTGCATGGCACAGGCAGCAAGTTGTGCCTCGGTCACGCCGGGTGCTGGCAAAAAGGTGGCTGCCTGGCGGTTGCCGTGTGTGATGGTGCCGGTTTTGTCGAGCATCAATACATCCACATCGCCCGCAGCTTCCACGGCCCGGCCCGAGGTGGCAATGACATTGGCCTGCATCATGCGGCTCATGCCTGCCACACCCACAGCTGACAGCAAACCGCCAATCGTGGTGGGAATCAGGCAGACCAGCAAGGCAATCAGCGCCGTGATGCTGACCACCTGGCCAGCCCCCGCAGCGCCCACGCTGAAGATTGAAAACGGCAGCAGCGTCACGGTGACGACCAGAAACACGATGGTCAGCGCCACCAGAAGAATCGTCAGCGCGATTTCATTCGGCGTCTTGGCACGTTTGGCGCCTTCGACCATGCTGATCATGCGGTCCAGAAATGACTCACCGGGGTTGACGACGATGCGCACCACCAGCCAGTCGGACAGTACACGGGTGCCGCCGGTCACAGCCGAAAAGTCACCACCAGACTCGCGCACCACGGGGGCTGACTCACCGGTAATGGCGCTTTCATCCACCGTGGCCACACCCTCGATCACCTCGCCGTCAAGCGGCACCATGTCGCCGGTTTCGATAAAAACCACGTCACCTTTGCGCAGGTTTTCAGCCTGCTCGGGCAACCATGTTTTACCGTGAAAGGTCTTGCCTGTGTTGTCGCTGAACTTTTTGGCCCAGGTGCTCTTTTTCAGGCCACGCAGGGAAGCCGCCTGGGCCTTGCTGCGGCCTTCGGCCAGCGCTTCGGCAAAGTTGGCAAACAGCACGGTAAACCAGAGCCACACAGCCACTGCAAAAATGAAACCAGCCTTGGCTTCGCCCACACCCTGCAAGGCCTGAAGCCCAAGCAGCGTGGTCAGAATGCTGCCGATATAGACGACAAACATCACCGGGTTGCGCCACTGCACACGCGGGCTCAATTTGGTAAATGCAGCAAGCACAGCGGGTTTAAGCAGCGCCGGGTCAAGCAATACAAAAGGTTTTTTATCAGTCATGTTTCTGCTCTTTTCTTGTGCTTATTTGGCAGGCCAGAGCATCAGATGCTCGACCACCGGGCCCAGTGCCAGGGCAGGCACGTAATTGAGCAGGCCAACCAGCAGCACGGTGCCAATCAGCAGCATCACAAACAGTGGGCCATGTGTGGGCATGGTGCCGCCCGTGGTGGGCAGGCGTTTTTTCGCGGCCAGGCTGCCGGCAATCGCCAGCACCGGCACGATCACACCAAAACGGCCCAGCCACATCACGATGCCGAGCAGCGTGTTGTAAAACGGCGTGTTGGCGGACAGCCCAGCAAAAGCGCTGCCGTTGTTGTTGCCAGCCGATGTCAGCGCATAAAGGATTTCAGAAAAACCATGTGCACCTGGATTGGCAATACCTGCCTTGCCGGCATCAGCCATGACGGCCAGCGCCGTACCGGCAAGCACCAGAATCGGCGTGACCAGAATCGCTATCGAAGTCAGCTTCATCTCATGTGATTCGATCTTTTTTCCCAGGTATTCAGGTGTGCGGCCAATCATCAGGCCAGAGATAAACACCGCAAGAATTGCAAAAATCAGCATGCCGTACAGCCCGGTACCGGTGCCGCCAAACACCACTTCACCCAGTTGCATCATCACCATGGGCACCATGCCGCCCAGCGGGGTAAAAGAGTCGTGCATGGCAATCACCGCGCCGCACGATGCTGCAGTGGTGATGACGGCAAACAGGCTGGATGCATTGATGCCGAAACGTGCCTCTTTTCCTTCCATATTGCCACCCGGCTGCAGGGCGCTCAGGCTCTGGTCAACACCCAGAGGCGCAAGAAGCGGGTTGCCGGCCTGCTCTGCGGGCGTGATGGCGGCGACTGCAATCACAAACATCACCGTCATCGCGGCCAGCACGGCCCAGCCCTGGCGCTGGTCACCCACGGCGCGGCCAAAGGCAAAACACAAGGCAGCAGGAATCAGGAAGATGGACACCATCTGGAAAAAGTTGGCCAGCGCCGTGGGGTTTTCATACGGATGGGCAGAATTGGCGTTAAAAAAGCCGCCGCCGTTGGTGCCCAGCATCTTGATCGCCTCTTGTGAGGCAACCGGTCCCATGGCCAGGGTTTGAGTCTCGGCCTTCACGTCTTCCATGACGGCATTGCCTTTGTCGTCCTTGATGGGCGAGCCATCAGCACCTTTTTTTGCCTGCTGATAACTTGTTGCCTCCAGCGTGCTGACGTCTTTGTAGGCGTCAAAGTTCTGGATCACCCCCTGCCCGGCCAAAAACACGGCAAACACAAACGACAGTGGCAAAAACAGCCAGACGGTAATGCGTGTCATGTCAACCCAGAAGTTGCCAATCACACTGGTCGAGCGCGCGGCAAAACCGCGAAACAACGCAAACACCACGGCAATGCCGGTTGCGGCAGAAAAGAAGTTCTGCACTGCCAGCGCAAGCATTTGCGTGAGGTAACTCATGGTGGACTCACCTGCATAAGCCTGCCAGTTGGTGTTGGACACAAAACTGATGGCCGTATTGAAGGCTGAGTCAGGCGAAATGGCGGCCATGCCCGCCGGATTGAGCGGCAGCCAGACCTGCAAACGCTGCAGCACATACACCACCAGCACACCCAGCGCGTTGAAAGCCAGCAAGGCCAGTGCGTAGTGTGACCAGTTCATGGATTGGTCGGCAGAGGTGCCTGCCAGACGGTAAAGCGGCGCTTCGACCTTGTGCATCCAGCGCGGAAGCTGGCCCGAGCACAGGCGTGCCAGCCAGATACCAAGCGGCCAGGAAGCCAGCAGCAAAACACCGAGGAAAAGGGCCAGAAGGCTCCAGCTTGAGGAAGTCATCAAAACTCCTCAGCGCAGATCAGCGCGTAAACCAGGTAAGCCAATAGCAAAACGGCACAGATGCCGCCAAAACCGTAAAGCACTTCAAGACCGATCATAAGCGGCCTCCAGCAGGTTTTTCGAGCTTCTTAAAACCCCAGACCATCAAGGCCATCACAGCCCAGAGGGCGCTGATGCCCACCACAAAAACAATGTCCATACAAGTTCTCCAGCAAAAAACGATAGGAGAAGCTTATTTTTCCGGTTGTAAAAACGGGGATGAAAGCGTTGGAGGCGGTGTAAAAAAAGCGTAAAAATGCAAGGACTCACTCGGCGTTCGACTGCATCACCACACGTACATGCAAGGCACGCAGGCTGTCAATGTTGTCCATCAGCGCATGGGCCAGCAACAGGGCCGGATCGGCACGCGACGCAGACAACAGCAAAACAAGCTGCAAAGCCTGTGCATGGGTGGCCTCCAGCGCCTCGGCCACGTCGCAGTGGCCGGATGCCCGCATGTCAGTGAAGCAGGCCACGAGCCAGCATGTAGATGCCGATGGACAGCAGGCCCGCAAAAAACACGCGCCTGAATTTTTTTTCATCAAGGCGACTGCGCAGTTTTTGGCCCAGTGCCATGCCCAGCAGCGACGCCGGCAAGGGCGCCAGCAGCATGGCCATGCCGGGCAGATGGGCTGGCGCAAACGAGCCCTCAAGCAGCAGCCTGGCAAACAGCGCCAGGGTCGATACCGTGAAAGACAGGCCCAGTGCCTGCACCAGTTCGTCCTTGTCAAACTTCAGGGACTGCAGATAGGGAACCACCGGAAACACAAACACACCCGTGGCCGAGGTGACCGCGCCCGTGACCAGCAGCGACGCGACCGTGATCCCGCCTGCGAAGTTGGTCGCCCCCGTCACCACCAGCGACCCCACGGTGGCCGCGCCCAGGACCGTCGCCGCCCCCGTCACGAACAAC
>JAZKIK010000838.1:0-5391 GCA_040384925.1 Pseudomonadota bacterium | reverse complement strand
CCAGCCCGACAACTGCGGAAAACGCGCCCTCGCCGCGGGCGGGAGCGCACAGCCTCACGGCCAGCAAGCCCAGCGCCGCATACACCGCCAGTGCAGCGCCCAGCCCCATGCCTGCCAGGCGCGCATCCAGCGTGACAAGACTGACAGGCACCAGCAGCGTAGCCACCACCACACCCAGTTGCAGCGGCCAAAGCCTCATGACCAGGCTGCGCAATGCAGGCCCGACCCACATCTGCCAGAGGTTCGTCAAAAGCGAAGGAAGCACCAGAATGACGGCAGCCTGCGCTGGTGCCATCAGGCCGACGAGCAAACCCATGGCCAAGGTCGGCAGGCCCAGACCCACCACGCCCTTGACCAGCCCGGCAAGAATGAAAACAAGGGAAATTTCTGCAAGCAGCAATAGGTCTGGTGCATCGATGGACAAGTTCAGAAGGTTCATGCAGCTGATTCTGGGCAGGAACCGGTGCACACTCAAGCTGTAATATCCACTGCTATCCTTCGTTTCTGACGAAGGATAAACAAAAGGAATACAACAGCATGTTTGACAAACTCCGCTTTGACCTGGTGGATCTGCGCCTTTTTCTCCATGTGATTGATTCGGGCAGCATCACGGCCGGCAGCAGGCTGTCGCATCTGGCTTTGGCTTCGGCCAGTGCGCGCATACGCGGCATGGAAAATGCCATCGGAATGACGCTGCTTGAGCGCTCACGCGCCGGCGTCAGCCCCACCCGTGCGGGTGAGGCCGTTGCCCACCACGCACGCCTGGTGCGGCAACAGCTGGAACGCATGCAGGGTGAACTCGGCGACCATGCGGGTGGCCTGACAGGCAAGGTGAGATTGCTCTGCAACACAGCCGCCATCACGGACTACCTGCCGGCGGCGCTGGCCGCCTTTCTGAATGCCCATCCGGCCATGGACATCGACCTGGAGGAAAAGCCCAGTCACCTGATCGTCTCGCACCTGCTGGGCAGAACCGCTGACCTTGGCATCGTCGCGGATTCAGTGGCGCTCAAGGGGCTGGAATACAGGCCCTTCAGGCAGGATCAACTGGTATTGATCGCGGCCAAAGGCAGCACTTTGGGGCTTGCACGCCATATCGGGTTTGCAGAAGCGCTGTCACATGATTTTGTCGGACTGGATGAAGACAGCGCCCTGCAGCAGCACCTCAACCTGCAGGCGGCGCAACTGGGCCTGCGCATGCGCACCCGCATCCGCCTGCGCAGCTTCGAAGCGATCTGCTGCATGGTTGTCGAGAAGGTCGGCGTAGCGGTGGTACCCGCCCTGGCAGCGGCACGCCATGCCAAAGAAGGCCGGCTGCGCATTCTGAAGCTGGACGATGTGTGGGCCTCACGGCAGTTGCTGGTCTGCACACGCCGCTTTGACGAGTTGTCACTGCCGGTACGCAGGCTGGTTGAAAGCCTTGTTGCCGGCGAGAAAAAGCCGGAGAAACCAGTCATGGTAAAAACCCGATCATGAAACTTGGAAAACCCACTCCCATACTGCGCAGTTTTGACGAGGCCAAGGCCAAAGAGTTTTATATCGGCTTTCTTGGCTTCAAGCTCGACTTTGAACACCGCTTTGAGCCTGGAATGCCGCTCTACATGCAGGTGTCGCGGGACAACTGCGTTCTGCACCTGTCGGAACATCACGGCGATGCCAGCCCCGGCTCGTCCATGCGTATTGAGGTGCAAGACCTTGACGCCTTCCATCAGGTGCTGCTCGCCGCAAACTACAAATACGCGAGGCCAGGTATTCAAGCCATGCCCTGGGGCACACGGGACATGTCGATTGGCGACCCATTTGGCAACCGGCTGACGTTTTTCAGCGATGCGAGCAGCGCCTGACGCTGAAATCGGGTTACGGTTCTTTTTTAAATAAAAACACGCTGGACCGCAGTGCGGCCAGATCCAGCACACGCAAACCGCCGTATTCCACCCGGATCATGCCTTGCGCCTGCAAGCTCATCAGCGCTTCATTGACGCGCTGGCGTGACAGGCCAATCAGGTAGGCCAGTTCCTGCTGGGTAATGCGCAGCACCTCGCCCACACCGGGGTAAAGCACCGGGTTGAACAAGGCTGCCACGCTGCGCGCCACCCGTACATCGGGGTCGTTCATGCGGTCAATCTCGCGCGCGGCGATGAACTGACCCAGTCTTTCATTGAGCTGGCTCATCACAAAACGGTTGAAACCTATTGAATGGTCAAGCAGCCAGTGGAAGCTGTCTATTGGCAAACCGGCCACCACAGTCTTGCGCAGCGCCTGGATGTTGTAGCGGTAGGGTTCACGCTTGAGTGCTGTGCCTTCACCAAACCAGCCCCCTGGCGGCAGGCCGGCATAGGTCATGGTGACGCCCTGGGCGTTGTCGGTACTCATCTTGAGCAGACCCTGCACCACACCAAACCAGTAGGTGACGGGGCGGCCGACACGGGCCACATAGTCACCAGGTGCGGCATCACCGACCTGCAGGGCGGCAAGCGCACGAACACGCTCGTCAGGCTGCAGCAGGCGCAGCCAGGGAATGCTGTCCAGCTCGTCAGGTGTCGGCACCCGGCGACGCTGGTGCAGGGTCAGGTCTGTGGACATGGCTGATTCCAACTTGCGGTTTAAAAACAATAAGCACCTTCACATTTCAATCCGGACCGGAGCCGGAACTGGAATGCCAGGATGTTTTTCCGGCCCGGACTCGGGAAAGTCCTGAGGGTATGTACCCTTGAATTGTCGCCCTACACACATTTCACAGTCAATCCGGGGCATAGCATCAGCCTCGCTGAACGAGACAAAACCATACCACCACAAGCCCATTCACAGGCAAGGACACTCATGAACAAGGCTGCGGCGCCCTTGGGGCAAACACTGGCGACGACACACAACAAGGCGGGCAAAGGGCTGCCCACACGCAGGGCTGCACTTGGCACCCTTGCTGCATTTTCCGCCTTGCCCATCACCTTTTCCCGCCGCGCGCATGCAGACGACACCAATACCGTCAGGATTGCGCAGACCACCGCCCTGAGCGGCCCACTGGGGGAATTGGGCACGGCCATGTACCAGGGTGCCAAGGCTGGTTTTGCTGCCATCAACGCCAGGGGCGGCGTCCATGGCCGCCTGATTGATCTGACAGTGGCTGACGACGCCTATGACATCAAGCGCTCGCAGGTCAATGTCAAAGGGTTTATGGAAGATCGCAGCAATTTTGCGCTGTTCAACTGCATGGGTACACCGATGATCGAGGCCATGCTGCCGCAGGTGCTGGAGTCTGGCATACCGTTTTTTGCGCCGTTTTCAGGCGCGCTGTCAGTTCGCCCCAAAAACGCCCGCAATGTGTTCAACATCCGCGCCAGTTACGCAGATGAGGCAGAACAGCTGGTCCAGCACCTGGCCACCATAGGCATCAAACGTATTGCCGTGGTCTACCAGAACAATGCTTTTGGCAAGGAGGTTTTTGACGCCGCCCAGCTGTCCATGAACAAACACAAGCTGGACGCCACTGCCATCATGACGGTGGAAAGCAGCTCGGTGGACGCATCAATGGCAGCGGCAAAGGTCGCCAGTTCCAACCCCGAAGCGGTACTGGTCGGACTGGCAGGCAAACCGATGATTGATTTTGTCAAGGCGATTCGCGCCCAGCGCAAGGGTGTGCCACTGTATGCCCTTTCCATCCTGGGTTCAGCCGCCACCTTGAAAGCCATGGGGGACGATGCCACCGGCATTACCGTATCACAGGTGGTGCCGCTGCCAGCCAACACCATCGTGCCGGTGGTGCGCGATTTCCAGCGGGACTGGCAAAGCGCCGGCATCACCCTGGAGCCCTCGCACCTGGCACTTGAGGGGTATATCAACGCACTGGTGTTTTCGGAGGCACTCCGGCGCACGGGAAAGACACTCACACGCAACGCCTTCATCGACAGCACCTGGAACATCAAACGGCACGACCTGGGCGGTTTTGATGTGAATTTTTCTGACTCGTCCAAAAACGCGTCAAAGTTTCTGGAACTGACCATGGTCTCGCGCAACGGACGCTTCATACGATGAAGAATACCCATGCTGCATCGGGCACACCCTAGTAGGACTTACCCGAGGATTGTCATTGGAATGACAACATAACGTCAAACTCACTTCTACGATTGATATCAATGGACGCGGATGTTCTTGACAGGATGACCGCAAAAAACATACGGAGACCAGGACCCGCAATGCAGACCACCTTCCCCCGATTGCTACTCAAACACGCTGCCGAGCGCCCGGACGCACCGGCAATGCGTGAAAAGGAATACGGCATCTGGCAGGCGCACAGCTGGGCCGGCATGGCTGCGCTGGTAGAACACATCGCTGGCGGCATGCACCAGGCAGGTTTGAAGCGTGGTGAACACATGGTGGTGGTCGGCAGCAACCGTCCACGGCTATATGCCACCATGCTGGCCGCGCAGGCACTGGGTGCAGTGCCAATTCCGCTGTACCAGGACGCCGTGGGCGCTGAATGTGTGTTTCCCATCACCAACGCTGATGTGCGTTTTGCCATCGTTGAAGACCAGGAGCAGGTTGACAAGCTGCTTGAGATACGTGAGCGCTGCCCGGACCTCTCGAACATTGTGTTTGACGACCCGCGTGGCCTGCGCAACTACAGCGAGCCGGGTCTGGAGTCGCTTGATCAGCTGATCGAAACCGGCAGGAGTTTTACGGCCAGCCAGCCAGGCTGGTTCAAGGCTGAGGTCGAAAAAGCCTTGCCCGACGATGTGGCAGCCATGTTTTTTACCTCAGGCACCACCGGCAATCCCAAAGGTGTGGTGCACACCCACAACACCTTGCTGGACCGCGCCAAGGCCGGTGCTGATTTTGACAAGCTGACATCTGCCGAAGAGGTGCTGGCCTATTTGCCACCGGCCTGGATTGGCCAGAACATCTTCAGCTACTCGCAGTGGCTGGCCTGTGGATACGTTGTCAACTGTCCGGAAAGCGCCAGCACGGTGACGATTGACCTGAAGGAAGTCGGCCCGACTTATTACTTTGCACCGCCACGGATATTTGAGGGACTGCTGACCACCGTGATGATTCGCATGGAAGACGCGGGCCGCATCAAACGTGGCATGTTCAACTTTTTCATGGATGTTGCCAAACGGGTTGGGCCGGATCGTATGGACGGCAAACCCGTCAGCCTCGCGCAAAACCTGCTTTACAGCCTGGGTAATGTGCTGGTGTACGGCCCGCTGCGCAATACGCTGGGTTTTTCACGTGTGCGGGTGGCCTATACGGCGGGTGAGGCCATTGGCCCCGACCTGTTCACGTTTTACCGCTCCATAGGCATCAACATGAAACAGCTTTACGGCTCGACTGAAACTGCAGTGTTTGTCTGCCTGCAACCCGACAACCAGGCACGCGCCGACACCGTGGGGGTGC
>JAZKIK010000837.1:0-17087 GCA_040384925.1 Pseudomonadota bacterium | reverse complement strand
GTTTTGGGCTTGAACCCGTTCAACTGCCTGCCTTGAGACTCAAAGGCCCCTGGATGAGTTGCTCAAGTCTGGGCTGGTGATTCCAAAAAATCGCCGTGCAGTAACGGAACTCAAGGTAGTATTAGTAGGTGGGCATCAAGATTTGACTTCGCTTTTGCGGAGGAATTTCGCAAGTGACTCCATTCAAAAACAATAGACACAGGGGAAAAATCCATGAGAAATCTGATGAGGGCAGGGCTTGTTGTTGTGCGGAGGTTTTTTGCCATGCTGTTGCTGGCATGGGGCGCAGGCCTGTTGCTGGTGCCCTTTGCGGCGGCTCAGGAAAGCAGCGTCGGCAAGGAGATTGGCGGGCTGGACTGGAAGCTGGAGCCTGCTGTCGGCGATGTGGCTGGAAAAGGGACAGTCAGTCTGGCCAATGGTTTGCGGTTTTTGGAAACCGGACCGACCAGCCGATTTATGGAACTCACAGGCAACCTCCCGCGCAAAGATTCGTATCTGCTCGGCTCGCCTGATCTGTCCTGGTTTGCGGTGCTTGACTTTATCGGCGACGGCTACATCAAGGATGACGAAAAGATTGATGGTGATGCCTTGCTGAAAACCCTTCAGGAGGGCAACCGGGCTTCGGCAAAGGAACGGGCAAACCGTGGCCTGCCCAGCCTGACGCTCGAAGGCTGGCACATTGCACCACGTTATGACCAGGAAAACCGCCGCCTCGAATGGGCCACATTGCTCACCACAGGCAGTGGCGAGAAGATCGTCAATTATTCCACCAAAGTGTTGAGTCGCAGCGGCTACACCAGTGCCATCCTTGTGTCCGAGCCGCAAAGCGCCGAGCAGGACATCGAGGAGTTCAAGACTGCGCTCAAGGGCTATCAATACAAGGCCGGTGAAACTTATTCCGAGTGGAAGCCCGGTGAAAAAGTCGCCTCCTATGGCCTGGGTGCGCTGGTATTGGGCGGTGCTGCTGCAGTTGCCACCAAAAAGGGATTCTGGGCTGTTGCCATGGGTATGCTCGCCGCTTTCTGGAAGGTCCTGGTCGGGCTCGCGGTGGCTGGCCTCGCGGGTATAGGTTCTCTGTTCAAAAAGAAAGACCGCTAGTGCAACTGAGCCCGGAGACCTGGCTTATGGCGGTGCTGGCGGGACTGTATGTATACGACTCTGCACTTTTGCTCACGCACAATGAAGTGCTTTTGACACGTACGCAAGGGGGCCCCTGGAAAGCCATTTTTTCGATACGCGGTGGCAGCTTTTTTGGTCGCGAACTTTGCTTGGGCAACCTGCTGTGCCCGGCAAGGCCGGTTTTTCGCTTGCGCTGGCACTACGAAACTCCCCTGACCGGCATCACCTGCGATCTGGCCAGTGTCTGCGAACCCTTACGGCCTTTTGCGTTCCTCATTGCCGGTCTGTTTGCAACCATGCTGATCGCACTGCCTGCTGTGCTGCTGCTGCGCCTGGGCGACCTGGCTGTCGTTTTTGTTTTTGCATTGATGTACCTGCAGATTCTTGCCACCTGCCTTGTGCTGTGGCGCTACCGAAAGCCATTGAACTTGTCGACCAGACAGGTGGCCAGCATGTGCTTCGAGTTTGTGCTCTGCCCACCTTTTGCATTGAACGCCGTCAGGCGTTTGACGCTGGCGCAGCAAGTGAGAGAAGACTTTTATTCCGCTGCGCAAAGACTGCTGTCACCTCAAGCCTTTGAGCAAGCCTGCCAGCAACTTCTCATGCGGCTCGACGATGAGATCATGGCCGAAGCCGAAGGCACGCTTCGAATGCAAGCATTGGTGGAACGTGTGGCGGCACTGGAAAAAATATGTCTTCGCTAGAAATATTTGCGATTGTTGTGGGACTGGCTACCGGGTACCTGATAGTCAATACCTACTGGACCGGAAAACCATCCTCCAGGGCTCAAAATTCTGGCTACACTTCAGCTGATGCCGATGAGCTTGGCAAGGCCTCCATGATCCTCTGGCATGAGGTGTTGGGCGTCGAGCCGGATGCGCCAGAACAAGACATTCGCGCAGCTTACAAAAGTCAGATCAGTAAATATCATCCCGACAAAGTAGCCGCTCTGGGTGATGAATTAAAAACTCTCGCGGAGCGAAAAACCAAGGACATCAACGAGGCGTTTAAAGAGGCGCTGCTCGCCAGGCAAGCTCAATAGTTGGCCATTTCACGTTCCAAATCGGCATTTGCGCAATGCCTGCAGGTATAAGCAGCTATAAAAAACAGCGCGGATGGCTGCCGTATCCTGATTCAACCCAGCCGACTTTCAATGCAGATACAAAACCGGCCAGCCGCAATCCAGCGTGACGGCGGCCAGTCTGGCATCAGGGCTGACGGCTACCGGTTTGTTGACGGCCTGCAGCAGGGGCAGGTCGTTGATGGAGTCGCTGTAGGCGGTGCTGGTCCAGTCTTTCATTTGCAGGCCTCTGGCCTGCATCCAGTCGTGCAGGCGGGTGACCTTGCCTTCACGCATGTTCAAAACGCCTGTGGTTGAACCGGTGAAACGTGCGTCAAGCAGTTCGGGTTCGGTGGCGATCAGGTGTTCTATGTCGAAATAAATCGCCGTCAGCTCGGTGATGAAGCGGTTGGTGGCGGTGGTCATGACCACCAGGTCACCGGCTTCAAGGTGTTTGTTGACCAGTGCAATCGCGGCTGGTGTGATGCGCGGCACTATCCACTCGGCCAAAAACTCCTGCCGCAGCGGCTCCCATTCCTGCGCGGTTTTGCCTGCCAGGGTGCCAACGTAAAAGTCGGCAAACTCCTGCAGGCCGACAGTGCCGGCCTTGTAGCGGGCCTCCATGTCGGCATTGCGGGTAGCAAAAAGGTCTTTGTCGAGCAGGCCCTTGGCCATCAGAAAGTCGCACCACAACACGTCGCTGTCGCCGCTGAGCAGGGTGTGGTCCAGGTCAAACAGGGTCAGATGCATGGCAGACTCCATTTTTTCAGGGGCAAGGTGGGTGGAAAGAAGGGCTCAGGGGCCGGTTTTGGCGGCGGCAACGGCAGTCAGAAAGTCGTCCAGAATTGCGCCGTCATCTATGGTGTCGGATGAGCCGGGGTGGTGAAACTCGGGGTGCCACTGGGTGGCGGCGATATAACTTTTGCTGCGGTCCTTGCGGCGTATGGCTTCCACAATGCCATCGCTGGCGCTGAAGGCTTCGGCTTCAAACTCTGGCGACAAGTCCTTGATGCCCTGGTGGTGAATGCTGTTGACACGCACCCGTTCAACACCGGGGTAAATCTCTGACAGGCGCGAGCCGCGCACGATGTCCACGCTGTGAAAGTTCTGGTCGTAAGTGACCGCATCGCGGTGGATAAAGGATTCGGGCACCTGTGTACCGATATCCTGGTACAGGGTGCCGCCGAATGCCACGTTGAGCAGCTGCAGGCCACGGCAAACGCCAAAAACCGGCTTGCCAACGGCTTCAAATGCTGCCACCAGGGCCTTGTCGTATTCGTCGCGCAGGCGGTCACCTGACCATTTCTCGTCCAGCGGGGTTTCGCCATAACTGCCAGGCCATACGTCAGAGCCGCCATGCAGAACCAGGCCGTCCAGCCATTCGGCATAGTGGGCATAGGTGACGTCGCCGCGCTGGGTGCTGCCGGTCGGGCAGGGCACCATCACAACCATGGCACCTGAGGACATGATCCAGTGGGCAATCGACTGCTCGACATATTGCAGGGTTTTGCCGGTAAAAAATGAACGTGTCGGGTCAGCGTAGGAAAAGCAGGCTGACAGGCCGATCTTGAGGCGGCTTGCGGAAACAGTCATGGTTGGGTTCCTGTGGATGCCGAAGCTGAAGTATCGGGCAAAGGGCTGAGCGCCAGATACATATGGGTTTTGCCAAAACTGACGCCGTTGACACGAATCGCATCGGGTTCGGTACCGAATGAGGTAAAGCCGGTTTTTTTATACAGCGCCAGCGCCGGTTTGTTGCTGTCGGTAACGGTCAGCACAATCAGTTCAATACCCATGATTCTGGCTTCTGCCAGAACGATGTTGACCAGCGCGCGGCCAATGCCCCTGCCGGCAAATTCGGGTGCCACAAACATGCCGACCAGGCTGGCCTTATGGCGGTTTTTGGCGCGGGTTTCGGGGTTCAGGCCAATCATGCCAACCAGATTGGCACCTGAAAACGCGCCCCAGAGTTTGTCTGTGCCTGCCGGGTCCAGCCGCTTTTCAGTGTATTCAAGCGGCCTGTCGTTTTCCTCTTCAAAACTGGAGGTGAAAGCGTCGGGGTGCTCACGAAAGCCGCGCAGGCGAAATTCCCGGTAAACCGGCGCATCGGCCATGACAAGGCGACGAATTTTTGGTTTGGTGCGGGGGCTGGCTGGGGTCAAGGTGGGTGATGGAAACATCAATAAATTACAGGATTACACACCAACAGGCTGATCGCCTGTCTGGCTCCCGTTCAGGCCAGGGCCGGTGCTGCCGACGTGATGCCCATGTCCTGCAGTGCTCCGGCAATTGCCTGCACTGCCTGCTCCATCTCGCGCGGGCCAATCGCGCCTATACAACCGACCCTGAAAGTTTCCACCTGAGTGAGTTTGCCGGGGTATAGGACAAAGCCGCGATCTCTTGCCGCCGTATAAAAAGTTTTGAAGTCGTAACGGCTGTCGGCAGGCGCGTGAAAGGTCACAATGATGGGTGCCTGAAACGCAGGGTCCAGAAAGGGCTTGAACCCCAGTTTTGCCATGCCGCCGACCAGGGTCTGGCAGTTGCTGGTGTAACGCGCCAGACGTGCAGGCTGGCCGCCTTCTTCCTCAAACTGGGCAATCGCCTCGGCCAGCGCCACCACCACGTGGGTTGGCGGGGTAAAACGCCACTGGGTGGTCTTTTCCATGTAGGCGTACTGGTCGTACAAGTCCATCGCCAGCGACTGGCTGCGGCCGGCGCAGCCGTCCAGAATTGCCTTGCGGATAAACACAAAACCCATGCCGGGTACACCTTCCAGGCATTTGCCACTGGCGGCAACCAGCGCGTCAAACTGCACTTTGCTGGCCTTGATCTCCAGCGCGGCAAAGGAACTCATGGCGTCCACGATCAGGCCTTTGCCATGCGCGGCGCAGATATCGGCAACTTCCTGCAGCGGGTTGAGCACGCCGGCGCCGGTTTCGCAGTGAATCAGCACCACGTGGGTAATGCTGCTGTCCTGCGTGAGTTTGCCGGCCAGCGCGGCAGGTGAAACCGGCGCGGCTTCGTCAAACGGCATCAGGGTGCACTGGCGGCCCATCAGCGTGGCCAGCCGGGCGGCACGTTTGCAGTACGCGCCGTTGTCAAGCACCAGAATATGGCCAGTTTGCGGCACCACAGTGGCCACCGCAGCTTCGACACTGAAGGTGCCGCTGCCCTGCAAGGGAACGACCACATGCGAGTCATGGCCGTCAATGATGTCCAGCAGGCTTTTGCGCACGCTGGCAGTGACGGCGTTGAAATCGGCGTCCCACGAGCCCCAGTCCCTGAGCATGGCAAGTTTGGTGCGCAAGGTGGTGGTCAGCGGGCCGGGGGTCAAAAGTATCTTGTCTCTGTCCATTTGTGTGCTTCCATAAATCCAATTTCAGGGCGCATTGCTGCGTTGAAAATCCGCGCAATACTGAGGTATTGCTGTGGTTTTCGCCTTGCACTGCATCCCCGAAATCGAATTTCTGGATGCACACAAGATTGCAACTCAATTCATCGGGAGGCAGCTTTCCAAGCCTGGGTTCTTCGGTTGACCCACCACGCCAAGGCCATGAACAGCAAGGTTGCCACCGTGGAAACCAGGCCAATCAGCACCGCCATGGCTGCGGCTGCGCCCATTTCACCGGCTTCGTCCAGATTCAGGATCGCTATTGACGCCACCTTGGTTTCGGGCGAATACAAAAACACCACGGCTGAAATCGTGGTCATGGCGTTGATGAAAAAGTAACGCGCAATGTCCACCAGCGCGGGGGTGCAGATTGGCAGGGTCACACGCCAGAAGGTCTTGAAAAACGGCACTTTCAGCGATGCGCTGACCGATTCAAACTCTCCATCCAGCGACTTGAGTGCCGTCACCGCCGTCAGGTGGCCGGTGGTGTAGAAATGCACGATGGTGCACAGGGTCAGCAGGGTCAGCGTATGGTAAAGCCCGTTCAGCGGGTTGTCGGGCGCGTTGAAAAAGAAGATGTAACCCAGGCCCAGCACCAGCCCCGGCACTGCCATAGGCAGCATGGCCAGCGCCCGCACCAGTACACGCAGGCCGTCCATGCCCTTGGTTTTTTCAAGCAGATAAGCGCTGCAAAACACCAGGGCTGTGCCAAAAAATGCCGTGCCTGCGGCCATCTTCAGGCTGTTGACAAAACCGACGCCGACTTCGGCATCCACCAGGCCCAGGGTGTAGTGGCGCAGGCTGGGGGCCAGGTTGTAGGGCCAGAAGCTGGCAAACGAGGCAAACACCGCCATCCCCAGCATGGCCAGCACCAGAAAGGCGATGGCGCAACAATACAGTGTCATGACTGCGTCGTAAGTCCGTGACGGTGAAGGCCGGTAGGCAATGGCGCGGGCCGTCAGCATGGCGGTCTGGCGTTTGTTGAGGTAGTTGTCCACCGCAAAGGTCAGCACGGCGGGTGCCAGCAGCAAAATTGCCACCACCGCGCCCTTGCTGAAGTCTTGCTGGCCAATCACCAGTTTGAATACGTCGGTTGCCAGCACATTGAAATTGCCGCCAATCACTTTCGGGATGCCGAAGTCGGTAATGACCAGCGTAAAAGTGACCAGCGCGGCTGAGATCAGGCCGTACTTGGCACCCGGCAGGGTGATGGTGAAAAACTTGCGTGCGGCGCTGGTGCCCATGGCGTCGGCGGCCTCATAAAGCCGGGCGTCCGACAGGCTGAGCGCGGTCACCAGAATCATCAGGGCATGTGGAAACACCGCAAAACATTCGGCCACCACAATGCCGGGCGCGCCGTAAATCTGCTCTATGCCCACGCCTTGCATCCAGCTTTTGAGCACACCCTGGTTGCCAAACCAGTAAATCAGTGAAATGGCAGCCAGCAGCGAGGGTGCCAGCAACGGAATCAGCGTGATGCCGCGAAACAGCGCTTTGAAAGGCAAACACGAGCGTGTCAGTGCATAGGCAAACCCAAAAGCCAGCGGCACCGAAATCAGTGTGACGGTGACCGAGACCCAGATGCTGTTCCACAGGCTTTCCAGCAGCGCCGGGGTTTTGGCGTATTCAATAAAGTTGTCCAGCCAGACAATCTGCCCGTCCTTGCCCTGCAGTGCCTGGCTCAGGATGGCAAGCAGTGGCGAGGCCAGAAACGCCAGCAGAACAATCGCTACCAGGGCAAGCGCGACGTGCGCAAGGTGGTCAATCCAGTGCGATTGCTGCCTGACCAGCGGCGGCGGGGGCGCGGTATAGACCGGCATCAGAAAACCTTGAGCCGCTCGGGCAGCAGCCGGAGTTTGAGGCTGGAGCCGACCACCAGTGACTGCTCGGCCAGAAAGTTCAGTGACAGGTAAACCGTGAGTTGCTGGCTGCCAAAACATGGCGCGGCCACATGCACATGGCAAAACGAACCGAGAAACTCGATTTTTTCAATGCAGGCGTCAAACACATAAGCGTCACCCTCGCTGATGGGCCGGGCCAGCACGTCTTCGGGCCGCAGATAAACCTTGACCTCACCATTCTTGCCCTCATGCGCAAACTGCATCACACCAAGCTGCAGCCGGCCGGCGCTGACTTGCGCCGGCAGCACATTGACCTTCGGCGTGCCCACCTGCTCAATCGCACCGTGGTTCATCACCACAATGCGGTCGGCCACGCTCAGGGCTTCTTCCTGGTCGTGTGTGACCATGATGGTGGTCACGCCCAGGGTTTGCTGCAGTGCCCTGATCTCCTGCCGCAGGCGTACACGTTCAAGGGCGTCCAGCGCTGACAGCGGCTCGTCAAGCAGCAGCAGGCCGGGCGAGGTGGCCAGCGCACGGGCCAGCGCAATGCGCTGCTGCTGGCCGCCTGAAAGCTGGCTTGGGTATTTTTTCTCGCTGCCAGGCAGGCCAACCAGCCTGAGCAGCTCGGACACACGTTTGAGCGCTTCGGCCTTGGGGGTCTTGCGGTTCACCAGGCCATAAGCCACGTTGTCTGCCACGCTGAGGTTGGGAAACAACGCATAACTCTGGAAAACAATGCCGTAGTCACGCAACGCGGGCGGCAGGCGCGAGATGTCCCTGCCGTTCTGATGCACCTCCCCCGAAGTCTGCACATCCAGCCCCGCAATGATGCGCAGCAGCGTCGTTTTGCCACAGCCCGAAGGTCCCAGAAAACAGACAAACTCACCCTTGCGGATGTCAAGGTTGATGTCTTTCAGCGCCGTGAAGGCACCGAACTGTTTGCGGATGTGGCGCAGACTGAGAAACAGGTCGTGGGTCATTCGTGGAGTGTTGCCTTGTGAAGGCTGTTATTACCGGAACGCGGTGCTGGCGATTTACACGATGCCGTAGTGGCGCCGATGGACACAATGCAAGAACACTGCGGAACCGGCTTCGCCGGGCCGCTAGTGTTGTCCCCCTGAGGGGGAGTCCGGGCTACACGAAGTGAGCCCGAGACAGGGGGCTATCGCTTCTCAGTTTTGCTGTTATAGCGTTTGGTCCACTCGGCCAGAATGCGCTCGCGGTTGTCAGCCGCCCAGATAAAGTCCATCTTCACCAGACGTGCTTCATAGTCCTTGGGCACATTGGCCAGCGGCGGTGCCAGGCCGGGCTGTGCGGTGATGGCAAAGTTTTTGCCGTACAGCATCATCGCGTCCTTGCTGGAAGCCCAGTCAGCCAGTTTTTTGGCTGCGTCAAGCTTTTTGGTGCCCTTGTGGATGGCAAAGGCTTCCAGATCCCAGCCCAGCCCCTCTTTCGGGAAGATCAGATCAATCGGTGCGCCCTTGGCCTTGTTGGTATTGCCACGGTATTCAAATGAGATGCCCATCAAAAACTCGCCGGAAGCAGCCATGTTGCAGGGTTTGGAGCCTGAATGGGTGTACTGGGCAATGTTTTCATGCAGCGCGTCCATGTATTTCCAGCCACCGCCCGTGCCGTTGTTGTCGCCAAACAGCGTCAGCCAGGCGGTCACGTCAAAGTAACCCGTGCCGCTGGATGCCGGGTTGGGCATGACGATCTGGCCCTTGTAAATCGGCTTGGCCATGTCCTGCCAGCTTTCAGGCTTGGGAATGTTCTTTTTGGCGGCTTCCACGGTGTTGAAGCAGACCGTGGCACCCCAGACATCCATGCCAAACCAGGCGGGCACCTTCTTTTTGTCCCGGTACTGGCTCATGATGCCGTCCAGATTGATCGGTGCATAAGGCTCCAGCATGCCTTGCTTGTCCAGCAGCGCCAGGCTGGATGCCGCCACACCCATCACGGCGTCAGCCTGCGGGTTGGCCTTTTCGGCCAGCAGCTTGGCGGTAATCACGCCGGTCGAGTCGCGCACCCATTTGATGTCGATGTCAGGGTTGGACTTGTTGAAGCCCTCCTGGTAGGCCTTGAGCTGGTCGGTTTCCAGTGCGGTGTACACCAGCAGCTGGGTTTTCTGGGCCAGGGCGGCAGTGGCAAAAGCCAGCAGGCCAGCCGCAGCCAGAAATTTTGACAATGATTTGAAATGGAGACCGAGTTGCATAAAAGTCCTTGTTTGCCGAGTGGTGAGCAGCGATTGTTTGAACCTGTCGTGTCAACGCCATGACATCTTGATGACTCAGACTGTGAAGCAAGAATCAGCCCAACTCATGACAATAATTTGACGCTGCTGGCAATATTCTGTCAATTGTTTATTGCAGATTGTTGACAATATACATTTTTATGCTCCAATAAAGGGCATGAGTGCAGCCCTTCAATCAACCATCTCCCTGCTTCAGAGCAGCTCGCTGACAAGCGTGGTGCAGCAGGAAATCGAACGTGCCATCCTGGCTGGTGAATACGAGCCCGGCAGCAAGCTGATCGAAGCCACATTGGCTGAAAAAATGGGTGTGTCTCGCGGGCCGGTGCGCGAGGCCTTTCGCATGCTTGAAGAAGCCGGCCTGGTTCGCAACGAAAAAAACCGTGGTGTTTTTGTGCGCGCGATACCGATGGATGAAGCCATAGAGATTTTTGACCTGCGCGCCGCCATGGACGAGCTGGTCGGTCGTCAACTGGCCAGAAACATCACACCCGAGCAGCTCAGGGAACTCAAGGCCATGGTTGACACCATGGAAAAAGCCGTCAAGGCCGAAGATGCGCGCCAGTACCACCTGTTGAATTTGCAGTTTCATGACCGGCTGGTTGAAATGGCTGGCAACCGCAAACTCAACGAGATTTACCGCAAACTCATCAAGGAGTTGTCGCTTTTCAGGCGGCTGAACCTGGCCGATGGCTGGCTGATGCCGATTTCAGCCAACGAGCACCGGCAAATCGTCAAAGCGATTGCGTCCGGTAACGCCGAAGTAGCAGGCCAGGCCATGTTTGCCCATGTGATGGAAAGCAAACAGCGCACCATCAATAACGACCTGCGGCGCCAGGCGGGTACACCAGTCCTGCCTGTCAAACAGGTTCGCCTGACTGCAAGCGCCGCAGTGCCAACTGATGGCACGCCATTGAATGCGCTTGAAACCGCCGCTACCAAGCCAAAAGGAAAAACCAAACGTGTCAAATCCTGAATCGGTCACCACAAGCGCGGGGCTTGAAGTCAACGGCCGCAGCTACCGCCTGCCCAGCCAGCCCACAGTGGTGGTCTGTGTTGATGGTTGTGAACCCGACTACCTGGCACAGGCCGTGGCGACCGGCCAGATGCCATGGCTCAAGGGCGTGCTGGCGCTGGGGTCTGGCCTGACGGCCGAGTGTGTGGTGCCCAGTTTTACCAACCCCAACAACCTGTCCATCGTGACCGGCGTGCCGCCCAGCGTGCACGGAATTTGCGGCAATTACCTGTTTGACACCGCCACCGGCACCGAGGTCATGATGAATGACCCCAAATGGCTGCGCGCACCGACTTTGCTGGCAGCACTGGCCGACGCAGGCAAATCGCTGGCCGTTATCACCGCCAAGGACAAACTGCGCAAGCTGCTGGGCCACAAGATGAAAGGCATCTGCTTTTCGTCTGAAAAAGCAGATCAGGTCACGCTGGAAGAAAACGGCATCAATGACGTGCTCGGCCTGGTTGGCAAGCCGCTGCCCAGCGTGTACAGCGCCGATCTGTCGGAATTTGTGTTTGCGGCTGGCGTGAAGATCATGCAGGCAAGCCGGCCCGACGTGATGTATCTGTCCACCACCGACTACGTGCAGCACAAACACGCGCCCGGTACCGAGGGTGCCAATTCCTTCTACCGCATGATGGATGGCTATCTGGGCCAGCTTGAAGCCCTGGGCTGTGTGATTGTGCTGACTGCCGACCATGGCATGAATGCCAAGGTCGCCATGGACGGCACACCCGACGTGATCTACCTGCAGGACTGGTTTGACAGCTGGCTTGGCCAGGCCGTGGCCCGTGTGATCCTGCCTATCACTGATCCGTATGTGGTGCACCACGGCGCGCTTGGCTCTTTTGCCACGGTGTATCTGCCCGAGGGCTCGGATATAGACGCTGCCTGCAGCCGCCTGGCCAGGGTCAAGGGTATGGAAGTGGTGCTGCCACGCGCCGAAGCCGCCGCCCGGTTTGAACTGCCAGCCGACCGCATCGGTGACATCGTGGTGGTGTCCGAACGTTTTACTGTCATGGGCACATCGGCTTCGCGCCATGACCTGAGCGCGCTGGAAGTGCCACTGCGTTCGCACGGCGGCACCAGCGAACAGCGTGTACCGCTGATCGTCAACCGCAAGCTGCCTGGACTGGATCTGGACAGACGTTTTCGCAACTTTGATGCGTTTGATCTGGCGCTGAATTATGCGCAGTCCTGAATTTTGTCCCCTCTCCCTCTGGGAGAGGCTTAGGGTGAGGGCTCTCCCCGAGCGTGAGTTCCGTCCTTGTTCCGACGCCAAAAACCCTCACCCCTGCCCTCTCCCAGAGGGAGAGGGAGTGAACGCGGGGGCCGCAGCGTGATAAACCAGTACATTCTTGATCACCAGCTCAATGCCATGCGCCTCCTTGGCCGCAAGGTCGGCGCAGACCGCAGCGGTGACCGTGTCATTGAAGTCTTCAATCCCTACACCGAAAAGCTGCTCGGCACCGTGCCCAAGGCCACGCTGGAAGAAGTGCAGCACACCTTCACCAAAGCCCATGCCTACAAACCCACGCTGACGCGTTATGAACGCGCCGCCATTCTGAACCGCGCTGCAGCCATCATCCAGACCCGGCTGCAGGAAGTGGCCAGCCTGATTACCGCCGAAGCCGGCCTGTGCCTGAAAGACTCGATTTACGAGGCCGGGCGCGTCAGTGATGTGCTGCTGTTTGGTGCCAATGAAGTGCTCAAGGACGATGGCCAGATTTTCAGTTGTGACCTGACACCGCATGGCAAAAAACGCCGGGTCTACACCCATCGTGCGCCGCTGCTGGGAGTGATCACCGCCATCACACCGTTCAACCACCCGATGAACCAGGTGGCGCACAAGGTGGTGCCCAGCATTGCCACCAACAATCGCATGGTTCTCAAACCGTCTGAAAAAGTGCCTTTCTCAGCCCTTCTGTTTGCCGACATTCTTCATGAAGCCGGTTTGCCGCCAGAAATGCTCAGTGTCATCACCGGCGACCCGCGTGAAATTGCTGACGAGCTGATCACCAACCCGCTGGTCGATCTGGTCACGTTTACTGGCGGCGTGGCAATTGGCAAATACATTGCCGCCAAAGCCGGTTACCGCCGTGTGGTGCTGGAGTTGGGCGGCAACGACCCCATCATCGTGATGGAAGATGCGGACATCGACGAAGCCTCCACCCTTGCCGTGCAGGGTTCCTACAAAAACTCTGGCCAGCGCTGCACCGCCATCAAACGCATGCTGGTGCACGAAGCGGTGGCAAGCGAATTTGTCGAACAGGTGCTGGCCAAAACCCAGGCCTGGAAACACGGCGACCCGGCCGACAAGGCCAGTGACATGGGCACGGTGATTGACGAGGCGGCTGCCATGCTGTTTGAGTCACGTGTCAATGAGGCGGTGGCGCAGGGCGCAAAATTGCTGGCAGGCAACCAGCGGCGCGGTGCCTTGTATGCTCCCACCCTGCTTGACCATGTGTTGCCGCAGATGACAGTGGCGATGCAGGAAACCTTTGGCCCGGTTTCGCCTGTTATCCGCTTCAGGGACATTGATGAAGCAATACAGATTTCAAACGGCACGGCTTACGGGCTTTCAAGTGCTGTGTGTACCAACCGGCTTGACTACATCAACCGTTTTGTCAGCGAACTGCATGTGGGCACCGTTAACGTACGCGAGGTGCCCGGTTACCGCCTCGAACTCACACCATTTGGCGGCATCAAGGACTCAGGCCTGGGTTACAAGGAAGGTGTGCAGGAAGCCATCAAGAGTTTTACAAACCTCAAAACCTACTCACTCCCCTGGACCTGAGTCTCCAGATACACAGCCATGGCTTTGACCCTTTCCGACATCCAGCTGCTTTTTGAACAACGCGGCGGCGAACAATACAGCGGCGAGCCCGTCACCCAGCTTCAGCACGCCCTGCAGACCGCGGCGCTGGGGGAAGCCGAAGGCGCAAGTGACGAACTGGTCACAGCCGCGCTGCTGCACGACCTGGGCCACTTGCTGCAAAATCTGGGAGAAACACCATCCCTGCGCGGTGTGGACGACGTACACCAGTACTTTGCCCTGCCTTTTCTGCGCGGCATTTTTTCAGACGAAGTGCTTAACCCCATCAAATTGCACGTGGACGCCAAACGTTATCTTTGCGCAACGCGGCCCGCGTATCACACGGCGCTGTCAGACGATTCCAAACGCAGCCTGCTGTTGCAGGGCGGCATTTTTTCGGCTGAGGAGGTGGTGCGTTTCATGGCCCAGCCAGGAGCTGGCGATGCGGTGCGCCTGCGCCTGTGGGATGACCTGGCCAAGGACGCCAGCAAAATCACGCCACCGCTGGCGCACTTCATGAAACGCGCTCGGCTTTGTGCCTTGCCAGCAGAAAGCGCCGTTGGTGCCTGAAACCATAGGGCTCAGCTGGCCGGTATTTTTTGCCGTGCTGTTTGGTGCCTTGCTGCACGCCAGCTGGAACGCACTCGTCAAGTCCAGCACCGACAAGTCACTCGACATGGCGGTGATTCACCTGATCGGCTCTGTGCTGGCGATTCCGCTGGTGGCACTGATCGGCTGGCCCGACGCTGCGGCCTGGCCGTTTATTGCCGCATCGGTGCTGATTCACATCGCTTATTACATCGCCACGACACAGGCCTATCAGCACGGCGACCTGGGCCTGACTTACCCGCTGATGCGGGGTGTGGCCCCGCTGCTGGTGGCGCTTTCGGCCACTTTTACCCTGCATGAAACCCTGACGCCGCTGGCCTGGGCCGGTATTGTTGGCATCAGCTGCGGTGTGCTGGTGCTGGGCTTGAGCCGCAGCGCCCTGCACGCGCCAAAAGCCGTCGGTTTTGCACTGGCCAATGCGGTCATCATTGCGATCTACACCGTGGTTGACGCACTGGGCGTGCGGGCATCGGGCAATGCCCTGCAGTATGTGGCCACGCTTTTTCTGTTTGACGGCTGGCCATTTGCACTGCTGATGTTTGCCCGGCGCGGCCGTGCCATGGGTGTGTACGCACGCCAGCGCTGGCCGGTGGCAACAGTGGGTGCCCTGGCCTCACTCGGCTCTTACGGCATCGCACTCTGGGCCATGACACGCGCACCGGTTGCCACGGTGGCTGCGCTGCGTGAGACATCAGTGCTGTTTGCCGTGCTGATTGGCGTCTGGCTGCTGAAAGAAGCTTTCACCCTGCGCCGCCTGTTCGGCACCTGCGCCATTGTTGGCGGGGTGATGGCTATACGGCTGGCCTGAATCACCTGTCCTGTTTTCCAAAAGGTGTTGGGAAATAATGCTTCCTGCCCAGAGCGAAATCTGTCTGCCACTCAAGCCCTTTGCGAAGTACAGTTTCAACGCATGTTTCAATCTGATTTTTCGACAAATTTATTTTTTAGTTCGGTTGGCCTGGTGTTGTTGACGTCTGTCACCTGGGTGCTGAAAAGTGTTTTTGTCGGATTTGTATTGAAGTGGTGTAGCCGTGGCTCTGCATAATCGCCGGTCTGTCCGTCCGTGAGCTGTTGAGCATTCACATGGTGTCAGGCTGCTCCAGGCCGCCAAATCGCACGGCAATCCGCATGCCTGGCGTTTGTGGGTGGCCTGGCAAGGCGGCGTCTTCAATCGTGATGGTGGCGTCGTGCTGGTTGGCAATTTCCTGCACAATTGCCAGCCCCAGGCCTGAACCGTCAACATTGGTGCCCAAGGCACGGTAAAAGGGCTGAAAAACCAGTTCCCGTTCGGACTCTGGAATGCCAGGCCCGGAATCCTCCACCAGCAAGACCAGCACACCGCTGAAGCGGTCCGTCAGCAGGCGCAGCGTGACCTGGCCTTTTTCAGGCGTGTAGTTGATTGCGTTGTCGAGCAGGTTGCGCACCAGTTCCTTGAGCAGGGTGGCGTTGCCGACCAGTTGCGTGGCCTCCTCCCCGGCGGCAGGGCCGTCGTAACCCAGGTCAATCTTCTTTTCAAGCGCACGCGGCACCGAATCGGCCATGACTTCAGACGCGATATGCACCAGGTCAAGCCGGTGTTTTGCCAGGCTGCGGCCAGTGGTTTCAGCCCGCGCCAGCGCCAGCAACTGGTTGACGGTGTGGGTGGCACGAATGCTGGCGCGGCCAATGTGTTTGAGTGATTTTTTCAGCTCGTCGGCATCGGTTTCACGCTGTGCCAGGTCGGCCTGCATGCGCAGACCGGCCAGCGGCGTCTTCAACTGGTGTGCGGCATCGGCCAGAAAGCGTTTTTGTGTGGTCAGCGACACTTTCAGCCGTCCCAGCAAGTCGTTGATGGACGACACCAGCGGCGCGACTTCTTCAGGCACGGCCGTCTCGTCCAGCGGGCTCATGTCATCAGACTTGCGCGCCCGGATGCGCTTTTCAAGCTGGGCCAGCGGCTTGATCCCACGCACCAGCGCCAGCCAGACCAGCAGCACGGCCAGCGGCAAGGTCACAAACTGCGGCACCATGGTGCCCTTGACGATTTCGGTCGCCAGGGTTTTGCGTTTTTCAAGCGTTTCAGCCACCTGCACCAGCACTGACATATTGCCGGTGTTGATGACGGGTGTGGCAGCAGCTTTTTCATTGCGCTTTTCAGCCGGTGTGGCGGGTTGTTTGATGTCCACCTTGATCCAGGTGTAGGCCACCCGCACGTCTTCGCCCTGGATCACGTCTTCACGCAGTCGCACCTCACCGTCGCCACCCTTGTCGTCGTCGGGTGGTGCGGGCAAATCGTGCTCGCCGCTCAGGTATTCGCCGTGTGTGCCCAGCACCTGGTAATAGACCAGATCGGTGTCATCAGCCCGAAGAATCTCGCGTGCCGGTGCCGTCAGATTGAACTGCACCTGGTTGTTTTTGACCGCCACCAGCTTGGCCAGCGCCTGCACGTTGTATTCAAGTGCACGGTCAAAGGGCTTGCCGGCAATGTTCTGCGCCACCAGCCAGGTCAGCGCCAGACTGATCGGCCACAGCAGCAGCAGAGGCGTCAGCATCCAGTCGAGGATTTCGCCGAAAAGACTGCGGCGTTCCCTCTGAAAAAGCCTTAAGGCGATATTGACCCCCACGCTCCCCACTTCGTGTGGTTCGCTGCCCCCCGAGGGGGCCGCCCGCCTGCAGTCCGGCAAAGCCGGTCCTGCGGCTCAAGCTTGGAAAGGCGGGCTCTATTCGCTGGTGCCTCCCGAATTTTCAAGTCGGGGCCGCAGAACCGGCTTTGCCGGGCCGCAGGCGCAGCGGCCCCCTCGGGGGGCAGGGAGCTACACGAAGTGAGCAACCGTGGGGGCACTATCTGTTTCAAGCAGGGGCCGAGGAACCGGCTTTGCCGGGCCTCAGGCGCAGCGGCCCCCTCGGGGGGCAGGGAGCTACACGAAGTGAGCAACCGTGGGGGCACTATCTGTTTCAAGCAGGGGCCGAGGAACCGGCTTTGCCGGGCCTCAGGCGCAGCGGCCCCCTCGGG
>JAZKIK010000836.1:4239-4979 GCA_040384925.1 Pseudomonadota bacterium | reverse complement strand
GAGCATCAACAGCTCAAACTCCAGTTCGCGCACCCGCTGCATCACTTCGGTGCCGTCTGCCGCTTCACCCACCACTTCCATGTCTTCGACGGCAGAAACAATACGTTTGAGACCCTCACGCACAATGGCGTGGTCATCGGCAATCACTATCCGGATCATTTGGGCCCGCCCTGCACCGGAATCCGGACCTCGATCCGGGTGCCCTGCCCCGGCTCGCTGCTCATGGTCAGGCTGCCCTTGAGCAAATGCGCACGTTCGTGCAGGCCCATCAGGCCCAGTGAATTGGGTTTGCGCGGAGACTTCAGGTCAAAACCAATGCCGTTGTCCTGCACCTGCAGGTAAACCGCGTCACTGCTGCGCTCCAGTTTGACCTCAACCCGCGAGGCTTTGGCGTGTTTGCCCACATTGGCCAGCGACTCCTGCAGGATGCGAAACACCGCTGTTGCATAAGGTTCCTCCAGTTCCAGTTCTTCATCTGCCCGCACCTCACACAGCACACCGGTGCGCTGGCTGAAGCTATTGGCCAGCCAGTCAATCGCAGCCACCAGGCCCAGGTCATCCAGCAACAGCGGGCGCAGGTAATGGCCGGCAAACGCTACTGCGAGATGTGCGAGGACTGGACGCGTAAGCGGGAATGCCCGAAGTGTGGGGCGGACACGGTCAAGGGGAACCCGGAATGAACACCTCGCTTGCCAAGCCGAAGCGTGGCGGTCCTCCGGGATCAGCGCGATGCCCAGCTC
>JAZKIK010000836.1:2339-4229 GCA_040384925.1 Pseudomonadota bacterium | reverse complement strand
CTGGCATCTGCACCTTCCGGCAGTTTGTCAAGCACCCAGATGGTGTCCATTTTCAAGGCCGTCAGCGACTGTGCCAGCTCGTCATGCAGTTCACGGGCGATGCGGGTTTTTTCACTTTCACGAATCGCATGGGCCTGCATCGCAAACGCGCTGAGTTCTTCCTGCGCCCGCACACGTTCGGTCACGTCGCGCAAAATCACGGTAAACAGCTTGCCTTCAGCCGTGTCCAGTTGCGAGATCGAGCCTTCCATAGGGAACTCTTCACCCGTTACACGTACCCCATAAAGAACGGTGCCGTCGCCCATACGCCGCGTGGTCGTGCCGGTGGCTGAAAAGTGCCGTATGTGCGCCCCATGCCCGCTGCGAAAACGTTGCGGCATCAGCATTTCAAGTTTGGCACCCAGCGCCTGGGCAGGGGCCCAGCCAAAAATTTTCTCGGCAGTGCGGTTGTAAAGCACGATGCGATGCTGCTCGTCCACCGTGATGATGGCATCCATGGCCGAATCGAGCAAACCCGACAGTCGTGCAGCAGCGGCCAGAAGCGCATCACCGCTGGCATGACGCTGGCTGGCCTCACGACTCGCATGAAGCAGCGCCAGCACTGCAGTAGCAGCCGAAAAAACCAGCACCGTCAAAAAAGCCGTACCAGACCTCCACCCGGCCAGCAAGGCCAGACAAACCAGCAAGGTCAAAAAAGCCGCCACGGCAAGAGGAATGCCAATCGAACGCGGCTGCGCCACAGGCGCTTGAGTCAGATGTTCAAGAGGTTGAAATTGCACAGGACTTTCAGGCTGGGAAAACGAATGGGCCATCTTACCGTTCACCCATGAACCTGCTCCTGCTTAAAAGCCTTGCGAAAGATCAACAACTGCGCAGACTCCGCAGTACCACCGATACGGAAACCCGCCGAAAGAAAGCGCGTCTTAAAAATTTTGCAGCACTTTTGCAAAACACCTTTTAGATGACGCTATAATTTGAGGCTCGGAGTGTGGCGCAGTCTGGTAGCGCACCTGGTTTGGGACCAGGGGGTCCAAGGTTCGAATCCTTGTACTCCGACCAAAAAATTGAAAAAAGCTCACTCGGTGGGCTTTTTTTTTGGGTGTTGTCAAAACTTTCAGATTCTGCCCGTAGCTCAGTTGGATAGAGCATCAGCCTTCTAAGCTGAGGGTCGGGGGTTCGATCCCCTCCGGGCAGACCAGACACCCGCTGTGTTAAACCTCATCAGACCCCGCATGTTTTATGACATGGCGGGGTTTTTTACGCCTGCAGGCTGCCAGCATGACCAACGCCAACCCAAATCTGTCTTCTTTCATCTGGTCGGTTGCCGATCTTTTGCGTGGTGACTACAAACAGTCTGAATACGGCAAGGTCATCCTGCCCTTTACCGTCTTGCGTCGGCTTGACTGTGTTCTGAAGCCCACCAAGGCCGCAGTTCTGGCTGAAAAAACCAAACGAGAAGCCGCCGGGCTGAACCCCGAGCCGTTTTTGCTGCGCAAGTCGGGCCAGTTTTTCTACAACACCTCGCCGCTTGACCTTAAAAAGCTTATGGGTGACCAGGACCACATCGGTGAAAACATTGGTGCCTACATCAAGGCATTTTCGCCCGCCGTGCGCGATATTTTTGAGAGTTTCGAGTTTCATACCCAGATCGACAAACTAGCCAAGTCCGGCCTGTTGTACATGGTGGCCGAAAAATTTGCCTACATTGACCTGCACCCCGACGCCGTCAGCAATGCCGAAATGGGTGCAGTGTTTGAAGAGCTGATCCGCAAATTTTCAGAACTGTCCAACGAAACCGCTGGTGAACACTTCACCCCGCGTGAAGTCATACGGCTGATGGTCAACCTGCTGTTTATCGAAGACGACGAGGCGTTGACCAAACCCGGCGTG
>JAZKIK010000836.1:1446-2329 GCA_040384925.1 Pseudomonadota bacterium | reverse complement strand
CGAGGCGATCGAATACTTCCGCGTTTCGTCGACTGACCCGACAGCCGGCACCGGCGGCATGCTTAGCGTGGCCGATGAACACCTGGCCAGCCTCAACCCCGAAGCCCGGCTGGTGATGTTTGGGCAGGAACTCAACCCCGAGTCCTACGCCATCTGCAAGGCCGACATGCTCATCAAGGGGCAGGACATCAGCAACATCATTCTGGGCAACACCCTTTCAAACGACGGGCTGCCCGGCAAACATTTTGACTACGCGCTGTCCAACCCGCCTTTTGGTGTGGAGTGGAAAAAGATTGAAAAAGAAATCCGAAAGGAAGCCGAACAAAAAGGCTTCAGCGGCCGTTTTGGCCCCGGCCTGCCCCGCGTCAGTGATGGCTCCCTGCTGTTTTTGCTGCACCTGATTGCCAAAATGCGCCCAGCGGTTGATGGCGGCAGCCGCTTTGGCATTGTCTTGAACGGCTCGCCCCTGTTTACAGGCGGCGCAGGCAGCGGCGAAAGCGAAATCCGCCGTTATGTGCTGGAAAACGATTTGGTCGAAGCCATCATTGCCCTGCCCACAGACATGTTTTACAACACCGGCATTTCAACCTATGTGTGGGTCGTCAGCAACCGCAAACCCGTAGCGCGACGCGGCAAGGTGCAACTGATTGACGCCAGCGGCTTCTGGCAAAAAATGCGTAAAAGCCTGGGCAGCAAACGCAAGGAAATGAGCGCCGCCCACATCGATGACATCACCCGCCTGTTTGGCAACTTTGAAGAATTGACACAACAGGATGGCACGCCCATCAGCCGCATTTTTGCCAACGAAGCCTTTGCTTACCAGACCATTACCGTCGAACGGCCAGAACGCGACGCCAGCGGCCACATCGTTTTGGGCGGCAAG
>JAZKIK010000836.1:0-1436 GCA_040384925.1 Pseudomonadota bacterium | reverse complement strand
AACGTGCCCTTGAGTGAAGACATCAACAGCTACTTCAAACGCGAAGTGCTGCCACACGCGCCTGATGCCTGGATTGACGAGGAAAAAACCCGCGTTGGTTACGAAATCCCCTTCAACCGCCACTTTTACGTCTTCAAACCGCCGCGTCCGCTGGCCGAGATTGATGCCGAACTCAAAGGTGTGACGGACAGGATTTTGAAGATGATTGGCGGGCTGACAGCCTAAACCAAAGCAAAAGCAGCAGCTATACAGCAACCCAGCTAGCTGGTAAGCTTGTCCGCATGAAAACCACCCTCGATTTACCCGACGATCTGGTGCGTGAAATGAAACTGCGCGCCGTGATGCAAGGGCGCACCCTGCGCGACCTGACCGCTGATTTTTTGCGCCAGGGCTTGGATATGGTTGCACCACGGCAAGCGACAACACCGCCGCAGGACTCGCCATTTGAACGAGGCGCAGACGGCATACCCATCTTTCGAGGCAGCGCCAACGCGCCCGCTACGCAGATGAGCCTGGAGGAATTGCTGAAACTCGAACAAGATGCCCTCACCAGCGAGGACATGCAGCGTGCCGGCATCTCTGTTTGACACCAGCGTCTGGCTGGCAGCCATCTTTGAGCGACATCCGTTTCACAGCATCGCGCGCCACCCATTGCAGCAAGCCACACTGAGTCAACCGGCTGTGTTTTGCCGTGCCACCCAGCAAAGCGTTTTGCGCTTGATGTCCACTGCGGGTATTGCCAAAACGTACGGAGAGCCGCCCCTGAGCAACCAGGGGGCACTGATGACATTGGACGCACTGCAAACCCTGCCGCAAGTCGCCTGGCGCGACGAGCCTGCGGGCGTGTTCGGCCAATGGCGCACCCTGGCCGCCTTGGACAGCGCCTCGCCCAAAGTCTGGATGGACGCCTACCTGGCCGCCTTTGCCATTGCCGGTGGGCTGCGCCTGGTGACGCTGGATCGGGACTTCAAAATTTTGTGCCGCAAGGGCTTGATCTGGCCTTGTTAACACCATGAGTTTTCCGCGCTACCCGATTTATAAAAACAGTGGTGTGGAATGGCTGGGGGAGGTGCCTGGGCATTGGGGAACAGGCAGTGCTCGCTGGTTGACCAGTAGATATTCAGGCGGTACGCCAGAATGCAGACCACCCTCGATTTGCTATGGGTCAAGACGTTGTTCTGCTGCGCAAGCTCTCTGAAGACTATTCATCTGACTATCTTCAACATGTAATTCGCTCGCCAATCATCATTCTGCAGCTGGCAAACATGATGATCGGCTCCACGTTTAAGCGAATCAATGTCGAAGAAATTCGGTCATTTGTGATGCCTTCACCGCCGCAGTCAGAGCAAGCAGAAATTGCAAGTTTTCTGGAAATCGAACTTGCCAAATTCGACACCCTGACCGCCGAAGCCCAACACGCCATAGACCTGCTGCAA
>JAZKIK010000835.1:0-8365 GCA_040384925.1 Pseudomonadota bacterium | reverse complement strand
AACACCCGCGCAGACGCCCAGGCTCGCAAGCAGGCCGAGAACAACGGCGTTGACATTCGTTACTACAACATCATTTATGACGCTGTGGACGAACTCAAGGCCGCCATGTCCGGCATGCTGACACCCGACAAGAAGGAAGAAGTCATCGGTACTGCCGAGATCCGCAATATCTTCAAGGTGTCGAAAATCGGCTCCATCGCCGGTTGTATGGTCACCGCCGGTGTGGTTCGCCGCACCGCCAGGTTGCGTCTGCTGCGTCAGAACGTGGTCATCTTCACGGGTGAACTCGACTCGCTCAAACGCTTCAAGGATGATGTCAAAGAGGTCAAGGAATCGTTTGAGTGCGGTTTGAACATCAAGAACTACAACGACATTCAAGAGGGTGACGTGCTGGAGTTCTTTGAAATCCGGGAAGTTGCCCGTACCTTGTAAAAAGAAAGTGCGGCATCAAACCAGTTCATGTCTGGTGTTTAAAACCACAAGGCATGAGGCGGTTTGATGAAAGCGCAGTAATTGAATAAACAGTGAAGAAAAGAAGTTCTACCCCCAATCGCGGTTTTCGCGTAGCCGACCAGATCCAGCGTGATCTGACGGAGTTGATCGCGCGCGAGCTGAAAGACCCGCGGGTCGGGATGGTCACGATTCAGGCGGTTGAAGTCACGGCTGACTATGCACATGCCAAGGTGTTTTTCAGCGTGCTGATGGGCGACGCCCAGAAGTGCGAAGAAGCCCTGAACCAGGCCGCCGGTTTTTTGCGCAACGGGCTCTTCAAACGCCTGATGACGCACACCGTGCCAACCTTGCATTTCCATTTTGATCGCACCACGGAACGTGCTGCGGACATGAACGCCTTGATTGCCAAGGCAGTTTCTTCCCGCGCGCAAGACGACTGAGTTTGCGCCGTTTCCCGCCTTGACAGGTTCGGGGACAACGGTGCCAACGAAGCGTCCGGGTCGGCCCGAACGCCGAGCCTGTCAAAAGTTTATGACGCCAAATCCAAAAGTCCGCCAGAAAATTCAGCGACGTCCCGTTCACGGCGTGTTGCTGCTCGACAAGCCCTTGGGTCTGTCGAGCAATCAGGCGCTACAAAAAGCCAAGTGGCTGCTGCGCGCTGAAAAAGCTGGCCACACCGGCACGCTGGACCCTCTGGCTACCGGCGTGTTGCCTCTATGTTTTGGTGCAGCGACCAAGTTCAGCCAGATTCAGCTTGATGCCAACAAAACCTACGAAGCGGTTTTGCTGCTGGGACAAAAAACCAGCACGGCTGATGCCGAAGGTGACGTGATAGCGACGCGCCCGGTGCCCGAGATCACACCCGAACTGCTCGCTGCGATGACGCAGCGGTTTACCGGCCCGCTGGCGCAGATTCCGCCCATGTACTCGGCCTTGAAAAAAGACGGCAAGGCCTTGTACGAATATGCCCGCAAAGGTGAAGAAGTCGAGCGGGAAGCCCGCCACATCACCATTTTCAAGCTGAATATGGCTATCGAGCATGATCCACGCGCACAGGCTGCTATTAAAATAATAGTAAGTTGCAGCAAGGGCACTTACATTCGCACACTCGGTGAAGACATTGGCGAGGCCATCGGTTGCGGCGCACACCTTGGATCATTGCGGCGGATTGAAACCGGTGGTTTTGTGGCCGCGCAATGTGTCACTCTGGGTGAGCTTGAAAGCATGAGCGAGTCCGAACGTGAAGCATTGCTGCTGCCCCCGCAGTCCCTGGTCGCGGCGTACCCGTCTGTCACATTGGACTCCGACAATGCAGTGCGCTTTTCAAGTGGCTTGCCGCGCCGCGGCGCGCCAGGGCAGTGGGGCAGCGATGCGCCGCTGGTGCAAGTTTTTGGATCTGCACCGCCAGCGTTTCTGGGTTCTGCCCACATCACTGCCGATGAGCTGATCCCGCAGCGACTGCTCAGTGCGATTGAACTTCAGGACATTTTGCTGGCGTCGCAAGCCCAAAAAATGCTGGCAGAAGAAGCCCTCAGCATTGATTCATAACGATTTTTTATCTTTTTTAAAAGTTCTCCAAGTTTCCCAGTCTCCAGAAAGCCAACCATGAGCCAAAAACAAATCCGCAATATTGCGATCATCGCCCACGTTGACCACGGTAAAACCACCATGGTCGACCAGTTGCTGCGCCAGTCCGGCACCTTTGCCGAGCACGAAAAAGTGGTCGATACCGTGATGGACAACAACGCCATTGAAAAAGAGCGGGGCATCACGATTCTGGCCAAAAACTGCGCCGTGACCTGGGAAGGCACACACATCAACATCGTTGACACCCCAGGCCACGCCGATTTCGGTGGTGAAGTTGAACGCGCCCTGTCCATGGTTGACGGTGTGGTTCTGCTGATTGACGCGCAGGAAGGCCCCATGCCACAAACCCGCTTTGTGACCAAAAAGGCGCTGGCCCTGGGCCTGAAACCCATCGTTGTTGTGAACAAGGTGGACAAACCCGGGGCCAACCCGGACAAGGTGGTCAATGCCGCCTTTGACCTGTTTGACAAGCTGGGTGCCAATGATGAGCAGCTCGACTTCCCGGTGGTTTACGCTTCTGGCATCAATGGCTGGTCATCGCTGGAAGAGGGCGCGCCAGGCGAACAGTGGGGCCCCGACATGTCGGCCCTGTTCAACACCGTGCTCAAACACGTGCCAGCCCAAAAGGGTGACCCTGCAGCACCGCTGCAACTGCAAATCTCAGCGCTCGACTTCTCGACTTTCGTCGGTCGCATCGGCGTTGGCCGTATCAGCCAGGGCACCATCAAACCGATGATGGACGTGGTGGTCATGGAGGGTCCGGACGGCAAGGCCATCAAGGGACGTATCAACCAGGTTTTGACCTTCCAGGGTCTGGAGCGTGTGCAGGCAACCGAAGCCGGGCCCGGCGAGATCGTGTTGATCAACGGTATCACCGATATCGGTATCGGCGTGACCATCACCGACCCTGTGACGCCAGCGCCGCTGCCGATGCTCAAGGTTGACGAGCCGACGCTGACCATGAACTTCTGCGTCAACACCAGCCCGCTGGCTGGCCGCGAAGGCAAATACGTCACGAGCCGCCAGATTTGGGACCGCCTGCAAAAGGAACTGCAACACAATGTCGCCTTGCGCGTCAAGGAAACCGACGAAGAAGGTATCTTTGAAGTGATGGGCCGCGGTGAGTTGCACCTGACCATTCTGCTGGAAAACATGCGCCGTGAAGGCTTCGAACTGGCCGTGTCCAAACCACGTGTTGTGATGAAAGAAGTCAACGGCGAAAAACACGAGCCTATCGAACTGGTCACCGCCGACATCGAAGACCAGCATCAGGGCGGTGTGATGCAAGCTTTGGGTGAACGCAAGGGCGAACTGGTCAACATGGAGCCGGACGGTCGTGGCCGTGTACGCCTTGAATACCGCATTCCGGCCCGTGGCCTGATTGGTTTCACCAATGAGTTCCTGAATCTGACACGCGGCTCCGGCCTGATCGCCAATATTTTTGACTGCTACGAACCGCACAAGGGTGACATCGGTGGCCGCAAGAATGGCGTGTTGATTTCCATGGATGCCGGTGAGATCTTCACCTATGCCCTGGGCAAGCTGGACGACCGTGGCCGCATGTTCGTCAAGGCCAATGATCCGGTATATGAAGGCATGATCGTCGGCATTCACAGCCGCGACAACGATCTGGTGGTCAATGCCACACGTACCAAACAGCTGACCAACTTCCGCGTCAGCGGCAAGGAAGACGCCATCAAGATCACGCCACCGATTGACTGCACGCTTGAATACGGCGTTGAGTTCATCGAGGACGACGAACTGGTTGAAATCACACCCAAGTCGATTCGTTTGCGCAAGCGTCACCTTACCGAAAGCGAGCGCAAGCGCGCTGGAAGGTGAGCCCCCACGGTCGCTCACTGCGTGTAGCTCCCTGCCCCCCGAGGGGGCCGCTGCGCCTGCGGTCTGGCGGAGCCAGTCCCGCGGCCCCTGCTTGCCTTAAGAGGAGGCAGACTTAGCTACATGAGTGATTGGGCTTGACGCTCGACCCATCAGGCCGCTGGGCATATGCTTCAGCGGCCTTTTTGATTTTTATCTTCCATTAGTGGTGCAGCTTTCTGATGAAACTTACGCATTCCAGGGCGGTTGTCCTGATGGTTCTGGTCACCTTGATGTGGTCTATTGCTGGTGTTGTCACGCGGCACCTGGAGTCGGCCCGCAGTTTTGAGGTGACTTTCTGGCGCAGTTTTTTTACCGTGCTGTCGCTGCTGGTCATACTGCCGGTGTTTCAGGGCCGGGATGTGTTCAAACGCATCTTCAACGCTGGCCCGTCGCTCTGGCTTTCAGGCATCTGCTGGAGTGTGATGTTTACCGCCTTCATGGTGGCGCTGACCCTGACGACGGTGGCCAATGTGCTGGTCACCATGTCGATTGGGCCATTTTTGACGGCCCTGATGGCGCGGGTTTTTATCAAACACCAGATTCCGGGCCGTACCTGGCTGGCCATTGCGCTGGCCGGGGCCGGTATTGCCTGGATGTATGGCGGGCAGATGGATTTGTCCAGCCAGTTGGCCGGAACGCTGGTAGCCCTGATGGTGCCGCTGGCTGCCGCCTGCAACTGGACGGTGGTGCAGCACAGCCGTGCGCATGGCCAGAAAATCGATCTGGTGCCTGCGGTGCTGGTCGGTGCCATCATTTCCTCTCTTGTGACCTTGCCCCTGTCGTTTCCGTTTGCAGCCACACCGCGTGATGTCGGGCTGCTGGCCATGCTGGGCCTGGTTCAGCTGGCAATTCCCTGTGTGCTGTCTGTACTGTGCGCCGGGGTGTTGAAAGCGCCTGAAGTGTCACTGCTGGGTTTGCTGGAGGTGATATTTGGTATTTTGCTGGCATGGGCCGGTGCCGGTGAAGTGCCCGGTGCCAATGTTTTGACCGGTGGTGCACTGGTCATTGCTGCTTTGGGAATCAACGAATTGATAGGATGGAGACAAAAATCATGAATGCAGACAACATGGAAGTGACAAACACCGAGATCAAAAGCGACATTCAGGTCGAAAGGCGCGGCAGTGCAGGGCTGATCACCCTTAACCGTCCCAAGGCACTCAATGCGCTCAGTCTGCAGATGGTGCGCGATCTGACGGCAACGCTGCTGGCCTTCCGGGACGACCCGGAAGTGTTGCTGGTGGCGATTCGTGGCACCAACAAGGTCGGCAAACCCGGAAGCGCCGAGAGTCGTTTTGGCGGGTTCTGCGCCGGTGGCGACATACGTTTTTTTCACCAGGCAGCCACTTCTGGTGACGATTCAGCCAGCGCAGAGCTGGAAGCCTTTTTCACCGAAGAATACAGCCTCAACCACCTGATTCAGACCTACTCCAAACCCTATATCGCCTTTATGGACGGTGTGGTGATGGGCGGGGGCATGGGTTTGAGCCAGGGCGCACGCGTCAGAATCGTCACAGAACACACCAAAATGGCCATGCCGGAAACCAATATCGGACTGTTTCCCGATGTGGGCGGCGGTTATTTCTTAAGCCGTTGCCCCGGCCATGTGGGTGAATATCTGGCGCTGACAGGTGAAGTGATTGGTGCCGATGAAGCGATTGCATTTGGCCTGGCCGACATCAAACGTGAAACCGCACAACTGCCAGTGATCTGGGATCAGATGGGCAGCCAGAATTTTGAATCTGCCGCAGCCGTAAATAACTGGATTTCTACTGAATTGGCAGCAAGCAGTATCCATACGGCCTGCACAACAACCCGAATTGATGCCTATTTTTCATTGTTGCGCGTCAAACACATGGTTGACGCGCTCGAAAAAGCAAAAGACGACCCCTGGGCTGGCAAGATGGCCGCTGTGCTGCGCAAACGTTCACCACTGATGTTGCATGTCACGCTGGAGCAGATTCGCCGCGCCCGCAACATGACACTGGCTGACGATTTGCGTATGGAACGCGACATGGTTCATCAGTGCTTTCACCTCCGCCCCGGCACAAGCAGCGAAACCGTTGAAGGCATTCGCGCCCTGGCCGTTGACAAGGACTACAAACCGCAATGGAGTCCGGCGCGTATTGAGGACGTCAAACCCGGCATGGCAGACGCGTTTTTTGCAAGCCCGTGGACGCCGGAGACACACCCGTTGCGCAGTCTGGGCTGAAAACCGGGTTTTGAACGGCCTTGAACGCCTTCAGCGGTTCCTGGACTTCATCGCACGCTCGACTTCACGTTTGCCTTCACGGTCCTTGATGGTGTCGCGTTTGTCGTGTTCGCCCTTGCCCTTGGCCAGCCCGATGTCACATTTGACCTTGCCAGCCTTCCAGTGCAGGTTAAGCGGCACCAGCGTGAAACCTTTTTGCTCGACCTTGCCCACCAGGCGACGAATCTCGTCCTTGTGCATCAGCAATTTTTTGGTGCGTACCGAGTCGGGGCGGACATGGGTGGACGCAGTGCCCAGCGGGTTGATCTGGCAGCCAATGATAAAAAGCTCGCCGTTACGGATAACAACATAACCATCGGTCAGCTGGACTTTGCCTTCACGCAGGGATTTGACCTCCCAGCCTTCCAGCACCATGCCGGCTTCGAAACGCTCCTCGATGTGATAGTTGAAAACGGCTTTGTTATTGTCTGCAATGCGCACGGCAGCGGCTGCGGCCTTGGGCGACAGCTTGGGGCCGGGTACGCCGGAGGACGATGCTGCCGACGGTTTTTTGGAGTGGGATGCTTCTTTGGTGGCCATGAGTGAGAAATGTGGGCACCGTCGACTAATACAATCGGGCGCAACCCCTGATTGTATGAAAACCGTTCACAAGTCCGTTCTGATCTGGTACAGCGCAGCCGAAATGTTTGCGCTGGTCACCGACATCGCCAGTTATCCGCAGTTCCTGCCCTGGTGCGACCAGGCCAGCGTGCTTGAACAGGACGCACACGGCATGACGGCCAAGGTCGGTTTGTCCATGGCCGGACTGCGGCAAAGTTTTACCACCCGCAACACCCATGTTCAGGACCGCAAGGTTTCCCTGAAACTGGTCGATGGGCCATTTTCAAAACTTGATGGCCACTGGGACTTCACCACCGTGGGAAAAGCCGGTGAACGCGCTTGCAAGATCGAGTTCAGCCTGCATTACGATTTTGACAATGCCGCGCTCGCCGCCCTGGTCGGGCCGGTTTTTGACAAGGTGGCAGGCAGTCTGGTCGATGCTTTTGTCAAACGAGCAGCCCAGGTTTATGGTGAAAGCTGATTCGGAGCGACGACCTTGAAGGTGGTTTTGGTTTATTCACCCGCACCGCGCCAGGTGCGTGAATGGACAATGGATCTGCCCGACGGCTGCAGGCTGCAGCAGGCGCTGGAATCATGCAGTTTTTTTGCCGAATTTCCAGAATTGAAAAATGCGCCCCTGATGTTGGGCATCTGGAGCAAATCTGCAAACGCAAACCATCTGCTTGTTGAAAATGACCGGATTGAAATTTACCGTCAGCTGCGGGTAGATCCCAAAATCGCCCGCAGGGAGCGCTTCAGCCGGCAGGGTGTCAAAAGGGCTGGCCTGTTTTCAAGCACAAGGGCAGGGGCCAAAGCCGGTTATTGACAAGCCCGTGATCAGCGCATGAATCAAGGCATGAAGGGCTACTTGCAGCTGCTGTCGATGATTTCCTGGACACGTTTGGTTTCTGAAGCGCGTTTGGCGTCGTCATAAACTTCCTGTTCACCTTTGGCATTCATGGAAGACATCCTGACACCCGATTTCAGTGTCAGCATGCTGGTTTTTGCGCGCTCGCAATTCTCAGCCCTGGCCTTGGCAAGTTTGTCGTCTTCGGCTTTTTTCTTGGCTTCTTCTTCTTCTTCAGCCTTCTTTTTCTTTGCTTCAAGTTCTGCGTCTTTGCCAGACAATTTGGGCGCACTGGCTTTGGCGACAGGCGCAGAAGCCGCGCTGGCAGGTTTTGCGGCTGCCGCAGCCGCCACCAGTGCCGCCTGCGCTGCGACGGGTTGCCGCAGGCTGCCCGAAGGGCGTTTCAAAATATCCTTGTCCTGAATTTCAGCTGGCGGAGAGCGGTCGCTGAAGACCTTTCGGCCATCCTTGTCGATCCATTGCCACTGGGCAATAGCCGTTAGCGCAAATGATCCACTGGCAATGGCCAGTACCAGAGTCTTGGAGGCGAGTTTGAAGTCCATTCGCGCAGTGTATCGCTCCAGCGTGAAAATTGGTCTTGCGCAGCCTGCAAGTTGTGATTTTTGACTTGCAGAGCAACGTTTTCATGTGTTTGCGGCTTCAGCCTCAGCAAAACCGGTCTTCCGTAGGCGGGTACAATCGTGTTTTTGGAGCTATACCTATGCGCCTATTAGGCAAAGCGCTCACCTTCGACGACGTATTGTTGGTGCCAGCGTTCTCCCAGGTCC
>JAZKIK010000834.1:0-7652 GCA_040384925.1 Pseudomonadota bacterium | reverse complement strand
AGCAGGCCGTGCTGGGTTTTATTTTTGAGCATGGCAAGCGCTTTGCAGAGCCGGAATGGCGGCGCTACCCGGTGCTTGGGCTGGTTTGACTTGCTTGAACTGGCAGGCCCAATCCGGCAGTCGCCGCTCAGGGCAATCACACAGGCGGTGGTGCCAGGGTTTGCACTGCAGCCAGCCTGCGCATGATCTGCTGCACGATGTCGCTTTGCATGTCGCGGTAGAGCAGGGCTTCTTCGGCCTCCTTGGCCAGCACGGCTGATTCGTTGAAGCTGATGTCGCGCTGCTGAACGATTTCTGTTTCCGGAATCAGCTCGCGGCCCTGCATGGTGCGCAGCCGGAACTTGAAGCGTATGCGCAGCTGGAATTCACGCACCTGGCCCGATGAATTGAGGCCAACCACGGTTTTTTCACGCTGCTCGTAAATCACCTCAAGCACGGCGTCCGCTTCATTGATCAGGCGGGCATCGGTGATCACACGTACCTTGCCGCTGGACTCCAGCGAGCGTTTGAGTTCCACACCCAACTGCGAGTTTTCAGCCAGCGGGCTGAACAGGCTCTTAAAGGCAAAGTCTGGTGCGCGGCGCAGCTTGAAACCGCAGGCGCTCAAACCCAGGGTAGCGCCCGAGGCCATCATGGCCAGCCATAAACGACGTTGCATTTGTTTTTCCTTTATTGGGCCGTGTAGGGCTCAGACCACGATGTTGACCAGGCGACCAGGCACCACAATGACTTTTTTCGGCGCAGCACCAGCGGCCTGTTTGGCAAACACCTCGCTGGCCAGTGCGGCCGCTTCAATCGCCGCCTTGTCTGCCGTGGCGCTGACGGTGACTGAACCGCGCAGTTTGCCGTTGATCTGCAGCATCAGTTCGATTTCGTCCTGCACCAGAGCGCTGGCATCCACTTCAGGCCAGGCCGTGTCAAGCAGGTCACCATGCTGGTCAGCGTAACCGAGCTTGACCCACAGCGTGTGTGCAATATGCGGTGTCACTGGGTAAAGGCAGCGCAGCAAAATGCTGAAACCCTCACGCAACACCCCGATGGAAGATGCTGAAGGCGCGCCCTTGAAGTCTTCCAGCGCGTTGAGCAGCTTCATGCCGCCTGAGACCACGGTGTTGTACTGCATGCGCTGGTAGTCGTAGTCCACCTGCTTGAGCACGGTATGGATTTCCAGCCGCAAGGCCTTCAATTCCTTGTCCAGTACTGGTGTTGTTCCCGGCTCCTGGGCATCACCAACTGCAGATTTCATGGCGTCAAGCTTGACGCCAAAGTTCCACACCCGGCGCAAAAAGCGGTAGCTGCCTTCCACACCCGCGTCATTCCACTCCAGCGTGGCTTCGGGCGGTGCGGTAAACATGGTGTAGAGGCGGGCGGTGTCGGCACCGTATTTTTCAATCAGGTCCTGCGGGTCCACGCCGTTGTTTTTGGACTTGGACATGGTCGTCCAGCCCTCGTAGGTCACTGGCAGGCCATCGGCCTTGGCGCTAGCTGACACCACCTTGGCGTGTTCATCACGCACGATGTCCAGCTCGCTGGCCCAGAAGTACTGTTTGCCAGCCTTTTCGCCCATGCGCAGAAAACCTTCGTTCAGCACCATGCCCTGCGTCAGCAGTTTGGTAAATGGCTCATCAACCTTGACCAGACCCAGGTCGCGCATCACCTTGGTCCAGAAGCGGGCGTAAAGCAAATGCAGGATCGCATGCTCGATGCCGCCAATGTACTGGTCCATGGGCATCCAGTAATTGGCACCTTCGGCCACCATCGCTTCGGTATTCTTCGGGTCGCAATAACGCATGAAGTACCAGGAACTGTCCACAAAAGTGTCCATGGTGTCAGTTTCACGGCGGCCAGGTTTGCCGCAGACCGGGCACACCACACCAGCGTGAAAACCGGCGTGTTTGTGCAACGGGTTGCCGGAGCCATCGGGCACACAGTCCTGTGGCAGCACCACCGGCAGGTCTTTTTCAGGCACAGGCACGGCACCGTGTTCTTCGCAGTGGATGATGGGTATGGGGGTGCCCCAATAACGCTGGCGGCTCACACCCCAGTCGCGCAGGCGCCAGGTGGTTTTTTTCTCGCCCAGGCCAAGAGCCACCAGGTCGGCGGCGACTGCATCCACTGCCGCCTTGAAGGCCAGACCATCGTATTTGCCGGAATTGATGGCCTGGCCTTGTTGTTTGTCGCCATACCAGTCGGCCCAGGCATCCAGGCTGTAGGTCTGGCCCTTGACATCCGTGACCTGCTTGATCGGCAAAGCGTATTTTTTGGCAAATTCAAAATCGCGCTCGTCATGCGCAGGCACACCCATCACCGCGCCGTCGCCATAACTCATCAGCACATAGTTGCCGACCCAGACTTCAACCTTGTCACCGGTCAGCGGGTGCGTCACAAGCAGGCCTGTGGGCTGGCCTTTTTTCTCCTGCGTGGCAAGTTCGGCTTCTGTCGTTCCGCCGGATTTGCATTCTTCAACAAATGCGGCCAAGGCGGGGTTTGACGCAGCGGCATGCACGGCCAGCGGGTGTTCAGGTGCCACGGCGCAAAAAGTCACACCCATGATGGTGTCGGCGCGGGTGGTGAACACATACATGCGGCCGTCACCAATCAGCGCGCCTGATGCATCACTGATGTCATGCGTGAAGGCAAAACGCACACCTTCACTTTTGCCAATCCAGTTTTCCTGCATCAGCTTGACGCGCTCCGGCCAGCCGGGCAGCTTGTTGCTGACGCTGTTGAGCAACTCGTCGGCGTAGGCTGTGATCTTGAGGTAATAACCCGGAATCTCGCGTTTTTCAACCACGGCACCGGTGCGCCAGCCCTTGCCGTCAATCACCTGCTCATTGGCCAGCACGGTCTGGTCTATCGGGTCCCAGTTGACGACCTGGGTCTTGCGGTAGGCAATGCCTTTTTCCAGCATCTTCAGAAACAGCCACTGGTTCCATTTGTAATAAGTCGCGTCGCAGGTGGCGACCTCGCGGCTCCAGTCGATGGCCAGGCCCATGGCCTGCATCTGCTTTTTCATGTAGGCGATGTTGTCGTAAGTCCATTGCGCGGGCGGCACGCCATTTTTCATTGCCGCGTTTTCGGCCGGCAGGCCAAAAGCGTCCCAGCCCATGGGCATGAGCACGTTGTAGCCCTTCATGCGCAAATGGCGCGTGAGCATGTCATTGATGGTGTAGTTGCGCACATGGCCCATGTGCAGCTTGCCGCTGGGGTAGGGCAGCATGGAGCAGGCATAGAATTTTTTGCGGCTGGCGTCTTCCGTCACGCGGTAAGCGTCGGCAGCCGTCCAGTGGGTTTGTGCATCGCGCTCAACGCTGATGTGCTCGTAGGGTTGTTGTTGTTTGTCTTGCATTGGGGACTATCGGAAAGTTTGAAATCAGCGCCTGGCGATGACGATTTTTTTAAATAAACGGGTTTCTGACAGACAGGGCACCATCGCCCAGCGACTTGGGCAGCCGTATGCTCATGCCGTGCTGCATGTCTTCTGAATACAGCAGCGCGCAGCCAGATTCGCCTGCAGCCGCAATGATGTTGGCATCGTAGATACTGAGCTGGTAGCGGGCAGCCAGTTCCAGTGCTGCACGGTGGATGCGCACCGTCAGGTCACACACATCACAGGTCTGCAACAGTGTATCGACCAGCTCGCTTATGTCAGGCAGTGGCATCTGGCGCTTTTTGCGCAGCACGTTGGCAAACTCATTGAGCACCTGGACACTGATGACGGCATCTTGCGCCAGCAGATTCTCGACCTGGTCGGCACGCGGCCCGGCGTCCAGCCAGTAAATCAGCACATTGGTATCCAGAAATATCTTCACAGAGTGACCTGGGCGACCTGGCTAGCGCGCATTGGCTTCGTCACGGTCAAAACGAAAACCCTCGGGCATGGGCGCACGGTGGCGGCGCATGGCACGCAAACGCTCCAGCTTGCTGGGCTCCCGGCTCAACTGAAGCACGGCAACACCGGCCTGGGGTTCTGCGGGAACCACCACCAGTTCGTCGCCCTCGGTTATGCCCAGCTTGTGTACCAGAGCTACCGGCAGACGGATGCCCAGGCTATTTCCCCACTTGGCTACTTGCATGGAGCACCTCGATAGATATACATGTTTTCATTGTATATCTTTCAAGGTCCTGGCACGGCTTTTCCGGGCTTGCCCGGCGCGTCTGCGACAAAACCAATCCGGTTCAAACCGGCTTTTTGCGCCACACCCATGACTTCGACCACTCGGCCGTAAGGCACGGTTTCATCGGCACGCAGCTGCACTTCGGTGTCCGGGTTCCGGGCGGCGTTTTGCAGCAGGCTGGTGCGCAGTGCTTCAAGGGCGACCGGTTTGTCGTTCAGAAAAACCTGGCCGGCCTTGTCCACAACTACCGTTACAAATTTTGGGGCGTCGGCTGGTTTGGCTGCATCGGTCTTGGGCAGGTCAAGTTTGATGGACGAGGCCAGCAGCGGCGCGGTGATGATGAAGATAACCACCAGAACCAGCATCACATCAACCAGCGGCGTGACATTGATCTCGCTCATGGGTTGCGAGCCGGTTGTACGTTCAAGGCGACCAAAACCCATTTGTGGCTCTGGTTGTCAGTTTTTGCCGGCCGTTGCACCAGCCAGCAGCTCACGCAAATCACGCGCAAAACCTTCAAGGTCGGCTTCAAGCCGCCCTATGTAGCGGCCAAAAATGTTGTACGCCAGCACCGCCGGAATCGCCACCGCCAGGCCAGCTGCCGTCATGATCAGCGCCTCGCCAACCGGCCCTGAAACCTTGTCTATGGTGATCTGCCCTGCAGATGCGATGCCTGTCAGCGCGTGGTAAATGCCCCAGACTGTGCCGAGCAAACCCACAAAAGGTGCGATGGAGCCGACAGTGGCCAGCAGCACCTGGCCAAACTGCAGTTTGGCCAGCACTGCATGAAGTGCATCACGCAACACCCGTGTCAGTTGTTGTGACTTGTCACCTGCCGTGGCGAGTGTGCCGGTGCTCTTGACGTGGGTGGCCTTGATCAGCGGCAAAACCAGGGCTTCACGGTCAAAAGCTGCGACCTTGATGGCGGCATCGTCAACCGAGGCCGATTGCCAGAAGGCGGCTGTGCTGCGCGCCACATCAGCGTTGGCCCGCCGCAAAAGCCAGGTTTTCCACAAAATCACGACCCAGCTGGCAACCGACATGAGCAGCAGCACAACAGCCACCAGCTTGCTGACCGCATCACCCTGTGTCATGAAGGCCGGAAAACCCATGGATATATTTGCTGGCTCAGGTTTTCAGATCGAGCACGTCAAACATGTCAAACAGGCCTGAAGACCGGCTGGCCAGAAAACGTGCGGCGCGCAGGCTGCCCTGCGCGTAAGTGGCGCGGCTTGATGACTTGTGGGTGATTTCAATGCGTTCGCCAGTGCCGGCAAACAGCACGGTGTGGTCGCCCACGATGTCACCCCCCCGAATGCTTGCAAAACCTATGCTCGACGGGTCACGCTCGCCGGTCACACCTTCACGTGCATAAACGGCGCAGTCCTTCAGGTCACGGCCCAGGGCGTCGGCAATCACCTCACCCATCTTGAGAGCGGTGCCCGAGGGCGCATCAACCTTGTGGCGATGGTGGGCTTCGATGATTTCAATGTCGTAGCCGGTTGCCATGGCCTTGGCGGCCATTTCAAGCAGCTTGAGTGTGACATTCACCCCAACACTCATGTTTGGTGCCATGACGATGGCAATATCTTGTGCAGCGGCCGCAATCACTGCTTTTTGCGCGTCTGAAAAACCGGTGGTGCCAATCACCATTTTGACACCCAGCTCGCGGCAGACGGCCAGGTGCGCCATCGTGCCTTCGGGGCGGGTGAAGTCAATCAGCACACCTGTGTTTTTCAAACCTTCATGAAGATCTGAGCAGATCAGAACGCCGCTGGCATGGCCGGCAAATGCGGCTGCATCCTGGCCGATGGCCGGACTGCTGGCCACATCAAGCGCGCCGCTGAGCTGGCAGTCATCATTCTGGCGAATCGCCTCTATCAGCATGTGGCCCATGCGGCCACTGGCTCCGGCGACTGCAATCCTGTGAAGGTTGACGGTTTCTGCTGCGCTCACGGTCTGGCGCTTTCAAGGGGTGGGTACACCGTGGTCGATGGCGCTGTTGGCGAACCGGAAGGCATCGATTCTGTGGACGATGCCTTGGCAACGCCGGTCTTTTCAGCGTTTTTCAGCTGTTCTTCGGTGGCCTCAAGCGCTGGAACCTTGCCCAGCTTGCGGCTGTTGTCGAGTTTGGAAATGAATTCTTCCTCGCTCGGCATGGTGTCGCCTTCAAAACGCTCCAGCAGGTCGCCCTTGAAGAACACCGTGTATTTGTAGGCTTGGGGCTGCACGCCCTGGCGCTTCAGGGTGAACACATAGTCCCAGCGATCAGCGTGAAAAACGCTGGTGATCAAGGGTGTTCCAAGCACGTCCTTGACCTGGTTGCGTGTCATGCCGGGTTTGAGCACCTCGATTTGCTCTTTGGACACAAAGTTGCCCTGAATCACGTCCACTTTGTAGGGCGTGAGCCAGTTCACCGGGTTGATGGCGCTGGTGCTGGTGCCGCTGAAACTGCTGCAGGCCGTCAGTGCCACGCTGGCAAAAACTGTTAGCGCTGAAACTTCAAGCACTGATCGGATGCTGTAACGGTGTTTTGCAGACATGGGTTGGGGTGTAGCGATATGATTGGTCATTGTAGCGGCTGGGTGCTTGCCGCCTCAGGTAAAGCCGGTGCCGCCGGCTCATTGCCCAGAGGCCTGCCCGCAGCATTTCAGGCCCGCAAACCCCCACATTCCCCAAGAGAAAATTCATGAGCAACATCGACGAGCTGAAAAACACAGGCCTTAAAGCCACCTTGCCGCGACTGAAAATTCTTGAAATCTTTCAGGCTGGCAAACAGCGCCACATGACGGCTGAAGACGTGTTTCGGGTCCTGCTGGAAGACCGCTCGGACATTGGTCTGGCCACGGTTTATCGGGTGCTGACGCAGTTTGAACAGGCAGGGCTGCTGAACCGCAGCAATTTTGAGTCGGGCAAGGCGGTTTATGAAATCAATGAAGGCCAGCATCACGACCATCTGGTCTGCCTGGACTGCGGCAAGGTCGAAGAGTTTTACGACGCCGAAATTGAAAAACGTCAGCACGCAGTCGCCAAATCCAAGGGTTTCACGATCACCGACCATTCGCTGTCGATTTACGCCAACTGCAGCAAGGACAAGTGCCCGAACCGTACATCAGCACCTGTGCGTCATCATCACGCCTGATTTGCGATTGCCTTTTCAGGGCAGGTTTTGATCACTGAATGAGTCCGTCCTGACCTGGGCCAGCAAAAGGCAAAAAAGGGGCGAAAAAACTCAGTCGCCCTGCTCCATGGCCTTGCGGTGGCGCTCCACAAATTCCTGGTAGGTATTGATGCCGCGCAACTGCAAAATCGCATTGCGCACAGCGGCTTCCACCAGCACGGCGATGTTGCGGCCAGCCTCGACCTGAATGATCACCTTGCGCACCGGAATGCCCAGCACGTCCTGCGTCAGCGGTTCGTAGGGAATACGTTCGTAGTCGCGCTCAAGTGTTTCGCGCCGCACCAGATGCACAATCATTTTCAGGCGCATTTTGCGGCGCACCGCCGTTTCGCCAAAAATCGCCTTGATGTCCA
>JAZKIK010000833.1:0-2537 GCA_040384925.1 Pseudomonadota bacterium | reverse complement strand
TGAGCACCACCATCAGCACGGCTGACAGAAAGACCAGAATTTTCCGTCCGCTGGCGGACAGCGCGCGGCCAAGGGACTGGTATTCGGTGACGTAGGCGGTGAGTTTGAAGACCCTGAAAATCCGCAGCAGACGCAGCACCCGCACATCAATCAAGGCATGCAGCTCGGGGAAAAACAGCGCCAGATAGGTCGGCAGCACAGCGATCAGGTCAATGATGCCGAAAAAGCTGGTGGCGTATTTCAGGGGGTGGCGCACGGACAGCAGGCGGGCAATGTACTCGGCTGTGAACAGCAGGGTAAACATCCACTCCAGCACTGAAAAAAAGCGGCCATGGCTTTGATGAATGGCCTGGATGCTGTCGGCCATGACCACAGCGACACTGAGCAGGATTGCATAAATCAGCGTCTTGTCAAACAGGCGGCCGGCCCTGGTGTCGGCCTCGAAAATAATCGTGTACCAGCGCAAGCGCCAGCCTTCAAGAGGCTTGTCCTGTGGCTGTGCTGGTGGTTTGGGGGATGGTGGGGTCATGCTGTTGCCTGATGCTTATCCGGTCATTTTGCTATATTTTTTATAGCCTCATGTAACCAGAGAACTGATGCAACAGGCATTATTTGCCTGAAATTGCCGAAAGCTGCCAGCTCAATCCACCTCCATGGTGTTTTGTGCTGTCAAATCAGCCGCCCGACCCAGGGCTGATCAACTGGCTTTTTGAACGGTACGGAAATCCCAGACACCTTTGGCGGCATCCCAGACCAGGCTGTATTTCCAGGATGGGCGGACGTCGTATTGAACAAAACCACGGTTTTCGGTGGACACACGGATCTTGCCCATGGCCACGCCAGGGCTGAGAGTCAGGGATTTTTTCTCGTTGGCGTTTATGGTCTGTTTTACCCAGGTGTTGCGGGTCGGGTCCAGCGTTTCAAAGCTGATCAGGTTGTTGCTTTTGTTGTGGACTTCAAAAGCACTCAGGGCGGCAAGATTGGCTGCTTTGTTGACCGGGGCGCTGTTGCCTGTGGCACCGGCCACGGTTTTCATGTCCCATACACCCTTTGCCTTGTCCCAGCCCAGGCTGTAACTGCCGCCGTCCTTGACCTGGTATTCAACAAAACCACGGTTTTCAGTGGTGATGCGAAATTTGCCGGTCGGGCTGGTCATGCTGTATTTGACTGACTGGTTTGGGAAAATCTGCTGCTTTTTCCAGGTGCCACGGTCATGCGAGAAAGTCTCGAAGTCCAGGGTCTGGTTGCTGATATTGCGTACCGTCCAGCCCATGGCGGTTTGTGCGTGGACACCAGATGAAACCAGACTCAAAAACAGGCTCAGAAAAACAAAAAAACGGGCAAACATCGTCGGCATCCTTTGTAAAAGTTGTAAACCGACGCAGAGTGCCATCAGTAGCACGTCATTCTATGTAGGCAGTACCTGATAAGCCAGTCGGGCAAGGGTTTTCTCTGATACATTTTTTAACGTACAAGCACAAACACTAACAACATTCAGACACTGCCCTGTTCAGCCTCCTGCAACGTGCGCCACATCACCTTGCCCGAGCCGCTTTTGGGCAAGGCGTCCACAAACTGCACCACACGCGGGTATTTGTAGGCGGCCATGTTTTCCCTGCACCAGTTGATGATGTCTTCTGCACTGGTGTTGCCCTTGGCGGCGGCGCGCAGTACCACCACGGCCTTGACACTTTCACCACGGTAGGCATCGTGGGTTGAAATGACGCAGGCTTCCTGCACTGCAGGGTGCTTGAACATCAGGGCTTCGACTTCAGCAGGCCAGACCTTGAAGCCCGAGGCGTTGATCATGCGTTTGAGCCGGTCGGTAATAAAAAAGTACCCGTCTTCATCCACCCGCCCCAGGTCACCCGATCTGAAAAAGCGCTTGCCTTCCAGCTCGATAAAAGCAGCTGCGGTGGCTTCAGGCCTTTTCCAGTAGCCCTGAAAGTTTTGCGGGCCGCACATGATGATTTCGCCCTGCTCGCCTTGCGGCAGTTCCGCAAGTGTCAACGGGTCAATCACACGCGCATCAGTGCTGATAAAGGGCACACCCAGGCATTGTTGTTTGGTGTTGTCAGGCGGGTTGCTGTGCGACGGCGCTGCCGTTTCAGTCAGGCCATAACCTTCGGCAAAACGCAGGCCATATTGCTCCCACAGGCGCTGTGCAACGGCTTGTGGCATGGCGGCACCGCCACCGCCTATATACAAGAGGCCACTGAGGTCAAAACTGGCAAAGTTCGGGCTGCCCATCAGGTCAATCACCATGGTCGGGATGTTGGTCCAGTGGGTGACGCGCCAGCGTGAAATCAGCCGCCCGGCCAGTTCACGGTCCCAGCGCGGCATGATGACCAGGGTGGCACCGCCGTAAATCGCCGCATGCATGACCGACACCATGCCGGTGATATGAAACATGGGCACCACCGAAAGCAGCACATTTTCAAAAGTGCTGTTGCCCCACAGGCAACTGCCCACTGCGTTGTGCATGATGCTGGCGTGGGTGTGCATGCAGCCCTTGGGCAGGCCGGTGGTGCCGCTGG
>JAZKIK010000832.1:0-8745 GCA_040384925.1 Pseudomonadota bacterium | reverse complement strand
GAGCAGGTCTGGACAGGCGACAGAAGCGAAGCCTCTGGCGAGCGGCGGCCTGCAAGGTGCAGCGAAAGACACGAAGTGCTGAGCGTGGGGGCCATACTAATCTCGAGTGACGCGCAACAGCTCTTCACGCGAGGTGATGCCTGCGGCGACCAGTCTTTCGCCGTCCTCGCGCATCAGTGTCATGCCTTCGGCAATCGCTGCATCACGGATGTCGGCTTCGGATGTGCGGTTATGTACCTGGGCACGAATCGCGTCATTGGCGACCATCAGCTCAAACACGCCGGTGCGGCCCTGGTAACCGGTCTGGCCACATTCGCTGCAGCCAGCCCCGCGGCAGTGGATACAGACCTTGCGCACCAGCCGCTGCGCCAGCACGCCCAGCAGTGATGAACTGAGCAGGAAAGGCTCTACACCCATGTCGGTCAAACGTGTGACGGCGCTGGCTGCATCGTTCGTATGCAGGGTTGCCAGCACCAGGTGACCAGTCAGAGAGGCCTGAATCGCAATCTGGGCAGTTTCAAAATCGCGGATTTCACCAATCATGATGACGTCCGGGTCTTGCCGCAGGATGGCGCGCAGGGCTTTGGCAAAGGTCAGGTCGATCTTGGCGTTGACCTGGGTCTGGCCAATGCCGGGCAGCTCATATTCAATCGGGTCTTCTACCGTCATGATGTTGCTGGCACCAGCGTCCAGCCGCTGCAGCGCGGCATACAGCGTGGTGGTTTTACCCGAACCGGTAGGCCCGGTCACCAGAATGATGCCGTGCGGCTGTTTGACCAGCAGTTCAAAACGGCGCAGCACGTCACCCTGCATGCCAACGGACTCAAGACTCAGCTTGCTTTCACTCTTGTCCAGCAGACGCAGCACGGCGCGTTCGCCATGGGCACTTGGCAGGGTGCTGACACGGACATCCACCGCGCGGGTGCCAATGCGCAGCGAAATACGGCCGTCCTGCGGCATGCGTTTTTCTGAAATATCAAGGTCGGCCATGATCTTCAGGCGCGAAATCAGCGCTGCGTGCAGGGCCCGGTTGGGCTGCACCACTTCACGCAGGGTGCCATCGACGCGGAAACGCACGCTGGAATGGCGCTCGTAGGGTTCGATATGGATGTCGCTGGCACCGTCGCGGGCAGCCTGGGTCAGCAGCGCGTTGAGCATGCGGATGATGGGCGCGTCGTCAGAGGTTTCAAGCAAATCCTCAACTGCGGGCAAGTCCTGCATCATGCGCGAGAGGTCAGCGTCGGACTCGACTTCGCTGACCACCGTGGCGGCGCTGGACTCGCCACCGGCATATGCGGCGCTGATGCGCTGGGCCAGGGTGCCGGGGTCGGCCCTGTGCAGGCTGAGGGGTGAGCCGGCCGGTGAATGCGGCTGGCCATACTTGCGCATGACCTCGCTTAGCGCGCTCAGATCAGGGCTGGCGTTGTGCCAGAGCATCATGCTGTGGCCGTCATCCTCCAGCAGCAGGGAGGTGCTGCGGGCAAATGCGTAGGGCAAGGGGTAACGCATGGACTTGATGACCTACTGAACGACGGATGGTGTCATCAGCGGCGTCACGGTCGGCAACGCTGGTACACGCTGCGGTGGCAACACGGGCGCTGAATTGACGGGCACTACCGAGCTGGGCAGGGGCTGGGCTTCTTTTTGTGCACCGCGCAGCATTTCGTAGCGGTCGAGCGAAAGGTTGTCGGTGGCCAGGGTGTCGCGCACCACCACGGGCCGCAAAAACACCATCAGATTGGTCTTTTTTCGTGAGCGGGTTTCAGCCTTGAACAGGTTGCCAAACACCGGCACATCACCGAGGACGGGCACCTTTTCCTGGTTGCCCGAATACTCGTCCTGCAGCAAACCACCCAGCACAACGATGGAGCCGTCGGCCACCACCACATTCGACTCGATCGAACGTTTGTTGGTGGTCGGGCCGTTGGCGTCCCTGGCGGTAGAAGCCTGGACGCTGCTGATTTCCTGAAAAATCTGCATCTTGACGCTACCGTCTTCGCTGATCTGGGGTTTGACACGCAAGGTCAGACCCACGTCCTTGCGTTCGACTGTCTGAAACGGATTGACCGAACCGGTGCTGCCAGTGTTGGTGTAGGAGCCGGTGACAAAAGGCACATTCTGGCCAATGACGATGCGCGCTTCCTCGTTGTCAAGCGTCAGCAGGTTGGGTGTGGAGAGAATATTGCCGTCCCCGCTGGTTTCCAGAAAGCGGGCCAGAAAACCCAGCACACCGTCGCTGCTGACAGCGCCAAAGTTAAAACCCGATGAGGGCACGGAAGTGCCGCTGCTGGCCCCGGTAGCCAGCGTGATGATGTTGGTGCCGGCAATCTGGAAATTGCTGCCAAAGGCTGCCCTTTTGCCGAGCAGGCTCTGAAACTGGACACCAAACTCTGCCGCCTTGTCGGTATTGACCTCGGCAATCAGGCTTTCTATATAAACCTGCGCCCGGCGTGAATCGAGGCGGTCAATCACGGCACGGATCTGACGGTATTGCGGCTCGGGCGCGGTGATGATGAGTGAATTGGTGGCCGGGTCAGCCTGAATCTGGCCGCCGGTGGAAGGCTGGTTGACCGACAGGCTGCCCGATGCGGCAGCGCTGGTCACGCTGGATGCGGCACCGCCTGAAGTGCTCAGTGGTGATGCGGCACTGGGGCTTGAGGTGCTGCCTCCGCCACCAGAACTGGCGCCGCTGGAACCGGCGCTGATGGCCGCACGCAGGGTGGCGGCCAGTTTGGTGGCGTCGGCGTTTTTCAGGTACACCACATAGATATTGCCCATGGCCGAGTTTTTGCCGCCGCTGCTGGCGGTCTGGTCACTGGACGAAGCCTGGTCGAGTTTTTCAACCAGGGTTCGGACCAAAGCCAGCCGGGCCGGATTGGCAGCCCGCAAAATCAGCGAGTTGCTGCGCGGCTCGGCCACCAGCGTGGTTTTAAACGAGGTGTCGGCACCACCAGCCGCGCCGCCGCCGCCCGATTCGATCAGCCGTGTGACCAGCGGTGCCAGGTCGGTGGCAATGGCGTGTTGCAAGCGCAGGATTTCAACTCCGGTGGCGTTGGCCACGTCAAGCGCCGCAATGATGGTACCGATACGCTGCAGGTTGTCGGCGTAGTCGGTCACGATCAGCGAGTTGTTGCCGGGGTTGACGTTGATGGTGTTGTTGGGACTGATCAGCGGACGCAGCACCGGCACCAGGTTGTTGGCGGTTTCGTGGTTCAGGCGAAAAATCTGCGTGATGATCTGGCCGCTGGCTGCCGGCACGGCTCCGGCCGAGACAGTGCCGCTTTGCAGTTTTGCATCGGCCTCGGGCACGACCAGATAGAGACCTGCGGACTCGACCAGTGCAAAACCCTGGGTTCGCAACTGGCTTGAGAACTGGCGCAGCGCCATGGCAGGTGTGACTGGCGAGGTGGTCACCAGGGTCATGGTGCCCTTGACGCGCGGGTCAACCACCACGTTTCGCCCGGTAATCACGGCCATGGTGCGTGCCACGGCATCAATCTCGGCATTGGCAAAGTTCAGCGTGACGGGGCCTCCGGTTCTGGGTGTTGAACTGTCAGCGGCAGCGCCACGCGGGCCCGTCGGCCGGGTTTGGGCACTTGAAGTGCCTGTTGCACCTGCCCACAGGGCGCAAATTGCTATCGAAACAACAGCAAACTGAAATCTTGCGGTTTTATCTGAATGTGGCGACATGAAGTCTCGGGTCTGGCGGGTGGTCATGTATTTAGCCCAGTTTGATGATGGAGCGCGCGCCGTTGCGCCGCCCGATGATATTTAGCAAGTTGGCCAATGCGGCTTCGTTTTCGGGTGCGGCGCTGGCCTCGCCCTCAAAACGCAGGCGCGGGCCAACCCAGCGGCCGCTGCCTGAGAGTTGCAGGCTGCCTTCAAGTGTGGACAAAACCAGGGTCGGTGCGCTGCCACCATCGAGTGTCAGGCGGTAACTGCCCATGGGTTTGAGGGTGGACAGGCGCGAGGACATGGCCAGCGCATCAAGCCCGGCGCTGCCGGCCAGGCTCAGGCGGCCTTCAAACCACTGGATTGAAAGCTTTCTGGTTTCGAGTTGTAGATTGCCCTCGGCCTGTACCGTGTTCCAGGGCGTGCCCAGGCCGGCCAGCACAGCTGCAGGCCACTGCGAGATACCATCTGCGATTTGCAGCGACAGCCCACCTGCACTGCGGCCCAAGCGCGCCTGCAGCGGGGTGCTGGTGCAGCAGTCAGCGGTGATTTGCAGATTCAGCGCCAGCCAGCCAGGGCGCAGCGTCCAGTCCACTGCGCCGGGCAGGGCCGCGCTGTCGCGGCTGCCTGCGCCGCCTGACAGCAGCAGCCGGGCCGAGCCCGTCCAAACCGTGCCACGCGCTTCTATCAATTGCAACTGGCCGGCGGTGGCCGATGACAGAGCCGATGCAAGCCAGCTGGCCGGGGCGTAAAACAAGAGGGTCGTCATCAACCCGATCAGGCCACCCAGCACGGCCCAGCGCCATGGCGCTTTCTGGGTTGGGTGCCGGGCTGTACTTTGGGACGAAGATGTAGGGCGCACCATAAACAATTAATCAATCAGACCGGTGCAGACTTACTGCGGCGGCAAGGTCATGACCAGCGTGCCGTCCCAGGCGACAACAGCCGCTGCCGGAGCGGCCGGCGCAGGAGAAACGGGAGGATTGACGGACATGCCTTCAAAACTGCCTTCGCCGCCTTCATCAACTATTGGTGGCCTGCTGCTGGGTGCAGAAAGAATGGGCCGGATGGCATTGGCCACCCTGACGCCTGAATTATTGGGATTGACACCGCTGTTGCCGGGTGCGCCAGGTGCAGCGCCGGTGGAACGCACCAGCCGCACCTCACCCGGTATGGCGCGGGCGTTGACACGCGCCTGCACCAGCCACTGGGCCAGCGCATCGGCCGGAACATGACGCAAGGTGACAGTGGCGCGGTCACCAATCACATTGAGCTGGGCACCCGCACCCAGGCGCTGTTTGACAGAGACTTCAAGTGCACGCAGGGAATCACTGCGGCTCATTCTGGTTTGAGACTGCAGGGCTTGCGCCTGGGCCTGCAAGTCCTGCATTTTCTGCAACTGCAGGTCCAGGCTGCGCTGCTGGACATCGGCCAGGCGCAACACCCGAAGCGGCGGCGCAATCAGCAGCCACCAGACCAGCGCCAGCCCCACCAGCAGGGCAGCGCCACTGATCAGCAGTTGTTCACGCGGCTCCAGCGTGCGCCAGCGCGCCTGCAGCGGGGCCAGGGCGGCGGGCATGTTCATGGGGTTCCTTCTTTTTTGCCATCCTGCCGGATGACGCTGACTTCACCATCCAGCCGCAGGCTGTAACCAAGTGCCGCCAATTGGGCATACAGGCCGCCAACTTCCTGCTGGTCGGTGGGCAGGCCTTTTAATCTGGCCTCACCGGCGCTGTAGTCAATCGCTGTCAGGGTGCTGCCCTCCGGGGCAACACTGGCAAGCGCCGCCAGAATGGCGTCGAGATCACGTCCTGAAGCCGCACCGGTGGCCTGGCGCAAGGCGGCCAGTTCGCGCTCCATCTGCAGCGGCGCATCAACCACCACACGCACGCCGGGGAAAGTCTGGGTCAGCGTACCCTGGATCGCGGCACGCCTCAGTTGCTGGGCAGACTGTTCTTTCCAGGCCCAGGCATTCAGCCCGACCAGATGCGCCAGCAGCAGCACGGCCACACCCCAGCGCGCCGGTCGCCAGGCGGGTGCCTGCAAGATGTCGCGCAACACACCCGACAGCCGCTTGACGGTACGGGTGCGGCCGGAACTGGCCAGATCAAACTGAGCCAGATCCCAGGGGGAACGTGCGGCATCGAGCCAGCGCTGCGGTGCGGTCAACAAACTGGTCTTGCGCTGCAGCAGATCTTCGGCCAGCGCAGCCACGGCTGGTTCAGCCAGGGTCAAAACGTCTTCACCAGCGGCACTTTGGGGCAACAGGGCCAGTGCCACCGGCCCCAGCGGCAGACGCAGCACACCCGACAACTCCTTGCCGGTAGCCACCAGTTGCGCCTGCTCGGGTTCGCCGATCAGGTGTATCTGCAGCGGACCGTCTTCAGGCGAAAACTCGGGCACGATGCGGCCTGCCGGACGGCCAGCGGCTTCCAGTGCCAGCAAATGTCCGCGCAGCCAGTTTTTGTCGCAGGCAGCCACCCAGGCTGGCCCCGTGCCTGATGTGCCACTGGCAAGCGCCAGATGCAGTTGCACCGGCTCGTCAAGCAGGCGGTCTTCAAGCAGGTTGTCAAGAATCGCGCGCAAGCGTGTTGAACCGCTGCCAATGCCCTTGGGCAGGTTCACCTCGTGCCAGGACAGCAGGCTGACGGGCACCACCGCCACCACTTCATCACCACGCTGAACGGCAGGCAACAGAGCCAGCGGCGCGCTGGCGTGGTCGGCCAGCGTACGGCCATCGGGTGTCACGACGTAGTCGTAGCTGAGCACGGCCGTGTGCGCAGCGGTGGGAAGACAAATGATCAGTGTGCTCATGGACGGGATTTTTGGGCCATTGTAGGTTAGCGTTTTGACGGTGGGCTGGCAGTTCTGGTAGCGAAACAGGGCCTTGCAGTCAAGGCCGGGGCGCACCAGGCACCGGCGCATCAGCCACCACACCGCGTTCACGCGAGAGCGTACGTACATTCAGGCCGTCACGCAGCAGCACCGAACGCTCCTGCACCACGATTTGCTCCAGACGCAAACGGCCATACACCTCAAAATACCGCGAGGCCACACCATGCTCGCCTTCAGTAAAAGCGCTGGCCACGCTGCCCAACACCTTGTTGGCATCGGCCAGGGTCTTGAAATGAGTGCGCTCCCTGGCGGCGACCAGCTTTTGTGCGTCGGCCAGCTCCAGCGTAGGCGCGCTGGCGTAAATGACCTCGGAGCTGGCAGTATTGAGGTTGATGGCCGTGCGTGTGGGCAGCAGGGTGATGTAGGGCGACAGCACAGCCAGCGCTTCAGGTGCCAGCCCCAGCCACACCAGTTGCTCGATACGCTGGGGCATCAAAGGGGCTGAATCCGTCTGGGTGCCGCTGCCCGATGCCGCTTTTGACGCCAGCAGCAACTGGCTGGCCAGCGCGTCAAGCTGCTGCTCCTGCAGGCCCAGCAACTCAAACAGGCGGGCAAATGTAACCAGCGTGGGTTCTGAAACGGCAGCACCGTCAATCAGGTTGGTGATATTGAGGCGCGCTTGCAAGTCGTTGATATGGCCTGACAAAAAGGCTTCACGCTCGGTGTCGCTGGCGGTTTTGTCAACGGCCAGAAAACTCGACAGTCGCGCCTCGTTCAGCGGAATAGCCCAGGGCTCAGCCAGATGGTCAGCGCCGCCAGAGCGGGCATCCTCACGCAAAATCAGCCTTGACCAGTCGAGCGCGCCAGTCAATATCCAGCCTGACTGGACGCGGCCCCGCTCGGCGGCTTCAACCTCCAGGCTGCGAAACTGCTGCCACAAGGAGGTTGCTGCAAAGGTCGCGACCAGCGTGACAGTCAACATCGCCGCCAGCAGCGCAGCGCCCGACTGGCCAGAACGTGCGGCAGCAGATGACCACAAAAAACGCCTCATGACTTGTCACCACCCAAAGTGGGGCGCACCCAGTCAATCGTCAGTTTGCCGCCAATCGCCTGCCCGCCGGGCAAGGTCAGCACCAGCCGGATACCTTCAGGCACCACAGCCTGGGTACCCGTGCCTGCGGCTGCCTGGGTCTGGTTGCCGTCACTGGACAAGGGATTGGTCCAGGCATCGGTGCGGAAGTAAAAAATCTGCCAGTCTTCGAGTGGCACCACCAGCACCTCGCGTTTGCGGTCTTCGGTGCTGGCGTTTTGTGCCCAGGCGCTGGCACGAGCCCAGGCCTCATTCCACTCACCCGCCGTGCGCACTGGTGGTGACTGCCAGCGCAGCCACTGGCCACCAGACTCACTGCGGCGTGTCCAGGCCACAACCTGCAAACCGTCACCAGCAGATGAGTTGCGGCGTGTCAGGCGCAATACGCGGCCATCCCAGTCCAGACTGCTGACATTTGGCGTCTGGGTCATGGAGTCAAGATCGACCTTCCACTGCGCCAGGCCAACCTGCAGGGTCAGCACCTCGTCGGCGCGCTGACTGGTTTGTGTGGTGGAGCGCGCCATGCCATCGAGACCACGCCAGCTCAACACCGCCAGCAAGGCCATGATGGTGATGGCGACCAGCAGCTCGATCAGCGTGAAACCGCCTTGCCGGGCAAAAGCATGGCGACTTATGGAACTTGTATGACTCATATCAATAACGCGTCACCACTGTGGCCAGTTGCAGGATGCGGGTATTGCCGTCGCTGACCTGTGCCTCGACCCGGCGAAACTCGGGGTTGGGCGTGGGCCGCACCGACAGCGTGACGACAAAAATCCGCCCACCCTGTTCACAATTGCTGGCGGTGTCGCCCACACCCGGCATTTGCCGTGACAGCCGGGTTTTGACCAGCTCGTTTTCGGCACACACATGGGCCAGCAGGATGTCGGACTGGCGGGTGGCGTTATTGGTGAGCGCAGTAGTGGCCTGCAAACCGGCCAGCAGTGCAATGGACACAATGCCCAGCGCCACCAGCACTTCAATCAGCGTGAAACCCGACTGCCTGCGCCAGCTGCTGTTCATGGCTGCACCGTCGCCTGCACTGTGAATGGCCGCAAGCCGTCAGTGGCAACACGCAATGAACGTTCGGGCTGACCAGGTGGCGTGGCAGCCACCACATCAACAAACTGTGGGCCAATGATGGGTTC
>JAZKIK010000831.1:0-7979 GCA_040384925.1 Pseudomonadota bacterium | reverse complement strand
CAGGCCAACATGGCCAAGTACCTGGCGGCCAAGGCCAGCTGGGAGGCGGCCAATGTCTGCCTGCAGACCTATGGCGGTTTCGGTTTTGCCAACGAATACGACGTCGAACGCAAGTTCCGCGAAACCCGGTTGTACCAGGTGGCGCCGATTTCGACCAACATGATCTACGCCTACGTGGCCGAGCATGTGCTTGGCCTGCCACGCTCGTTTTGAAGGAAGACGCCATGACACGCCCACTGGACGGCATCACCGTCGTCACACTTGAACACGCCATTGCTGCACCTTTCTGCACCCGCCAGCTTGCCGACCTGGGCGCGCGTGTCATCAAGATAGAACGCCCCGGCACGGGCGACTTTGCCCGCGCCTATGACGAACGGGTGCAGGGCATGGCCTCGCACTTTGTCTGGACCAATCGCTCCAAGGAAAGCCTGACGCTGGATATCAAACAGCCGCAGGCCCAGACGGTGCTGGCCCGGTTGCTGGAAGATGCTGACGTGCTGGTGCAGAACCTGGCACCGGGCGCGGCGGCGCGCCTGGGCCTGTCTTTCGAGGCGCTACATGACAAACACCCCCGCCTGATCGTCTGCGACATCTCGGGTTATGGCGACGACCCGGCCAATCCCGGCCCCTACCGCGACAAAAAGGCCTATGACCTGCTGATACAGAGCGAATCCGGTTTTCTATCGGTCACCGGCTCGCAGGCCGAACCCGCCAAGGCTGGCTGCTCGATTGCCGACATCGCCGCCGGCATGTACGCCTACAGCAGCATTCTTGCCGCGCTGCTGCAGCGCGGCAAAACCGGCAAGGGCAGCCGCATCGACGTGTCCATGCTGGAGAGCATGGTCGAGTGGATGAATTACCCGATGTATTACGCCTTTGAGGGGGCTGCCCCGCCGCCACGCGCCGGTACAGCGCACGCCACCATCTACCCTTATGGCCCGTTTGCCGCCGGTGACGGCGTATCCGTGATGCTGGGCCTGCAGAACGAACGTGAATGGGCTGCCTTCTGCAAGCTGGTGCTGCACCAGCCGGAACTGGCCGGTGACGAGCGGTTTTTGTCCAACTCCCGCCGTGTGGACAGGCGTGAGGAACTGCGTGCCCTGATCCTGCAAACCTTTGCCGCACTCAGCGCTGATCAACTGGCGCAGCGGTTGGACGAGGCGCAGATAGCCAATGCGCGCGTCAACGACATGCACGATGTATGGAAACACCCGCAACTCAAGGCGCGTGGGCGCTGGACGCAGGTACCCACGCCCAACGGGCCCATTCCCGCGCTGCTGCCACCTGGCAGCACCGATGCCTACACACCACGCATGGACGGTGTACCCGGCCTGGGCCAGCACACCCAGGCCATCCTGCAAGAGCTGGGCTGGCCAGCACAAACCATTCAAACCATGCGCCATGAAGGCGCGATCTGATCGACAACAGCAAAAGGAGACAAGGCAAATGTTTCAATCCACACCCCTTTCGAGGCGAATTTGGAAAAGCTTACCCATCTCCCAAATAAATTCTATCCCCCTGAAGATGGAGGTTTCAAACCGGAGTCAGTTCTTGATGAAATATCTGAAACCTGCAAAACACATGACATTCACTTCCGCAGGCGCTTTCAGGGTCGCTGGCCTTGCGCTGGCGGGCCTGGCGGCAGCGGGTGCGGCCTGGGCACAGCAGGCCTACCCGAACAAGCCAATCACACTGCTTGTCCCTTTTGCCGCCGGTGGCCCCACCGATGTGGTGGCCCGCTTGCTTGGCGTGGCCATGAGCAAGTCTCTGGGCCAGACGGTGCTGGTCGAGAACAAGACCGGTGCCGGCGGGACCATTGCCGCAAGCTACACCGCACGCGCCGTGCCGGACGGCTACACCTTTTTGATTCACCACAACGGGATGGCTACCGCGCCAGCACTGTATCGAAAACTCAGCTACAAGCCGCTGGCAGACTTCGAATACGTGAGCCAGGTCATTGACGTTCCCATGACCCTGGTGGCCCGCAAGGATCTGCCGGCCAGGGACTTCAAGGAACTGCTGGCCTACGCCAGGGCCAACGGCGAGAAGGTCAACCTGGCGCATGCCGGATTGGGAGCGGTATCGCATCTGTGTGGCATGTTGTTGCGCCAGGCGATGGGCGTGGAGATGACCACCATCCCGTATCAGGGCACCGCCCCGGCCATGAACTCACTGCTGGGTGGACAGGTCGATTTGTTGTGCGACCAGACCACCTCCACCATTCCGTACATCAAGGCAGGTTCGGTAAAGCTCTACGGCGTGACGACTCCCGCGCGATTACAGACGCTGCCCGATACGCCTACGCTCGCCGAGCAGGGTCTGACCGGGTTCCAGGTTGTGGTCTGGCACGGCATCTACGCGCCCAAAGGCACACCCAAAGAAGCGGTTGACAAGTTCGGCGCAGCCCTCAAGGCGACGCTCAAAGACCCTGTGATCGCGCAGCGCCTTGCCGATCTGGGCGCCGTCATTCCCAGTGACGACAAGCTGACGCCCGCAGGCTTGCAAACCTGGCTGGAGAAGGAAACGCTGCGCTACGCGCCAGTCATCAAGGCCGCAGGCCAGTTCGCCGATTGAGCAAGGGAGGTGGAAAACGTCAAGGTCCATGGACTCGTCGTTGACCTTTTCGTCGCCGTTCCAGAACTCGCCAAGGCACTCTGACAGGCTCCTAGAGCCACCACTTCGTCGTGACTCTCCACATCGCCAGCCTTCAGCGGCAGGCTGCAGTTTTGCGCAGGCTGGTGTTGTCTCACCTGCCGGCCAGTTGCCGTGAACTTTTCTATCACCATGACTTTCCAAGATCCCCTGGCAGATGCCCGCAGCTTCCTCTTCGTGCCTGGCAACCGGCCCGAGCGCTTCGAGAAGGCGGCCCGCAGCGGTGCCGATGCCATCGTGCTCGACCTTGAAGATGCCGTGCCGCTGGCCGACAAAGCCCTGGCACGCACGGCCATCGAAGCCGCCTGGCCGACATTGCGCGAGACTGGCGTGCCGCTCCTGGTGCGCATCAACTCCGTGGATCAGACGCTGGGGCAGGACGACCTGCGCTGGCTGGCACGGCTGTCCTTGCCTGCAGGTGTGATGGTGCCCAAAGTCGAATCGGCAAGTGTGCTTGAAGATGTGCGCGCACAACTAACCGACACGGTGCCTATCCTGCCCTTGATCGAAAGTGCGGCTGGGTGGAGCGCCATGCCACAGATCGCCGCGTGCGCCTGCGTTTTGCGCCTTGTCCTTGGCCACATCGATTTCATGGCGGATACCGGCTTGCAGTGCGGCGACGACGAGGCCGAACTGGCACCGCTGCGCTTCGCGGTCGCCATGGCCACCCGCATGCAGCGGCTTGCGTCTGCAGTAGATGGCGTGACCGTGGCGATTCAGGACGACGCGCGCTTGCGCCAGGACATACGGCGCGCGCTAGGTTTCGGTTTTGGCGCAAAACTCTGCATCCACCCGCGCCAGGTGGCTATCGTTCACGAGCAGCTTTCGCCAAGCCTTGAGGAGGCCGACTGGGCCCGTCGTGTGCTCGCTGCAGACGCTGCGGCAGGTGGTGCGGCGGTGCAGATGGACGGCCGCATGGTCGATCTGCCAGTGGTTCTGCGGGCGCGCCGGTTGCTGGCCCGCTGCGACGTCAAGAGGCTTTGACGGTTCTGACGGCTTTGGTCGGACTCTTTGCCTTCTTTTTAGGCAGGCTGACCGGGCCGGGCAGGTCTTGCTGCACATTGCTGCGCACAATCACCCCGCCACCCAGGCAGACCTCGCCGTCATACAGCACGGCCGACTGCCCAGGTGTCACTGCCCATTGCGCCTCGGCAAACACCAGATCGCAGTCTGTGCTGCTGGCGCTGCGCAGCTCGCAAGCTGCGTCAAGCTGGCGGTAACGCGCCTTGGCCGCCATGCTGCCCAGCGCAGGGGCCGAACCTGCAACCCAACTGCAATCCTGCGCCGCCAATTCTGTGGACTGAAGCCACGGATGGTCATGGCCTTGCACCACCCAGAGGATATTGCTTTCAAGGTCCTTGCGCGCCACAAACCACGGTTCATGTTCACCCACACCACGCTGGCCGCGTGCCTGTGCGGCTTTCAGGTCTGCGCCCCTGGCCTTGACACCGCCTATGCCCAGGCCAGAACGCTGGCCCAAGGTGTAAAAACTCAAACCGACATGCTCGCCAATCACCCGACCCGTGTCGCTTTGGATCAGGCCCGGCGCTTTGGCGATGTAACGGTTCAAAAATTCACGAAACGGCCGTTCGCCAATAAAACAGATGCCGGTCGAGTCTTTTTTCTTCGCATTCGGCAGGCCAATCTCGTCAGCGATGCGCCTCACTTCGGTTTTGTGCAGCTCACCCACCGGGAAAAGTGTTTTTGACAGCTGTGCCTGGTTCAATCGGTGCAAAAAGTAGCTCTGGTCCTTGGCCGGATCCAGCCCCTTCAGCAGCTCGTGCAGGCCGGTCGTGGTGTTGTGGCGCACCCGTGCGTAATGTCCGGTGGCGATTTTTTCGGCACCCAGGCGCATGGCGTGGTCCAGAAAGGCCTTGAACTTGATCTCGGCATTGCACAGAATGTCCGGGTTGGGTGTGCGGCCAGCCTGGTATTCACGCAAAAATTCGGCAAACACCCGGTCTTTGTAATCGGCAGCAAAGTTGACGTGCTCGATCTCGATGCCAATCACATCAGCCACGGCCGCGGCATCCACAAAGTCGATATTGGAAGAGCAGAACTCCGAATCATCGTCGTCCTCCCAGTTTTTCATGAAGATGCCAATCACCTCATGACCCTGCTGTTTCAGCAGCCAGGCGGTCACCGCTGAATCGACGCCGCCGCTCAGACCCACCACGATCCGCTGTTTTGTGTGCTTGCTCATAGGTGTGCGATTATCCCCGCCATGATTTGCACCTGTTTTTAACCTAAAAACCGCAGTTGACCGCTTGTTACCTTTGGCAAAGCCTTATGAATATTGACATTTTTCACTTCGATGACGTTCACCAGGTGGGTGTCACCGCTACGCACCCGAGGGCACTGCGCTTGCCGCGCCATACTGCGTTGCTCCGCCTTGTGGGCAGTAGCCCACTGCGTTGTCTCGCCTTGTCTGGCACGCCAATCACAGCACCCTCGGGCGCGTCCAACTGCGGTTTCTAGGTTGAAGGCCTCCATGGAACTGCGGCAGTTGCGCTATTTTGTCCGGGTAGTCGAACTTGGCAGCATGAGCCGGGCCGCGCTTGACCTTGACATGGTGCAGTCGGCGCTGAGCCAGCAGATCAGCCGGCTGGAGGGCGAGCTGTCAACCCGCCTGCTGCAGCGCAGCAGCAAGGGCGTGGTGCCAACCGAAGCCGGACTGGCGTTTTTTCGTGAAGCGCAACTGACCCTGCGCCACGCCGAACAGGCGGTGCGTGCAGCCCAGCAGTCAAGGCTGAGCGGCAGCGTCAGCGTCGGGCTGGCCTCAAGCACGGCGGTGGTGCTCGGTGTGCCCTTGATGCGCGCCATGCGTGAGCGTTACCCCGACGTGCGCCTGCATCTGGTGGAAAGCATGTCCGGCCACCTGACGGCCATGCTCAACGCCCGCCAGCTTGACCTGGCCGTGCTGTTTGATACCGGTGCGGCCAGACGCTGGAGCGTGATGCCGCTGCTTGAAGAAAAACTCTATCTGATGCAGTCGCGGCAGGCTCCCAGCACCGAAACCCTGGCAGATTCCTGCAGCATGGCGCAGTTGCAGGGCCTGCCGCTGATACTGCCCACAGGCGCGCACGGCCTGCGCAGCACGCTGGACGCAGCTTTTGTGCGCGCCGGTTTTAAACCCCGGCTGGTGGCCGAGGTCGATTCCCTGACCATGCTGATGGACGCCGTCTGCGCCGGACTGGGCTGCACCGTGCAGCCCTGGGCCGCGCGGGGGCGGCTGCAAAACGCCGCCCAGCGCCTGCACTGGGCAGAAATCACCGATGCCCAGTTGCGCCGCAGCAATGCCCTGTGCAGCCTGTCAGACGACGAGCTTTCACCTGCCGCACTGGCGACCCGCGTGGTGCTGGCCGATTGCGCACGGGCACTGGTGCGCTCAGGCGAGTGGGAGGGAACGCGCCTGACCGATGGATGGGTTGAACCTGGGAGCCGCCATCACAATTCGTGATACCCCCATCGTGATGCAGGGCTGACAAAAAGCCGGGCCGAAATCTACAGTTGCCACCTTGTTTTGAAGAAGATTCTGAAAACGAGGTAACCGTGAAAAAAGATGTGTCGGTCGATGTTCTGGTGATTGGTGGTGGCAACGCGGCCCTGTGTGCCGCGCTGATGGCGCGTGAGGCGGGTGCCAGTGTGCTGCTGCTGGAGGCTGCACCGCGTGAATGGCGTGGCGGCAATTCGGCCCATACCCGCAACCTGCGCTGCATGCACGACGCACCGCAGGATGTTTTGACTGCCGCCTACCCGGAAGAAGAGTTCTGGCAAGACCTGCTCAAGGTCACCGGCGGACAGACCAGCGAGGCGCTGGCACGCCTGACGATTCGCGCGTCCAGCAATTGCCGCGACTGGATGCGCCGCCACGGCGTGCATTTTCAGCCCTCGCTGTCGGGTACCCTGCATTTGAGCCGCACCAACGCCTTTTTTATGGGTGGCGGCAAGGCGCTGGTCAATGCCTACTACCGCAGCGCCGAAAAACTCGGTGTGCAGATTCGCTACAAGGCGCCGGTGGACAGGCTGGAGCTTGTTGGTGGCCGGTTTGTGGCGGCTTTTGTCGGCCAGGAGCGCATCAGCGCCAGATCATGTGTGCTGGCCGCTGGCGGTTTTGAGTCCAATCGCGAATGGCTGCGTGAAGCCTGGGGCCAGAACGAACGCGGCGAGTGGCCATCAGACAATTTTGCAATTCGCGGCACGCGGTTCAACCAGGGCGTGCTGCTCAAGCAGCTGCTGCAGGCTGGTGCCGACATGATTGGCGACCCGACGCAGGCCCACATGGTGGCGATTGATGCGCGGGCACCGCTTTATGACGGCGGTATTTGCACCCGTATCGACTGTGTGTCGCTGGGTGTGGTGGTCAACCGTGAAGGCCGGCGTTTTTATGACGAGGGTGAAGACTTCTGGCCCAAACGCTACGCGATCTGGGGTCGGCTGGTGGCGCAGCAGCCGGGGCAGATTGCCTATTCGGTGATTGATGCCAAGGCCGCCGGGCGCTTCATGCCACCGGTTTTTCCAGGCACCCGCGCCGACAGCCTGCCCGGGCTGGCGCAAAAACTTGGCCTGCACGAAGCCACTTTCATGCAGACGCTGAATGACTACAACGCCGCCTGCCGCGTCGGCAGTTTTGACCACACGCTGCTGGACGACTGCCATACCGAACAGTTGACTCCTGCCAAAACCCACTGGGCCAGGCCTGTCGACAAGGCACCGTTTTATGGCTACGCGCTCAAACCCGGCGTCACATTTACCTATCTGGGCCTCAAAACCGACGAAACCGCCGCCGTGTTTTTTGGCGGCAATCCCAGCCCCAACCTGTTTGTTGCTGGCGAGATGATGGCAGGCAATGTGCTGGGAAAAGGTTACACGGCCGGTGTGGGCATGTCGATTGGAACGGCTTTTGGGCGGATTGCGGGTGTCCAGTCTGCACGGTTTGCTATTGAATCAGGAGTAAGTGATGCAGCAGCTTGAAGCGTTGACACGCGATGCGGTGGCGCTGGCCAATGGTGAGCCGGGCGCGGGTCTGGTGCTCAGCACCTCAGAGTCCGAGGTGGCGCGGCAGATGCAGATTTGCAATGCCTGCCGTTATTGCGAAGGTTTTTGCGCCGTGTTTCCGGCCATGACGCGGCGGCTTGAGTTTGGCAAGGCCGACATCCACTTTCTGGCCAACCTGTGCCACAACTGCGGTGCCTGCCTGCATGCATGCCAGTACGCACCGCCGCATGAATTTGCAGTCAACGTGCCGCAAGCCATGGCCAAAGTGCGTGGTCAGACCTATGCCGACTACGCCTGGCCGCCTGCGCTGGGGGCCTTGTACCAGCGCA
>JAZKIK010000830.1:2807-6527 GCA_040384925.1 Pseudomonadota bacterium | reverse complement strand
TCTGCACAAACGCTGGCCGGAAATCGGCCGGGCGATTTCCGTGATGTGACACGCAACGCCTGGAACGTGTTCACGGCCTTAGTTTTCCCGTACTTCTGCCGGAAACTCCATGCCCTGGCCAGTGCGTTGCACCACATTGCCTGCATCCAGATAGACATAAAAAAACATGGGCTGGCTGACATCACGCCAGCGGTAGCTCATCACATCACCGGGCCAGGAGGCCACCCGGTCCACGATGGCAGGGCGGCCAAACTCACGCTCCACATCAGCACGACTCCATTTGCCGACCTCTACCCGGCCAAAGGCGGCCGGGTTCATCAGTTCCCGCACCGATACGACACGGCCCGAGCTGTCCAGATCCACATTGACCACACTGTGGCCAAAGGGCTGGCGCGAATACTGCAGCCGTGTGCCGGATGCCGTCGTCAGCTCGGCTGAAGGCGAACCGTAACGCGACAGGACATCTGCACGCGCCGCACCGGGTTGAACAGGCTGAAACGCGCATCCGCTGACCAGCAGTGCAGCAAGCCCGGTCGCCAAAAAGCGATGAAGTTTGATCATGTTGTTTTCCTCTTTAAAGTATTGACTGGAATCGGCTTGCTGAGTTCCAGCAGCCTACCCCAACTGATAATCAGCTCATGCCCGACCATTTTGCCGACGTCCCAACACCAACACCACCCGCCAAACCACCCGGACCTACGTCAAGATTCATGATGGCGCATCCCGCGCACGTCATTGCCCTGGGTTTTGGTTCCGGCCTCAGCCCGGTTGCGCCCGGCACCGCTGGCACCCTGTGGGCCTGGTTGGCGTATCTGGTGATGCAGCCATGGATGAGCACGCAGCAAATGGGCTGGCTGATTGCGGCATCTTTTGCAGTCGGCTGGATAGCCAGCACCATCACAGCCAAAAACATGGGTGTGGCTGACCCCGGCAGCATTGTGTGGGACGAAGTGGCCGCCTTCTGGCTGGTGTTGTGGCTTGTGATGCCAGTGGGTTTTTGGGGGCAGCTGGCGGCTTTTGGCCTGTTCAGGTTTTTTGACGCCGTCAAGTTTGGCCCCATGGCCTGGGCCGACAAAACCTTCAAGGGCTTTGGCTGGCGCGGTGGTTTTGGCATCATGATCGACGACATCGCCGCCGCCTTTTGCACCCTGCTGGTGCTGGCGGTCTGGAGGTTTCTATGACACCTGAATTGCCATCACAACTGGCCGATTTGCTTCAAAAAAATGGCCTCATGATGGCTACAGCCGAAAGTTGCACCGGCGGAATGATTTCTGCCGCCTGCACCGACCTGGCAGGCTCCAGCAACTGGTTTGAACGCGGGTTTGTGACCTACTCCAACGCAGCCAAAACCGAACTGCTGGGTGTGGACGCCGAGCTGATACGCCAGCACGGCGCCGTCAGCGAGCCGGTCGCGCGGGCCATGGCTGCGGGTGCCATCAGGCATTCAAAAGCCCAGGCCAGTGTCGCTGTCACCGGGGTGGCCGGGCCGGGCGGAGGCAGTGCTGAAAAACCTGTGGGCATGGTCTGGTTTGGCTGGAGTGTCAAGGGCCAGCTCAGCAGCGAAGTCAAACATTTTGAAGGCGACCGCGCCGCCGTGCGGGCCGCAACCGTCAGGCATGCGCTGCTGCGGCTGGTGGTTTTATTGAATAACCCTGACTGATTTCAGTTGCTGACCAGGGTTTCAGACCGGGCAAAGGTGTAGATCAGTCCCACGCCAAGCGTGCTGCCGCTGCGCTTTTGCACCAGTGGACTGGCATTGTTGGCCGCGCCGGAAAGCGAATCAAGCTGTGCAAAACCAAAAAGCCGCACATTTGGCGACAACTGACGCGACACAGTGGCCCCCAGCCGCCAGGCCACCAGGCCACTTTCAGCCTTGTAGGCCGGGCGAGTGGCCGTCGCGTAGGCCGGTGCCACACCATAAAAGGTGTCAGCCAGCCGGTGATTGACCATGATGAGGCCAGCACTGGTGCTGTAGCGCCAGGCACCGGTGGTGCGTTCATACACCAGCTTGGGCTCAAAACTGATGCCTTTGTTGCTGAAACCATCACTGACATCAAACACACCCCGAACAGCAAAGTCAGCCCGCAAACGGCCATTGGCAGGGCCTGTGCCGAGATTCCATTTCAGACGCGGGCCAAACTCAGCCAGCGTTCCAAGGTCAGGCATGCCGCGCCTGGCATCAATGTCGCTGGAGTTCGAGCCAAAAGCCCCTGCAAAACCGATATCCAGCTCCATCTGTGGCGTTTTGATAGCCACCAGCCCCATACCCTCACGGTCAGCACGGAAAATTTTGCCTCGATAAATCAGATACGGAAACAGCACCCCTCGGTTTACCCGTTGCGACGAACCTGGATAAGCCTGTTGCGAAGTTGCAAACGTGCCCGCACCAAACTCCCAGAGCGGTAAAGGCGGATTTTCCTGCGCGCTGGCGGCACAGGACACAACAAGCAGCAGACTCGCCAGAAAACCGGCAGTTGGGGTGGGCATTTTGCCTTTTGGGGATAAAGAGTGGTTCATCGACGGGGATGCTAAAGGTGTTTTGAGTTTGTAACCGATATGGCAAGCTATTCCCCAGCGTTACAACTGGAAAGTGCCAACATATTTGCCACCTCGGCGACCAGTTGTTTTGTTCAAGAGGTGTAAAGTTTGCAAATTACGGCATGCGGCCCGCCGCATTCACAACACCCACCTTGGAGGAGACACCATGCACCCAAACCAGACCACGCTGAACAACTTCTACGCCGCATTTGCCCGGCTGGACACTGACACCATGGCCGCCTGTTATGCGCCTGACGCGCAGTTTGATGACGAGGCTTTTTCGCTGCGTGGCCATGAGCAGGTCATGGGCATGTGGCGCATGTTGTGTGATGCCACGCGCGCCAAGGGCATGGACGCCTGGAAACTGGTCTACAGCGGCATCGAGGCTGATGCAAATACCGGCAAGGCGCATTGGGAGGCGCACTACCGTTTCAGCGCCACCGGGCGCATGGTTCACAACATCATCGATGGTGTTTTTGAGTTCAATGACAAGGGCCTGATCACCCGGCACCGTGACAGCTTCAACTTCTGGAGCTGGTCGCGCCAGGCGCTGGGCACACCCGGCCTGCTGCTGGGCTGGACGCCATTTTTGCGCCAGAAAGTGCGCAACACCGCAGCGACCAACCTGAAAAAATACCTGGCAGGCCGGCAGAAGGGTGACCCCTCGTGAACTCCACTTCCCCTATTGACTCAAGCGCACCGTGGTTCGAGGACTTTGAATCGCGCGCATTCCATGTCAACGGCGTCAGCATTCATGCCAGATTTTCAAGGCCGCAGGCTGGCGACACGCGTTTGCCGCTGTTGCTGCTGCATGGTTTTCCGCAAAGCCATGTGATGTGGCGGCGCATCGCCGAAATTCTGGCTCCGCACTATCTGCTGGTGATGCCCGACCTGCGTGGATATGGTGATTCGTCCAGAAAACCCGGCCTGCACGACCACAGCAACTACAGCAAACGCAGCATGGCGCAAGACATGGTGGATGTGATGTCGGCTCTGGGTTTTGAGAGTTTTTACCTGTGCGGCCATGACCGTGGCGCGCGTGTCTCGCACCGCATGGCGCTGGACCATCCGGCGAAAGTGAAAAAACTCTGCACGCTGGACATCGCCCCGACGCTTGACATGTACGAAGGCGCTGGCATGACCCGGCCCTACAACGAGTTTGCGCGCGCCTACTATCACTGG
>JAZKIK010000830.1:0-2797 GCA_040384925.1 Pseudomonadota bacterium | reverse complement strand
GCAGCCCACGCCCTTGCCAGAAGTCATGATGGGCGCTACCCACTTTGACACCGCCAAGGCCTATCTGCACGCCAGCCTGGGCGGCTGGGGCAGTGCCGGGCTGGACTATATCGAGCCACGCGCGCTGGCCGAATACGAACGCTGGTTCTGCAACCCCGAATCAATCCACGCCGCCTGCGAAGACTACCGTGCCAGCGCCAGTATTGACCTGGCCCATGACCGGGAGAGCCGCGCCCGCAGCGACAAGGTCGGCTGCGACATGCTGGTGTTGTGGGGCGAACGTGCCGTGGTCAGCCGCCTGTTTGACATCATGACCCTGTGGCGCGCCCAATGCAGCGGCTCGCTGACTGGGCAGGGCATGGCTTGCGGGCATTTCATCGGGGAAGAGTTGCCAGAGGAAACTGCGGAGTTGCTGCTTGGTTTTTTTGCTTGAGGTGTGGGACTGGCCAGTGCGCCTTAGAACGTGTTCACGGTCTTGGGGTTTGCAGAACAACCTCCCAAACGGCCTGAAGCCATGGTCTTTGGCTGTGCCTCAACCAGCCCCATGACACTTCTTGTACTTCTTGCCGCTGCCGCAATAACAGGGATCATTGCGCCCCGGCGTGATGGTGGCGCGTACGGTTTCCACCTTGGGGCCCATGGTTTTCCATAACTCGCGCAGGTCGTACACCGCCCAGATGGCTTCGCCAAAAGCGTTGAGGCGGGCGATACTGGTGCTGGGCTCACCTTCTTCGCTCAGCGGTGACACTTCGGGTGTGCCGGTGTCGTCTTCGCTCATGGCGACGATGGCCTGCAGGGCACTGTCCAGCCATTTCGCGGCGTCCTTGTCGCGCGGGGCGGCCCAGTCTTCGGGCCAGTATTCAAGGGCAAACATGAAACCCAGCGCCCAGACCTGTGCAAAAGCCGGCAAGTCCTCACCCTTGAAGGCGGCTTGCTCCTCGGGCGACATCTCGGCCACAGCACCACGAATGTCCATGACTTCGGGGTGATAACAGCGGTCGTCTTCAAGCGAATCGACTGCCGAATCCAGCGCCTCGGCCACTTCGGCCCAGCGCTGCTTCCACAGCGCCAAAAAACGCTCCTGCTGCGCTGCACTTGAAAATGAGCCGCTTTCAGCGTCTGCGGTTTCGCCTTCACCGGGTAGGCCAAGCAGGGCAGACAGATACTCAGACTCAGGAATCGGGCGGCGCGAGCAGATCACGGCGGCCATAAAACCTTCACAAAACTCCCATTGCGGGGTTTCGTCGTAACGGCTGCGCAAGTCGTCCAGAATGGCGTCGAGTTCGTCAAAAGCCTCAACGGCCATGAAACTGCCGGATGCAGAGTCGGCAGAGGTGTCGGCAGCCGGGTCAGCGGTGCCTGGAAAATCGTTGGTTGAAGTGGTCATGGGTAAACACATGGGCAAGCGTCACAGGGCGCTTTTATGATGCGAAGTGTATCTGCCGTCCGGTTTTGACCCATTTCCATCGGCAACGCCTCACAAATTACGGAAATCCCACATGTTCAAGCGCCTTGATGCCCATTTCCCCGTTCGCTACAGTTTTATGGCACTTTGTGCCTTTGGTGCCTTGCTGGCGCTGTTCAGCCTGGTGGCTTTCAGGGTGGGATGGCTGGCGTTTTTTGTCTGTGTTGCGCTGGTCGCGCTGGGTTTTCATGATCTGCGGCAAACCCGGCATGCGGTGCTGCGCAACTACCCCGTCATAGGCCACATGCGTTTTCTGTTTGAGTTCATACGGCCTGAAATGCGCCAGTACTTTATTGAAAGTGACAGCGAAGCCACGCCGTTTTCACGTGCGCAACGCTCGCTGGTGTATCAGCGCGCCAAGGGCGAACCCGACAACCAGCCTTTTGGAACCCATCTGGATGTAGGCAAACAGGGTTATGAATGGGTCAACCACTCGATGTCACCAACCAAGCTGCCCACCCATGACTTTCGGGTCTGGATTGGCGGCTCGCCCGACAAGCCCTCCGCTTCGGTCGAGCCCTGTACCCAGCCCTATCACGCCAGTGTCTTCAATATTTCTGCGCTGAGTTTCGGTTCACTCTCGGCCAATGCGATCCTGGCGCTGAACAAGGGCGCCAAACTGGGCGGTTTTGCGCATGACACGGGTGAAGGTTCGATCAGCACCCACCACCGTACCCACGGCGGCGACCTGATCTGGGAGATTGGTTCGGGTTATTTTGGCTGCCGCAATGAAGACGGCAGCTTCAATGAAGCACGTTTTACGGCCAACGCCATTGACCCGCAGGTCAAGCTGATTGAACTCAAGCTGAGCCAGGGTGCCAAACCCGGTCATGGCGGCATTTTGCCCGGACCCAAGGTGACGGCTGAAATTGCTGCCGCGCGTGGTGTGCCAATAGGCAAGGACTGCATCTCGCCATCAAGCCACAGCGCGTTTTCGACCCCGGTTGAAATGATGTTGTTCATAGCCCGGCTGCGCAAACTCTCGGGCGGAAAACCGGTAGGCTTCAAGTTCTGCATTGGCCACCCCTGGGAATGGTTTGCCATTGTCAAGGCCATGCTGGAAACCGGCATCACGCCGGACTTTATCGTCGTTGATGGTGCCGAAGGCGGCACCGGGGCAGCGCCGGTCGAGTTCAGCGACCACGTCGGTGCGCCGCTGCAGGAGGGTTTATTGCTGGTTCACAACACGCTGATTGGCGTCAATCTGCGCAACCGCATTTCGCTGGGTGCAGCAGGCAAGGTGATCTCGGCGTTTGACATGGTGCGGCTGATGGCGCTTGGCGCTGACTGGTGCAATGCCGGACGCGGCTTCATGATGGCGCTGGGCTGCAT
>JAZKIK010000829.1:0-2648 GCA_040384925.1 Pseudomonadota bacterium | reverse complement strand
GCTTATGGTTATGCCGGTGTGCGGATTAGCCGTACCGATGAGTTTGAAGCCGAACTGCTGGCTGCACTGGCCAGAGCCGAAGGCACGCTGATTGAAGTCACGCTGGATCCTGAGGTGATCACGACACGCGGCACTTTGTCGGCGATTACCCAGAATGCGCTCAAACAAAAATCTGCCAAATAGGCTGCTGCTTGTGCTCCCAACCAGGTGTGATCAGGGCAGTTGGCATTAAAAAAGCCGGAACTTCCGGCTTTTTTCTTGAGCTGCCCTGTATCCAGGCAGGGCAGCAGCATTTAAAAACGCTGATTACTCCTTGATGTCCACACCGTAGAAGCTGTGGCGGCCAAACGGGCTCAGTTTGAAGTCGATGACTTCCTTGCGAACTGGCTTGATCTGCACGGCGTGAGCAATCGTGAACCATGGAGCCTGCTGTTTGAAGATCACCTGGGCTTGTTCGTAGAGCTTGGTACGTTCAGCCTGGCTGGACACGGTTTTGGCTTTCAGAACCAGGTCTTCATAAGGCTTGTGGCAAAACTTTGCAATATTGCTGCCGCTGGCCGACTGTGCAGAGGCGCAGCCGAGCAGGGTGTACATGAAGTTGTCCGGATCGCCATTGTCGCCAGTCCAGCCCAGCATGCCCATCTGGTGTTCACCAGCCTGCATGCGTTTGCGGTATTCACCCCACTCAAAACTCTTGATCTCCGCCTTCACGCCGATTTTGGCCAGGTCAGCCTGCATCAGTTCTGCAATACGTTTGGCGTTCGGGTTGTACGGACGCTGGACCGGCATGGCCCACAAGTCGGTGCTCAGGCCGTCTTTAAAACCTGCAGCAGCAAGCAATTTTTTGGCTTCGTCAGGGTTGTACTCGTCGTCCTTGATGGAGTTGTTGTACGACCACATCGTTGGTGGAATCGGGTTTTTGGCTGCAACGCCGGTGCCCAGGTACACGCCGTCAATAATGGCTTTTTTGTTGATGGCCATGCTGATCGCCTTGCGAACGCGCACATCATCAAACGGTTTTTTCTGGGTGTTGAAAGCCAGGTAACCGACATTCAGGCCGGGTTGTTCGAGCACCTGAATGCCAGGGTCCTTGCGGATGGCTTCAAGATCGGCAGGGTTGGGGTAGGGCATGACATGGCATTCGCCTTTTTGCAGCTTGGCCCAGCGCACCGATGCATCCGGTGTGATCGAGTAGATCAGGTCATCGATTTTTGCCTTGCCGCCCCAATAAGCCGGGAAAGCCTTGTAACGGATGATCGCGTCTTTCTGGTACTGCACCAGCGAGAACGGGCCGGTACCGATTGGGTCCTGGTCGATCTTTTCAGGTGTGCCGGCCTTGAGCATCGCGTCCGCGTATTCCTTGGACTGGATAGCTGCGTAAGGCATGGCCAGATTGGCCAGGAAAGGCGCTTCAGGGTTGTTGAGCGTGATCTTGACAGTCAGGTCGTTGATCTTTTCCACGGTTTGCAGCAGTTTGGGCATGCCCATGTCGCTGAAGTAGGAGTGGTTGGGGCTGGTGACCTTGAAAAAGGCGTTGTCTTCCTTCCACTGGCGCTCAAACGCAAACACCACGTCGTCGGCATTGAAGTCACGTGTTGGTTTGAAGCTGCGGGTGTCGTGCCACTTCACGCCCTTGCGCAGGTAAAAGGTGTAGGTTTTGCCATCTGCAGAGATGTCCCACTTTTCAGCCAGGCTTGGAATGACCTTGGTGCCGCCGCGCTCAAAGTCGATCAGGCGGTTATAAATAGGCTCATTGCCGTCAAACGATGTACCCGTGGTATTGATACCGGGGTAGAAGTTTTCGGGGCTGCCTTCCGAGCAAAAAACCAGGGTTTTGGCTGAAGCGGGTGCGACGGCCGTCAAAGCCAAAAGCGACAACAGAGCGGGTGCGGCAACCGCACCCAGCAATGCGCGCTTGACCGGATGGAGCCGGCCTGCACGGAGTTTGGACTGAATCATTGGAGGACTCCTGAGGTTATGCTGCGTTGCAGCGGACAAACAGATGCACAGGCCGTAACCTTTACATCAATAAAAACTCATCACTGAAAACTCGTTGCATGTATACGCCTTTTTTCGGCAAGGCGCGAAAAATCAAAAGCACAAAACTGGCTCATGCAGCCAGAAATTGTTCTGCATGGTGACAGGCGACCTGCCTGCTGGCAAGTTCACGCAATTCGGGCCGTTCCTTGTGGCAGCGGTCTGTAACGTGTGGGCAGCGGGTGGAAAACACACAGCCTGCCGGTGGATTGAGTGGTGAGGGCAATTCACCCTTGAGCACTATGCGTTTTTTGGCTGCCCCGCTACCTGCCAGACCTGGTGTCGATGCCAGCAAGGCCTGGGTATACGGATGCAGCGGGTTCGCAAAAATGGCGCTTTTTTCGCCTTGTTCGACTGCATGGCCCAGATACATCACGAGCACGTCATGCGCAATGTGTCGCACCACCCCCAGGTCATGGGAGATAAACAGGTAAGCAAGACCCATGGTTTGCTGCAGGTCGGCCAGCAAATTCAGGACCTGCGCCTGAATCGATACGTCAAGTGCAGAAACCGGCTCATCGGCCACTACCAGGGCGGGTTTGAGCATCAGTGCCCTGGCAATCGCAATGCGCTGGCGCTGGCCACCCGAGAACTCGTGGGGGTACTTGCCA
>JAZKIK010000828.1:0-9839 GCA_040384925.1 Pseudomonadota bacterium | reverse complement strand
CCGCGGAACCGGCTTTGCCGGGCCGCAGGCGCAGCGGCCCCCTCGGGGGGCAGCGAACCACACGCAGTGGGGAGCGTGGGGGCCACATTATTGCCAGCTGCCAATGTCGGAATCTTTACCTTCACCACCGGCCTGACCGTCTGCACCAAGCGACATCACATCGATTTCACCCTTCACGCCAGGGTTCAGGTATTGGTAAGGGCGGCCCCAGGGGTCGTTGGGCAGTTTTTCGAGATAGGGTTTCCAGTTGGCGGGAATCGGGCCGCTGGTCGGTTTGGCTGTCAGCGCCTGCAAACCCTGCTCGGATGTTGGCAGCCGCTGGTTGTCAAGTTTGTAAAGTTTCAGGGCCTGCATCAGATTGTTGACATCGGTGCGGGCAGCCATGACCCGCGCGTCGTCGGCACGGTCAAGCACGTTGGGCACGATCAGCGCGGCCAGCACACCAATAATGACCAGCACCACCATCAGCTCGATCAGCGTGAAGCCGGCCTGCAGGCTGCGGCGGACAAAAAATTTGAATTGATTCATGACAGATTGGGTTGGGATCAGGGCTACGGCTTCCATCATAATCTGCGCATGGTGACACTTTCGCAAAGCAAATGGAGCATGCGGGCCATTACCGTCCTGGTATGGGCCCTGGCTGCAGGTAGCGCGCTCTATTGGGGGCTGCGCCTGTCGTCCAATCGCAGCATCACGCTGGCACCAGCCCAGACCGTGGCAGTCACTACGGTCAATCCGCAGGCCGTGGCACGCATTCTGGGGGCCACGGGGCCTGCAGAAGCACAGGCAGTTGCCCCCATCAGCCTGTCCAGCCGCTTTGTGCTGCAAGGTGTGGTGGCTGGTTCACCCGGCGGCGGTGCGGCGCTGATCTCGGTTGACGGCAAACCCGCCCGCCCCTACCGCGTCGGCAGCAGCGTTGAAGAGGGCCTGATTCTCAGATCGGCCGACGCCCGCCAGGCCACACTGGCCGCCACACCGGGCGGTCCAGCGCTGGTGACGCTTGAAATGCCAGTTCTGAAATAAGCTGACGGAAGCTGTTTTTTTGATGCAGTTGATGCATCAAAAAGCAGGATTTTTGCAATTTACATGCTGCGGGGCATCAGGCATCCTGCTGCCTTGTCTCCAATGCCTTTCCTGCCCTGCCAATCCGCAGGTCCACATAAGTCCATTAAAGTGTCGGACTTTCATTTTTTGCAATTTCCAGATCATCATGCTTCCTGATTCATGCGGCCTCGACTTCGGGACCTCCAACTCCACCGTCGGCTGGAGCCGCCCGGGGCAGTCTGCCCTGCTGCCGCTGGAGGGTGACAAGCTCACCCTGCCTTCGGTGATTTTTTTCCACGCCGAAGACATTCACGCCACTTACGGGCGCGCCGCCGTCGCTGACTACCTCAATGGCTATGAAGGTCGTTTGATGCGCTCGCTCAAAAGCCTGCTCGGCACATCGCTGATTGACGAATACACAGAACTGGCCGGCCAGGCCCTGCCCTTTCGCAAGCTGCTGGAGCAATTCATTGGGGAACTCAAACGCCGGGCCGAACAGGCCGCCGGGCAGCCCTTCAGCCGCGCAGTGCTGGGCAGACCGGTGTTTTTTGTCGATGACAACCCTGAAGCAGACCGACTGGCTGAAAAAACCCTGCAAGACATTGCCTATGCTGTCGGCTTCAAGGAAGTGGCCTTTCAGTTTGAGCCGATTGCGGCCGCTTTTGACTACGAATCACAAATCTCCAGGGAAGAACTGGTGCTGGTAGTCGATATTGGCGGCGGTACCTCTGATTTTTCACTGGTGCGCCTGTCGCCCGAACGTGCCGAAAAAACCGACCGCCGTGAAGACATTCTGGCCAACGGCGGCATTCATACTGGTGGTACCGACTTTGACAAATATCTGAGCCTGGCCAGCGTCATGCCCATGCTGGGCATGGGCAGCCCACTGATCAGCGGCCGGCAAATGCCCTCGGCGCAGTTTTTCAACCTTGCTACCTGGCACACCATCAACTTTGCCTACACACGCAAATCGTGGGCAGAAATCCAGGACATGCACCGCCATGCTGCGGAGAAAGACAAACTCGCCCGCCTGATGAACCTGGTGCAGCAACGCTCGGGCCACTGGCTGGCGCTGCAGGTCGAAGCGGCCAAGATTGCCCTGTCAGACACCGACACCACCACCATAGAACTGGGCCGCCTCGAACCTGGCCAGACCTTTGAGCTCAAGCGCGCCGACTTCGACAGCGCCATCGGCCACCTCGTCACCGGCATTGAAACCACGGTGCAAAAACTGCTGCGCGACGCCGGTGTAGGCACAGCCGACATCAACACCGTGTTTTTTACCGGTGGTTCCAGCAGCGTACCCCTGCTGCGCGAGCGCATTTCGGCCCTGCTGCCAGACGCCAGACGGGTCGAAGGTGACCTGTTTGGCAGCATCGGTGCCGGTCTGGCACTGGATGCCAAGCGCAAGTTTGGTTGAGGTACTCAGAGGACGATTGCATTGGCTACAACCTGACCCAACCCGTCCGCAACAGCGTTCTCGACACCCAGTTGATCGACAGAATCGTGGAAATCACACGAAAGAAGTGAAAGGCCGTCACGATGGGTGCACCTATGCCAAAGGTTTTGGCGATGATGGCCATTTCTGCTGTGCCGCCGGGGGCTAGGGCCAGAAAGGCGGTCAGCAGGGAAATGCTGCCTGTTTTGCTCAGGCTCCAGGCCAGCAGCACACAAATGGCCAGCATGCTCAGCGTCACCAGTGCAGCTGAGGCCAGCATGCGTGGTGACTTGACAAAAAACTGGCGTGTCATGTGCTGGCCAAGACTCCAGCCGATCAGAATTTGTGCGGCGACCAGTGCGGCGGGGAACATTCTTGCCGTGACGCCTGATGCGGCAAAACTCCCGGCCATCAGGACTGGCCCAAGCAGCCAGGCATTGGGGATGCGCACCCGGTCGGCAAGCCAGCCGCACAGTGGGGCCAGAAACACAAACAGCAGTGCCAGTTGCCATGACAGGGCTGGCGTGGCCGCTGTTATGTAATTGCCGGCCTTTTCACCGCTGTAATGGGCCACGACCGAGGCCAGGCTGACCACCAGAATGATGCGAATCGCGTGTGCAGACGCTACCTGCGCACCATCGGCCCCGGCTTTTTGCGCCTGCAGGGCCATTTCTGCCGATGCACCCACGGCCACCGCGTAAATCGCGGTCGGGCCGTCAAGCCCGGCCAGTCGCTGTATGACTCTTGCAAACAGCATGGTCAGGGCGATTGAAAATGCAGCGCCCAGCAGCATCCAGTGGCCCAGTGAGGCGACCTGGCGAATGATGTCCTGGGTAAACGTCAAGCCGAGTGCAGTGCCAATCGTGATTTGTGCAATGCGCCGCCCCTGCATTGGCTGTTTGGCACCCCAGCCAAGCAGCATGACGATGGCCGTACCCAGCATGGCACCCAACACCCAGGGCAGCGGAACCGCCAGCAAAAAAGCGGCGTAGCCACCCAGGCTGGCCGCAAGCAACGTCAGCAGCCTGCGGGCGACCGATGGCTTGTCCGCTTGAGGGGCTGACTTTTCCGTGACCATCAGCCGCCCAGATAAGTGCCGCCATTGACATGAATGGTTTGCCCGGTGATAAAACGCGCGGCCGGACTGGCCAGCCAGACGACGGAAGCGGCGATCTCGGCTGCCGTACCGCGTCGGCCCAGCAGGGGGTGGTGTTTGGCGTGGTGATTGGGCGCGGCAGTGGAGCTACCCGCGCCCCTCTGCGTTTCGACCATTCCGGGGGAAATGCAGTTGACGGTGATGCCTTCGGGTGACAAATCATGCGCCAGCGCACGTGTCATGCCCTCCAGCCCGGCTTTGGCGGTGACAACGTGTACCCGTTGCGCGGCACCTGTGCGCGCCGTCATGCCGCCTATGTTGACAATGGTGGCGCGCGGTGACTGCCGCAGCATTGGCAAGGCGGCCTGGCTGCAGAAAAAAGCGCCGTCCAGGATGACGGCCAGGGTGTCGTGCCAGTCGCGCGCTGAAATATCGTCGATTTTGGCTTCACGCCGGATGGCTGCGTTGTTGATGAGCACATCAAGCCGGCCCCAGGTGTCACTGATCCGGGCCAAAACGGCCTTGACGGCCTGCTGGTCTGTGACATCAGCGACACACAACAAGGCCTGCCCGCCGCTGGCGCAAATTTCATCTACGACGGCCTGGCCTTCTTCAACCGAAGAGCGCACGTTGACTGCGACGGCAAAACCGGAAGCAGCCAGACCCAGGGCGATCTCGCGGCCTATATTGCGGCCAGAGCCTGTGACCAGCGCGACGGCAGCGGCTTGTTTGTTTGTTTGCATACTGGATGTGGTGTTCGGGTTTCTGATTCAAACCGGCAGCGCTGAAAGATCAAGCTGCGCGGCATCGAGCAAACCGGCCAGCAAAGCCTGCATCTGCGCGGCTTGCGTTGTGCTCATGCCGCCGTATTCACAGTTCGCATAAAACTTGCGCTGTATGTCGTCGTCACTGAGCGGGTTTTCGGCACCGCCTTTAAAAAAGCCCTGGCGGTGTTCAAACACCTCGCCGCTTTTCATGGTGACGCGCACATGGCCGGTGAACTGATTGGGGTAAGGGTTGGCCGGGTCGATGATGTAAGACACTTTGCCTGCCAGCTGTGTCAGGGCCGGGTCTTTGACAACTGCTTCGTCGTATTCGACCAGCCCGGCATCACCGCGCAAAATACCGGCTGCAATGGCATACGGGGTGCTGAACTTGGCGGCATATCCATTGGGTGGCGACTGCTTCATGGCCAGCGGCTCCCACAGGCGGTGGACAATGCCTTCGGCGGTTTCAGCCTCGATTGTTTCAATCTGCCCGGCGTCAAGGCCACGCGCCCTGAAGGCCCTGGCGCAGTCGATATAAGGGTGCGACATGGTGCCGCAGGCATAGGGCTTGAAGGCAATCGTCAACCACAGCCACTGCTCGCCAAAACCCTTCAGCATGGCTTCAAAATTGCCGTCCAGCGTGTTGGCAAAGCCGTGAAACAGGCCGTGATGCCCTTCAAATACGGTACGTGGCCCTTCAAAACCACCAAGCGCAAGCCGTACTGCGCGGTAGCCTGACTGTGCGGCCCAGCCGGGGTGCATACGTTTGGTCCACGAGCCGTCGGCCAGATACTCAATGATGCCACCGGCCATGCTGCCGGCAATGCCAAAAGCGTTGACCAGCTGTTTTTCGCTCAGGCGCAAGGCCGCGCCAATGCCGGCCACCGCGCCCATCACGCCCAGGATGGCCGTGGGATGAAAACCGGCCTTGTGAATGCGCATGGGTGCCACCTTGCACAGGCGGCACATCACCTCGGTGCCTACGGCAATGCCGCGAAACAGGTCAGAGCCCGACAGCTGGTGGCGCTCGGCAGCGGCCAGCAGGGCCGGAACAATGACCACACCGGCATGCACCGGCCCGCCTTCGTAGGTGTCGTCAAAATCCTCGCCGTGTGAGGCGATTCCATTGACAAACGCAGCACCCTCGGCACCGAGTTTTTGAGAAGAACCAATGACCGTGCAGGGGCCGCCACCGTCAATAGAAGCCAGTGCAGCCTTGACATACAGCTCCCCACGTGCAGCCACACACAAACCCGAAATATCGAGCAGCAGCCGGTCAGCGATGGCGCGGGTGCCCACAGTTTTTTCAGGGCTGCAGGCCAGAATGTGTTTTGCCAGTCGTTCGGAGATGCTTGTTTCGCTGGTTTTTTTACTGTCTGACATGTGTCTACCTTTTTGATTCGATTTCATTGAATTGATTGCAAGACCAGGGTTTCAGCAGGCACCGGGCAATCACCAAACCCGGCGGCGCGCAGGACGTCTTTTTGAGCAGTCAGGCGCTGTATGAACTGGCTGGCGCGTTCAGGCGATGCAGATTGCGCGGCGACAGCCGCTGAATAAACTGTCGTGGCTTGCAGGCCCCCCGGCAAGGGGCCAGCAAGCCATACATCCGGACTGGCAATGATTTCCGTCATCTGCATCACGCCGATTTCATGCGGGCCGGTGCCGCAGGCCAGTTGTGCCATCGCTTCATAACCGCTGCTGCAGCAATGCAGGCGCGGCAGCATGTGTGCGCTGATGCCGAGTTGATCCAGCACCTGCAGCAGCACCTTTCCAGCAGTGGCGGTGGCCGGGTCGGGACAGACCACACGGCTGCATGCCAGCAGCGCGGCGCGCAGAGCCTGCGCGCTACCCACATCGGGCAGCGGCAAACCAGCCCTGACGGCAATGCCGGTGCCGACTGCGCCCAGGTCACGGCGGGAACCGGCCAGAATGAAGTTCTTTTCAATCAGCTCGTCTATCAGGCTATCGGTCAGCACCACCACGTCGGCAGCCTGGCCATCCACAACACAGGCTTTCATGGCCTGAACCGCGCCATAACGTGTGTTGACGCTCAGGCCAGCATTTTCAAGCTGCAGGTTTTGCAGCAGCCGCACCACCACGGCCTGCGCTGCGCCGGCGCTGACAACATTAAAAGTTTCCAAGCTTTTCCCCAAAAAACGCCCACAGCCTGACCTGCGGCTGGAATAAAACTGAAGTTGGGCTGGTTTGCAGTGCAGCAAGCTGCACCGCTACCAGACAGCTGGCTGTTCACGCCAGGACACCTGCACAAAAGGCCAAAAAATGGCCTTTTGGGGGGGCCTGCGCTCAGCGCACCAGCTTCATGCCTGCCAGCTGGAACTGGGCGCGCATGTCTTTTTCGATCATTTCAATCGACTTGCCCAGCTCGGCGCCCGTGGAATAGCTGTCTTCAAGCTGATAGTCTTCAACATACTTTTTCCACGAAGCGGTCTGGTGCAGCTTTAGAAACAGGTCTTCGTAATAAGCCAGCGCCTCCTTGGGCATGGCCGGAGGTGCAACCACGGCGCGTATCTGTGGTGTGGCGGTCACGTCAAACCCAGCCTGTTTGAGTGTCGGCACATTGGGATAGGAAGGCAGCGGCTTGTCGGCGATCTGGGCCAGCACACGCAGTTTTCCGGCACGAATCTGCTCACCGGCTTCCTGAGGTTCGATCACCATCATGTCAACGTGTCCGCCCAGCAGCGCGGCCAGACGCTCGCCACCACCCTGAAAGGACACAAATGCCCATTTGGTGCCGGTGCTGGATTGCAGGGTCTGGCGAATGATGTTGTCGCGTGAGGTGACAGAGCCGCCAGACTGCTTGAGCTCGCCGGGTTTGGCCTTGGCGGCGTCGATAAAGTCTTTCAGGGTTTTATAGGGTGAATCGGCGCGCACGGCAAACATGGCGGGTTCGCGCAGCAGGTTGGCCACTGGCGTGAGGTCATGCAAGGTCACCTTGGCTTCGCTGGTGGTCAGCGGGTTGGCAATCCAGACGCTGGTGATAAAACCCAGGGTGTGCGGGTCGCCTTTTTTCTCTGACAAGGCGGCTGCTGCCACGGCACCATTGCCACCCGGTTTGTTGATGACCTGCATGCGTACCGGCAGCAATTTTTCTTTTTCAAGCATTTGCGCAACGGCGCGGGCCAGCAGGTCGTTGCCGCCGCCTGGGGCGGTGTGGACTATGACTTCAAGCGTTTTGCCAGGTTTCCACTGCGCCTGGGCCAGGCCGCCAAAACCTGCCAATGCCGTGATGGCCAGGGTACAAATTGTTTTTGAAAATTTCATGGTTTGTCTCCGGTTTTTTCCAGTTTTTAAGAACGAATGAGTCAAGCTTCGGCATCAATCATCTGCACGCGTGCGGAGTTGAATTTTTTGATCAGGGGAACAATCAGCAAAAAGGCGGCAATACACAGCAGCACAGCCGGAATTGGCCGGAACAGGATGGACAGGCTGCCCTGGGACATCATCAGCGACTGGCGCAGCGCTTTTTCCATGGCATCACCCAGCACCAGGCCCAGCACCAGCGGCGCGGTTGGAAAGTCAAGCTTGCGCATGGCGTAGCCAACCAGACCAAACAGCACCAGCAGGCAAAGCTGAAAAATGCTGGAGTCGGTGGTGTAAATGCCAACGATGGAGACGCCCAGAATCAGCGGGTACATCACATATCCGGGCATTTTCAGCAACTGTGCAAACAGTGCCACCAGCGGCAGATTCAGAATCAGCAGCACCACATTGCCGATATACATGCTGGCGACCAGCCCCCAAAACAAAGCCGGGCTTTCTTCAATGAACAGCGGGCCTGGCTTGAAGCCCCACAAAACCAGCGCGGCCAGCAGGATGGCGGTGGTTCCACTGCCAGGAATGCCCAAGGTCAGCAGTGGAACCATCGCGCCTGCGGTGTCGGCGTTGTTGGCACCTTCGGGGGCGGCCACACCTTCAATCACACCGGTGCCAAATTTTTCGGGGTGTTTTGAATATGACTTTTCGATGCCGTAGCTCAAGAAAGACGAGATCGTCGCACCGGCACCCGGCAGTATGCCGATAAAAAAGCCGACCAAAGAACCGTTCAGAAACGCGTATTTGCAGTCCTTCATGTCCTGCCAGGTGGGCAGCAGGTTTTTAAGCCCCTTGGGCACGGGCAGCATGTCCAGCGGTTTTTCAGGTTCCATATTGGCCATGACTTCACCAACTGCAAAAATGCCGATGGCAACAATCACAAACTCGATACCGCCCAGCAGTTCAGTCTGGCCAAAGGTAAACCGTGAGGTGGCGGTAAAAAGGTCTGTGCCCATGCTGGCAATCCACAGACCCACCATCATCGACAGCAGGGCCTTGGTCAGGGAGTCCCCAGCCAGCAAGACCACCATGGCCAGGCCCAGCACCATCAGCGCAAAGTATTCGGGCGCGCTGAAAGCCAGGGTCAACTTGGCCAGCGGCGGTGCCACCAGCATCAGAAGCACAGTGCCAATCGTGCCGGCCACAAACGAGGCAATCGCACTCATGCCCAAAGCCGCACCGGCCCGCCCCTTGCGCGCCATCTGGTAACCATCAAGACAGGTCACGACGGACGCGGTTTCGCCCGGCACGTTGAGCAATATCGCAGTGGTTGAGCCGCCATATTTGGCACCGTAATAAATGCCGGCCAGCATGATCATGGCACCCGTCGGGTCCATCTTGAAGGTCAGCGGCAGCAGCATCGCAATCGTCGCCGGGGGGCCAAGACCGGGCAAAACGCCGACTACCGTGCCCAGAAAGCAGCCCAAAAAACACATCGCCAGATTCATCGGCGTCAAGGCGACCGAAAAACCCTGCATCAATCCACTGAAAACGTCCATGGTGCTTGTCTCTTTGTTATGTTTTGATCAGGGAGTCTTAAAACAGCGTGCCCACCGGGAGCTGCAACTCCAGCGCCCAACTGAACAGCGCGTAAAACCCGACAGCACCACCCACGGCATAAGCCAGGGCCTCTTTTTGCGAACGGCGAAACATGATGGCAACGATGAACCAGGTCAGCAAGCCAAAAGCAATCATGAAACCGACAAACTTGATGATGGCCACACACACGGCCAGTGCAGCCCAGCAGGTCATGGCGCGGCGCAGTTCGTCCCAGCGAATGACCTTGCTTTTGCCCCTGGGGTCGTGTTTAAGCACAGTACCCGCCGTCAGCAGCAGTGACAGCACCACCATGACAGTGCCGTACCAGAGCGGAAAAAAGCCCGGCCCTGGGCCCTCTTCAGTCATGTAACTCCAGCCCCAGGCTTGGCTGACGATAAAAATGCCCAGCGCTGCCAGCGCCAGACCGGCCCAAAAGTCACCCTTGCGGGTAAATGAATTCATGTCTTGTCTCCTGTCACTTTTTTTGATCACCGCCTCTCTGGACGGTGATTTTTTATGGCCCTGAGATGTTTAGGGAGGCAAAAATGCCAAATATCCCGTTTGTGGCGGCACTGACGGGCGCATTGCTGCGTTGTTCCTCGCTTGTGTGGCTTGCCAC
>JAZKIK010000827.1:0-1558 GCA_040384925.1 Pseudomonadota bacterium | reverse complement strand
CATTCGCGAAACCTTTGCCCGCATGGCCATGAATGACGAAGAAACCGTTGCCCTGACCGCTGGTGGCCACACCTTCGGCAAAACCCACGGTGCAGCGAGTCCCGCTGAATTTGTGGGCGCAGAACCCGAAGGCGCAGGCATTGAACACCAGGGTTTTGGCTGGATCAACAGTTTTGGCAGTGGCAAGGGCGCACACACCGTCACCAGCGGCATTGAAGGTGCCTGGACCAACAACCCCATCCAGTGGGACAACGGTTATTTTGAAAACCTGTTTGGTTACGAGTGGGAACTGAGCAAAAGCCCGGCCGGCGCCCACCAGTGGACGCCCAAGGACCCAGCCGCAGCCACCACCGTGCCTGATGCGCATGACCCGGCCATTCGTCACGCCCCCATCATGACCACGGCCGACATGGCCATGCGCATGGACCCGGCCTACGAAAAAATCTCGCGCCGTTTCATGGCCAACCCGCAGGAGTTTGCCGACGCCTTTGCCCGCGCCTGGTACAAACTCACGCACCGCGACATGGGCCCAATCAGCCGTTACCTGGGCCCGCTGGTGCCTGCTGAAGAACTGATCTGGCAAGACCCGATTCCCGCAGTTGACCATCAATTGATTGGTGAGCAGGAGATCACCGCCCTCAAGGCCAAAGTGCTTGAGTCAGGCCTTTCCATCTCGCAACTGGTCAGCACAGCCTGGGCCTCTGCGGTGACTTTCCGCGGCAGCGACAAACGCGGCGGTGCCAATGGCGCACGTATTCGCCTAGCCCCGCAAAAAGACTGGGAAGTCAACCAGCCCGCTGAACTGGCCAAGGTGCTGCAGGTGCTGGAGGCCATTCAGGCCGAATTCAACGGCGCGCAGAGCGGGGGCACAAAGGTGTCACTGGCTGACCTGATTGTTCTGGGTGGCTGTGCTGCCGTTGAGGCTGCAGCCAGCAAGGCCGGTTACGGCATGCATGTTCCCTTCGCACCAGGCCGCATGGACGCCTCGCAGGAGCAGACCGATGTGGAATCGTTTGCCGTGCTGGAGCCAAGGGCAGACGCCTTCCGTAACTATCTGCGCAAGGGCCACGAAGCCTTTGCCGCCGAACTGATGCTGGACCAAGCCAACCTGCTCACGTTGACTGCGCCCGAAATGACAGTGCTGACAGGCGGCATGCGCGCCCTGAACACCAACTTCGGCCAGTCGAAAAACGGCGTTTTCACCACGCAGCCTGAAACCCTGAGCAATGACTTTTTTGTGACCCTGCTAGACATGAACACCCGGTGGCAAAAGTCCGCCACTGAAGAGGGTGTGCTGGAAGGCATAGCCCGCGCCACGGGTGAGGTCAAACGCACCGGTACAGTGGTTGACCTGGTGTTTGGCTCCAACTCCCAGTTGCGCGCACTTGCCGAGGTGTATGCCAGTAGCGATGCACAGGAAGTTTTTGTACGCGACTTTATTGCTGCGTGGAACAAGGTCATGAATCTTGACCGTTTTGACTTGGTCTGAAAAAGGGAGTGAGCTTTATGCTGACGCGAAAATTCAAGACTTCTTTGGGTGTGGCGATCTGGGGTGCGG
>JAZKIK010000826.1:942-3438 GCA_040384925.1 Pseudomonadota bacterium | reverse complement strand
AAGTCAGCCTAAGCCCGCTGCAAACCGCGCAGGGTTTGCTGGTGTCATGCGCGATTCGTGACGTGACCGAGCGCAGGCAACTGCATGACTTGCTGAAACATAAAAATACCGAGCTGGAAACCGCCATTTCTTTTGCCGACAAGGCCAACCAGGCCAAGTCAGAGTTTTTGTCGAGCATGAGCCACGAACTGCGCACACCGCTGAGTGCGATTCTGGGTTTTGCGCAATTGATAGATTCGGGCACACCGGCACCCACGCCTTCGCAAAAACGCAGTGTTGAGCATATTCTTCAGGCTGGCTGGTATTTGCTGGAGTTGATCAATGAAATTCTGGACCTGGCGCTGATCGAGTCGGGCAAGCTGTCACTGCTGGCCGAGCCGGTATCGCTGGTAGTCATCATGCGTGAATGTGAGTCCCTGATCGAATCGCAGGCCGACAAGCGCGGTGTCCGTGTCACGTTTCATCCCATGGAGCAGGCCTTTTTTATCAAGGCCGACCACAGGCGCATAAAGCAGATTTTGATCAACCTGCTATCCAACGCCATCAAATACAACAAACCCAACGGGCAGGTCGATGTCAGATGTGTGTCGCTTGCATCTGGGCGCATCTCCATCGGTGTTGAAGACACTGGCAAGGGCCTGAGCCCGCACGAAATCACACAGCTTTTTCAGCCCTTTAACCGCCTGGGGCAAGAAACGCAGGCTGAACAGGGCACGGGAATTGGCCTGGTCATGACCAAACGCCTGGTGGAACTGATGGGCGGTGTGATAAGTGTCCAAAGCACGGTGGGCCAGGGCAGTACTTTCTGGGTCGAGATGAAGCTGGCAGATGGCGGGCCGCTGGCGTCAGCAAAGGCTGCAGACACCTGCGAAGCCTTGTCACCGGATGCCGCGCAGCACGGCGCAGCCGCCAAACCTGCACGCTACACCCTGCTGTGCGTGGAAGACAATCTGGCCAATCTGATGCTGATTGAAGAACTGATCAAACGTCGGCCTGATTTACGCCTGCTGACGGCCAGAGAGGGCCGCCGCAGCATTGAAATGGCGCTTGCCCACCTGCCCGATGTGATTCTGATGGACATCAACCTGCCCGACATGAGCGGTATGGAGGTCTTGAAACAACTGCAGGCCAACCCGCTGACGGCGCAAATACCAGTGTTGGCCCTGAGCGCCAACGCCCTGCCAATGGACATAAAAAAAGGTCTGCAGGCGGGCTTCTTCAAATACCTGACCAAACCCATCAAGCTCAATGAGTTCATGAGCTCGCTGGATGCAGCGCTGGTGCTGGCAGATCGCCTGCCTGGCCGCCGCACCGGGCCGGCAGAAAGGTTTTCATCATGAGCACTCCGGCCCTGGCACAGGTGCCACAGAACTTCCCTGTTGTCTGTGTGGGCGGCTCCGCAGGTGGGCTGGATGCCTACATCCGGCTCTTAAAACACCTGCGTGATGACATGGGGGTGGCGATTGTCATCGTCAACCACATCACCATCATGCCAACACAACTGCACCAGGTACTGCCGCCATTTACCAGCATGCCGGTTGAGCTGATCACCGAAAAACTGCTGATTCAGCCCAACCGGGTGTTCATCATTCCGGCCAATCGTGATTTGCATGTGCAGGACGGCTTTTTCATTCTCAAACCAATCTCCAAACCACGCGGCTGGCCGGATGTGATCACGGTTTTTCTGAAATCCCTGACCGAATGCTGGGCCGGAAAACTGATTGCAGTCATCGTGTCCGGCTACGACGGCGACGGTGCCGCCGCGCTGTGCGGCCTCAAGGATGCGGGCGGCATCACCATCGCACAAAAACCTGCCACGGCCAGCCAGCCCGACATGCCGCAGACCGCCATTGAAAGCGGCTGCATCGACTTTGTTCTGTCACCAGAAGAAATTGCCGAAAAAATTGTGGACATAGCCCAGGTTGAACTCGGCCTGCATCAACAGAAACGGACAACATCATGATCAATACGACAGACATTCTTAACGCCAACATCCTGATTGTTGACGACCAGCCCGTCAATGTGGAGCTGCTGACAGAGCTGCTGAGCGATGCGGGCTACACCCAGGTCAGTTCCACCACCGAGCCGCAACTGGTCTGCGGCATGCACGGCAAAAACCACTACGACCTGATTCTGCTCGACCTCAAAATGCCAGTCATGGACGGTTTTCAGGTCATGGAAGGACTGAAACAGAACGCCCAAGACCAATACCTGCCAGTGATTGTGCTGACCGCAGAACCCGGCCACAAACTGCGCGCGCTGCAGGCCGGTGCCAAGGACTTCATCAGCAAACCTTTTGATCTGCTGGAAACCAAAACCCGTATCCACAACATGCTGGAAGTGCGGCTTTTATACAGAAAGCTTGAAAACTACAACAAACTGCTTGAGCAAACCGTGCAGGAGCGCACCGCCAAACTGCGTGAAAGTGAAGCACGTTTTCGCAGCCTGACGGAGCTGGCATCTGACTGGTACTGGGAGCAAAACGCCACTGGTGAC
>JAZKIK010000826.1:0-932 GCA_040384925.1 Pseudomonadota bacterium | reverse complement strand
CCCGCCTCCTCATGCTCCGTAATCGCAAGCTGGGGATCAAGACCGAGAAAATCGAAGAGTTTCATTCTCACCAAGTATCTCAACGAAGAAATCTGTGCTACCTGCCCGGTGACTTCACCACCGTGTCTGGTCCGGTGCTGGAGATTCTGGGCATTCGGGTGACGGCGTTTTTTGGTGAACAGACCGATGACCAGATCAGCGGCTGGAACGAGTCAGAGCGCCAGATGCTGCAGGCCAAGATTGCCGAACGCCAGCCCTTTCTGGACTTTGCGTTCAGCCGTGTCAACAGTGACGGATCAACGCAGCAGTTTCGTGTCAGCGGCGAGCCCATGTTTGACAATGCCTGCCGGTTTATCGGTTTTCGCGGTATTGGTGTTGAAACCACCCTACGTTGAAGACGCCCGTACCCATGCTTTTACAGGCTCAGCCACCCCCCAACCCAAGGCACAACCATTTGCTGGCTGCCCTGCCGGAGGCAGAACTCGCACCGCTGCTTGAACATCTGGAGTTGGTCACCTTGCAGCTTGGCGACCTTTCATACCAGCCAGGCGGCCAGTTGCAGCACGCCTTTTTCCCCAGCACGTCCATCATTTCGCTTTATTACGTGATGGAGTCAGGTGCTTCAGCCATGGCAGCGGGGGTCGGATGCGAAGGCATGCTGGGCCTGGCGCTGGTATTGGGCGGCAACACCACCTCCAGCTCGGCCGTGGTACTGACTGCCGGTCAGGCCTGGCGGCTTGACCGGCAGGTGCTGATCAGCGAATTCAAACGCGCAGGCAAACTGCAGGTTTTGCTGCTGCGTTACACCCAGGCGCTGATGACGCAGATGATGCAAACCGCTGTCTGCAACTCTCACCACAGCGTTGAACAGCGTTTGTGCCGCTGGCTGCTGCTGACTCTTGACCGCGTACCCTCAAGCGAGCTGGTCATGA
>JAZKIK010000825.1:0-3062 GCA_040384925.1 Pseudomonadota bacterium | reverse complement strand
ATCCCCGGCACCGATCACTCGGTGACGATTGGCTTCCAGGTTGGTGCGCTGGTTCAGGTGCGTGATGGTCAGGACGTGGGCCCCGGCGAAGTGCTGGCCCGTATCCCGATCGAAGGCCAGAAAACCCGTGACATTACCGGTGGTCTGCCGCGTGTGGCCGAGTTGTTTGAAGCCCGCACACCAAAAGACAAGGGCACACTGGCAGAAATGACCGGTACCGTGTCGTTTGGCAAGGAAACCAAAGGCAAGATTCGCCTGCAGATCACTGATCCTGAAGGCAAGGTCTGGGAAGACCTGGTTCCGAAGGAAAAGAACATTCTGGTCCACGAAGGCCAGGTTGTGAACAAGGGCGAGTCGATTGTGGACGGTCCGGCCGACCCGCAAGACATTCTGCGTTTGCTGGGCATGGAAGAACTGGCCCGTTACATTGTTGATGAAGTGCAGGACGTATACCGTCTGCAGGGCGTGAAGATCAATGACAAGCACATTGAAGTGATTGTTCGTCAGATGCTGCGTCGTGTGGTTGTTGAAAATGTGGGTGATTCCGCCTACATTGCTGGCGAGCAGGTCGAGCGTTCAGTCATGCTTGACATGAACGATTCCCTGCGTGCGGACAACAAGATCCCGGCTACCTTCAGCAACCTCTTGCTCGGGATCACCAAGGCATCCTTGTCAACCGACTCGTTTATTTCTGCGGCTTCCTTCCAGGAAACCACCCGCGTGCTGACCGAGGCTGCCATCATGGGCAAGCGCGACGAGCTGCGTGGCCTGAAAGAAAACGTGATCGTTGGCCGTTTGATACCAGCCGGTACCGGTATGGCCTACCACGAGGCACGCAAAGCCAAGGACCTGATGGACGACGCAGAGCGCCGCGCCATTGCCGAGGCCGAAGCCGCCGAACTGGAAGCCGTACCAGCCGGTAGCGATAGCGACTCAACCGAATAATCGATCGTTACCATCACCAGCCCTGGTTTTTCAGGCTGGCAGATATCAAAAACCCCACAGGCTTTGTCAAAGGCTGTGGGGTTTTTTCATGACCGCCCCGGTTTTGACCTCAATTGCTGAGTTGTCATGATGTTTGAGGACTGCTGCGCAAGTCTGTGCCAGTCGTCCAGCGTCGCCGCATGGCGTCTTTCCAGTCGATGCAGATTGCTTGAAACCGCCAAAACAAGTTAATCTAGCAGCAGCCAGACAAGCCACTGCTTCCAGGCGCTTGCCGTCTGCTTTCCAGATCATCCAAGGAGCTTTTCATGTCGTCACAAACACTGGTTCTGATTGCTGCGCTGGCCCTGCTGGTATTTTGGGCGGTAGGTGCCTACAACCGGCTGGTGCGGCTCAAAAACGTGATTGCCAACTCCTTTGGACAGATAGATGTTCAACTCAAGCGCCGTTATGACCTGATTCCAAATCTGGTGGAGGCCGCCAAAAAATATCTGCAGCATGAACGTGAAACACTTGAAGCGGTAATGAACGCCCGAAACCAGGCCAAGTCCGCCAGCGATGCAGTGCGCAGCAAACCTGCCAACGCTGCGGCGGTGGCTGCACTTTCGGTGGCTGAACAGTCACTTGGCGGCAGTCTGGGGCGCCTGTTTGCTGTGGCCGAGGCTTATCCCGAACTGAAAGCCGACCAGACGATTCGTGAACTCAGTGAAGAACTCACCAGCACTGAAAACAAGGTCGCATTTGCACGCCAGGCCTACAACGACGCGGTGCTTGACTACAACAACGCCCAGGGGCAGTTTCCAGCCGTGCTGGTGGCCCGCTTGTTCAGTTTTACACCGTCCGTGATGCTGAGTGCCACCGAAAGTGCGGTGGAGCGTCAGGCTGTGCGCATCCAGATGTGAAGCTGTCAAAAGGCCCCAGCCATGCGCTTTTTTGAGCATCAGGAAAACGCCAGAGCCCGCACCACGCGCTTGCTGCTGCTGTTTGCCCTGACGGTTCTTGGGCTGGTTCTGCTCGTCAACCTGGCGCTGGCCCTGACTTGGCAGCTTTTACTGCCGTCCGGCTGGGCCTATCCGGGCTACTTTTTCACCGTCAATACGGGCGTCACCCTGTTGTTTGTGATTGGTGGCTGGTGGATTGAAACCTCCGCGCTCAGCGCCGGTGGTGAAAAACTGGCGCGCAGGGTGGGTGCGCGTGAAGCCTGGCCGACCAGTCGCCCTGCAGAGCAAAAATTCTGCAATATCGTGAGCGAGCTTGCCATTGCGGCCAGCATGAAAGCGCCCCAACCCATGGTGCTGGTTCGTGTACGCAGCATCAATGCCTTTGCCTGTGGCTGGAACGTTGGTGATGCGGTGCTTGCCGTGACCGAGGGTGCGCTCGACACCCTGACACGCGATGAGCTTCAAGGCCTGGTCGCGCACGAGTTCAGCCACATTCTTGAAGGCGATACCCGGCTCAATATGCGGCTGGCAGGCATGGTTTTTGGGCTGGAAATGATCTTTAACCTGGGCAGAACCATGTGCCAGGCCGATGATTTCCGCCATCGCTCCATTCTGGCCTTGCCTGGTCTGGCCATCATGGCCGCAGGTTCGCTGGGTTGGCTGGCAGGGCGCGCGCTGAAGGCGGCCGTTTCGCGCCAGCGCGAATTTCTGGCTGATGCCCGGGCGATTCAGCTCACCCGCAGCAAGGAAGGGCTGGGCGGTGTGCTGCGCAAGGTGGCCGGCCAGCAGGCGGGCGCAGACGGCTCGCGGCCCCTGCATCCATCGGTGCAGCACATGCTGCTGGTGGCACCTGCTACTGGCGCTGGCTGGTTTGACTCTCACCCGCCACTGGCTGAGCGGATTCGCCGCATCTATGGCAGACCCATGCGTATGCTGTCCCCCGATGCAGGCATGGCTGAAGGCCAGCGAACCCACACCATTTTCTAGCCTGAAACGCCGCAGGCCTGGAACAGATGATTTGCAAATTTGCAAATCACAAAAGACATGATGCGCGGCATCCCTGGGCCCGTGAATTTCCCTGATACTGCAAGCTTGCAGGCGCTGTCCATCAAAGTCGTCAAACCTCCAGGCGATCAACCAGAAACTTCAGGAGCAAACAAACCGTGAAGCACTACAAAA
>JAZKIK010000824.1:7289-9307 GCA_040384925.1 Pseudomonadota bacterium | reverse complement strand
CTGCAAAAAGACGCCTTGCAGCCCATCCCGATCCGACTGCCACAGTACCGCGAGGATTATGCAGAGCATCCTTAGCTGACAGTTTTTCAATTAATCCAATGAAGTGATTGCGGGTGCCAGCGCGCCAAGGTAGGTGCGCACATTCGGGTCCATGGCCAGCGTGTCAAAGTCCGGTGCCTGGCTGACCACCCCTTTCTGCACAAAGATAAAACGCTCGCAGCACTGGCGCAGAATGTCCACGTGGTAAGCCTCGTTGGGGTGCAGGCATAAAAAAACCACCCGGCCCTTGTTGCGCAGTTTTTTGAAAAACTCCAGCATGAAGCCGATGTAACCGTCCTGTGTGTTGAATTGCGGTTCATCAAACAGGTGGACCAGCGGAGAATTGCCACTTGCATGCTGCAGCATGAAGTCGGGTTTGGCCTTCTGGAAAGAGCGCACCTGGTAAGACTGGTGGTAATGAATCGCCAGCCGGTCGCGCTCCCTGGTGCGCACTTCATGAATGTCCTGGCCCTGGACCAGCACCCGTCCGCTGCTGGGCAGATTGCTGCCGGTGATCAGTTCAAACAAAGTGGTTTTGCCTGAGCCGTTCGGGCCCATCACGCCGACCACACAGGGCTCGGCGACCTCGAAATCAGCATTCAGTGAAAAAGTGGTTTTTTTGTTGACGAGGCCGCGCTGGTAACGTTTGGTCACGTGTTCTACACGCAAAAGTGGGGTGCTGCTCATGACTAGACTCCTAAAAGGTGGCGGCGCAGGGCGGCATCGCTGCGCAGGGTGGCCGCTGGGCCTTCGTGAACAATCTTGCCCTGGTTCATGACGTAGGCACGGTCAGACACCGCAAGGGCGCTTTGCACGTTCTGCTCGACCACCAGCACGGCAATGCCTTCGGACTTGAGCCGGGTAATGGTTTTCATCACGTCCTGCACCACCTTGGGTGCCAGGCCCTGGCTGGGTTCGTCAAACAAAACGAGGCCGGGCGAGCCAAGCAGCGCACGCGAGATCGCAACCATCTGCATCTCGCCACCGGAGAGGTTTTCGCATTCGCGGTGCATCAGGTATTCAAGCGCGCTGAAGATTTCAAAACACTCTTTTTCTGTCCATTTGCGAAAGCGCGTGAGCTTGCGGGCAATCGCCAGGTTGCGCGCTACCGTCAGCGTTGGAAAGATGCGCCTGTCGTCCGGCACCCAGCCCAGGCCGGCCTGGGCAATTTTGTGGGTAGGCAGCTGTGAAACGTCCCTTCCGTCAAAACTTATGCTGCCCTTGCGGGCAGGCGTCAGGCCCAGAATGGAACGCAATGTAGTGGTCTTGCCCGCGCCGTTAGGCCCCAGCAAGGCCACCACCTCGCCGGGTGCCACACGCAGCGAGACATCAAACAGAACCTGTGTCTCGCCGTAAAAAGTGTCAATGCGGCTGACGGCCAGCATGTCCGCTTCTGCAGCCTGCCTTGCCATGGGTTTGAGGACGGCGTTCATGCCAGCGCTCCCAGGCTGGAACGCTGGACCCATTCGTTCTGCCTCAGCTCGGAGGGTGTACCCTGGGTAATGACCTGGCCCCAATGGATGACGGAAATCTGGTCCGCCAGCCTGAAAAGAAAGTTCATGTCGTGCTCGATGATCACAATCGTCAGTTGCCGCTTGAGTTGCTGCACCAGATCCATCAGTCGGGCAGTCCCCTCGGCGCCCAGCCCTGCGGTCGGTTCGTCGAGAAACAGCATGCGCGGCTCGGCGGCCAGCGCCACGCCGATTTCCAGCGCGCGACGCTCGCCATAGGACAGGCTGCTGGCCAGGGTATATTCCTTGCCCTTGAGGCCCACACGCTCCAGCACTGCGGCAGCCAGCTCGCGCGCGGTGGAGTCCGCACCCAGGTCACGCCAGGGGTTAAAACCCTGTCTGCGCACATGCGGGGTGGCCACCAGCACGTTGTCGAGTGCCGTATAACTGTCAAACAGGTTCATGATCTGGAAAGAGCGTGAAACCCCCTTGCGGGGTCTTGCGTGAAACTTGCATGGTTGATGCCTC
>JAZKIK010000824.1:0-7279 GCA_040384925.1 Pseudomonadota bacterium | reverse complement strand
CTTCCCCGGCAAAGGTGACGCTGCCGCGGTCAGGTTTGTAACGCCCGGTCAGCACATTGAAGCAGGTCGTCTTGCCAGCACCATTGGGGCCCATGATGCCATTGAGCTGGCCTTCTTCGACCGCCAGTGTGATGTCCTGCAGCACGACCTGGGCACCAAAACGTTTTGAAAGGCCTTTGGCCTCGAATAATTTCACAACACACCTCCGGCCACCAGTGCTGTTGCGGACGCCACTTTTTTGCCTGCACGCGCACGCGAAGCTCGCCAGGCCTGCCAGGCACCGGCAATACCTTCGGGTTTGAAGAGCACCATGGCCATGAAGATCAGGCCGTACCAGAGCAGCCAGGTTTCGGTATAGGCACCGAGCAGGTCACGCGCGAGGATAAAGAAGGTCGCACCTATCAGCGGGCCCCAGAAACTCACCATGCCGCCGCCAATCAGTACCATCATCACCACAAAACCCGAGTTGTGAAGACTCATCACATTCGGGTAAGCCGACTGCTGGGCCATTGCAAAAAGTGCTCCCGCCAGGCCGGCCACGGCCGTTGAAATCGTGAACGCCAGCCACTTGTAAAGCCAGACGTTGTAACCCACAAAAGATGCGCGCATTTCGTTTTGTTTGATAGCGCTGAAAATGCGGCCCAAAGGTGAATGAACCAGCCGCCACAGACCACCCAGCACCAGCGCAAACACCACCAGGCAGAAGAAAAACAGGGCATTGTTGCTGGACAGGTTGATGGAGACAAAACCAAAGTCGGCAGGCAGCCGTTTGATATTGAGCAAGCCGTCCTCACCACCCGTCACGGTATGCCATTTGTTGGCCACAAACCAGAAGACCTGGCCAAAGGCAATGGTCAGCAAGGCGTAGTAGATGCCTCGCCGGTGCGAAATAAAAAGTGCCACCAACCCGCCAAGGGCTGCTGTGACCAGCACCGCACCAGCCAGGTCAAACCACAGGTTGGGCCAGACCCGTAGCTGCAGCAGGCCAAAGGCATAAGCGCCCGCCCCAAAAAATGCCCCGTGCCCGAATGACGGCAGGCCGGTAAACCCCAGAAGCAGGTTGTAACCCAGGGCAAACAGCACCCAGATCATGATTTCCAGCGCCAGGTATTGGTACAGGCCCACACGCGTGACCCACAGCGGCGTGGACGCAAGAACCGCCAGGGTGATCAGCATGGGCAAGGGTATGAGCGGCGCACGGCCAGTGGCGAGTTGCATGAAAAGTGTCTCGATGAATGTTTGAAATAAACGCTGGACAAAACAGAATGTACGTTCTAATATTAAAACATGCAAGAACATTTGTTCTATTTAACAGGCAAACAGCCAGACACACCAGACCGTTTTACGGATTCATCAACAAGGCCTTCATGGACACTGTGACAACTTACGAAGAACTCAAGGGCGTGATTGCCAGGGCCTACCCCGGCATGTCAAAACAGCTGCAGCGCATTGCCCGGTTTGCGCTGGAGCAACCCAATGAGCTGGCGCTGGGCACCGTGGCCACGGTGGCCGAGGCCAATGAAGTCCAGCCTTCAGCCATGATCCGCTTTGCAAATGCATTGGGCTATCGTGGTTTTTCCGAAATGCAGCAGGTCTTTCGTGGCCATCTGCTTGAGCGGTCTGACAGTTACCGGGAACGCATAGAACAGATCCGCCTCAGGCAGGCCGACGGCGAGGTGGCACCGGCCGGTGTGCTGCATCAGCTGGTCGGCGAATCTGTGGCCGAGCTGAGCCAGCTCGAAAATACCACGCTGCAAACAGACCTGCAGGCCGCCGTCAAGCTGATGGCGGCTGCGCCGCGCATCCACGTGCTGGCGCAGCGCCGGGCCTTTCCGATTGCAGCTTATCTGGCTTACGCACTGAGCCAGCTTGAGCTGCGTACCCATCTGCTGGACGGCACTGGCGGCATGCTGCGTGAAAGCCTGCGTTCGATAGCGCCCGGCGACGTGCTGGTGGTGGCGAGTTTTCGCAACTATTCACCTGAAGTGATAGAGGCTGCCGTAGCCGCTGCCCGCATGGGCGCGCTGGTGGTAGCCATCACCGACGGCCCGCTGTCCCCACTCAAGGCAGCGGCAACCGTGTGCCTTGAGCTCGCCGACGACTCTTCCAAACCCTTCCGTTCGCTGGTTGCGCCGCTGTGTCTGGCACAGGCGCTGGTTGTCAGCACCGGGCATCAGCTGGCTGAAAAAAACAATGGCAAAAGCACGCGCAAGGCGCCACGCCGCAAGGAGACTTTATGAAAAGACGCTTCGATGTGATTTGCATGGGCCGCGCGGCGGTGGACCTTTATGGTGAACAGATGGGCGGGCGGCTGGAAGACATGCAGAGCTTCAGCAAATACCTGGGCGGTTCACCCGCCAACACGGCAGTGGGTGTGGCGCGCCTGGGGCTCAGGCCAGCCATGCTGACACGTGTGGGCGACGAGCATCTCGGCCGTTTTGTGCGTGAGCAACTGGCCGCCGAAGGTGTGGATGTCAGCCATGTGCTGACCGACCCAAAACGCCTGACGGCGCTGGTGTTTCTGGGCATTCAGGACAAGAACACTTTTCCGCTGGTTTTTTACCGCGACAACTGTGCCGACATGGCCATCAGCCCGGCCGATTTTGATGCCGCATTCATCGCCTCATCAGCCACCCTGCTGCTGTCTGGCACGCATTTGTCACAGCCCGGCACTTATGAGAGCTGCCTGCAGGCCATCACCCACGCCCAGGCTGCGGGCACCCGCGTGGTGCTTGATATTGACTACCGCCCTGTACTCTGGGGGCTGACCAGCCCCGGCATGGGTGAGCAGCGTTTTGTACCTTCAGGCGAGGTCAGCGCACACCTGCAAACCCTTGTAGGCAAATGTGAGCTGATTGTGGGCACCGAAGAAGAAATCCACATTGCAGGCGGCAGCACCGACACACTGGCTGCGCTGCGCCGCCTGCGCGAACTGACGGCTGCAACGCTGGTGGTCAAACGCGGTCCCATGGGCTGTGTTGTGTTTGAAGCTGCCATACCCGAGGACATTGAACAGGGGCTGAAAGGGCCGGGTTTTCCAGTCGATGTTTTTAACGTGCTGGGTGCCGGTGACGCCTTCATGTCGGGTTTTTTGCGCGGCTGGATTCGTGGTGAAGCACTGAGCCGCTGCTGCGCTTATGCCAACGCTTGCGGCGCCATGGTGGTGTCGCGCCACGGCTGCTCGCCAGCCATGCCGAGCTGGGAAGAGCTGCAGTTTTTTCTGCTGCATGGCTCGACCACACGGTGTCTGCGTGAAGATGCACAGCTGGAGCATCTGCACCGCGTCAGCACGCGTACACGGCGCTGGGACGAACTGGTCATTCTTGCATTTGACCACCGCGTCCAGCTCGAAGAGATTGCTGCGCGCCATGGCAGCGGCCATGAACAGATACGCGCCTTCAAAAGCCTGGTGGCCGAAGGCGCACGCCGGGGCGCGGGGCAGCGCCAGGGTGTGGGCATCATTGTTGACGGGCGTTTTGGCGAAGACGTGTTTCCCGGCATGACAGGCAAAGGCTGGTGGGTTGCGCGGCCCGTTGAGCTGCCTGGCTCCAGGCCACTGCAGTTTGAAGCCGGTTGCGGCCTTGACAGCGCCATGCGCAACTGGCCCGGCGAGCATGTGGCGAAATGCCTGCTCAGCTACCACCCGCATGACCCGCTGGCGCTGCGCGAGGCCCAGCTGGCGCGCCTGGCAGAACTGCAACACGCCAGCGTCAGCACCTTTCACGAGTTCCTGATTGAGGTCATTCCGCCGCGCGACTTGCCCTGCAGTGCAAGCACGCTGGCCGAGGCGTTGGAGCAGATTTACCGCGCAGGCATCTTCCCTGACTGGTGGAAGCTGCCGCCCGCAAAAACCGCGCAGGAGTGGGAAAACATAAGCGGAGTCATCACCCGCAATGACCCGCATTGCCGGGGCGTGCTGGTGCTGGGCCTGGAGGCCAGCGAAGACCACCTGGATCAGAGTTTTCGTATCGCGGCACCGCACGCCATTTGCCGGGGTTTTGCAGTGGGCCGCTCGATCTTTGCCGATGCTGCAAGCGCCTGGTTTGCCAGGCAGATGAACGATGAAACCGTTGTGCAGGACGTTGCGGAACGGTATGCACGATTGATCAAGCTGTGGGACGAGGCACGCGCAGAAGTCACGAAAACAGCGCTTTGAAATTCAAAAAGGACAAAAAAACATGACACAAAAAATTGGATTCATCGGTATCGGAATGATGGGCCATGGCATGGCAAAAAACCTGCTCGCCAAGGGTTTCGAATTGACCTTCAAGGTCAACCGCAATCGCGACAAGCTGGCCGACCTGATTGCGGCAGGGGCCAAAGAGGCGACAAGCAATGCCGAATGCGCCCAGGCCTCGGATATTGTTTTTATCTGCGTGACCGGCTCGCCTCAGGTTGAAGAAGTGGTCTACGGCAAGGGCGGCCTGCTTGAATCTGGCCGCAGCGGCCTGATCGTGGTGGACACATCCACCGCCGAGCCAGCTTCCACAACACGAATCAGAGGCGACCTGGCCGCCAGAGGCATCAAATTTGTTGACGCACCGCTGGCGCGCACACCCAAGGAGGCTGAAGAAGGCCGGCTCAACACCATGGTGGGTGCCGAGCCGGAAGACTTTGCCATTCTTGAACCCGTGTTGAAGGCTTTTTGCGAAAACATCTTTCATGTCGGCCCGCCCGGCCACGGCCATGTGCTCAAGCTGGTCAACAACATGGTGGCCATGACTTTTGCCGCCACCATTGCCGAAGCTTTTGCCGTGGCGGCCAAAAGCGGCCTTGATTTGAACAAGCTCTACGACGTGTTTTCAGCCGGCGGCGTCAATTGCGGCATCTTCCAGATGATGGCTACCAAAACCCTAAAAGAAGGTGATGTGACCGGCTTCAAATTCGGCATCTCCAATGCCCGCAAGGACCTGCGTTATTACGGCCACCTGGCCGAGATGCTGCCTGTGGCAAGCATCATCGGCAGCGCCACCCATCAAAGTCTTGTACAAGCCGTCAACGCAGGGTTTGGCGACGGGCTGATGGCGTCCCTTTTTGAAGCCCAGGAAAAACTCAACGACGTGAAGATCGTTCCCCGTTAACAACCCATAACCAGCAGGAGACAGACATGAGCACTATCAATACACAAACCCAATCCATCACCCCATCAACAATGGAGTCCGGCGACCGGGTGGACGCCGCAGTAGCGTCCCGCCGCAAGCTGCTGAAAAACTCTGCCCTGGCAGTTGCAGGGGTCGGCCTCTATGGCGTGGCACCCTTCATGGGCCCCTGGAAACACAACCATGCCTGGGCCCAGACCGCACAAAAAAAGCCACTGACGATTGGCCTGACCATGGATGCCTCAGGTTTGTACGCTGCATCAGGCGGCGAGGAGCGCCTGGGCGCCATGATGGCCATCAAGGAGTTCAATGACAAGGGCGGTGTTCTGGGCCGCCGTATCGAGGCGATTCATATCGACACAGAAACCACACCGGCCACCGGTTCGCGGGTTGCCGAGCGCATGATCACACGCAACGAAGCCTCTTTTCTGATCGGTGCGGTGCATTCGGGTGTGTCCAACGCGATTTCGCAGGTTGCACAAAAGTACGGCACGATTTTTCTCAATACCAACTCCAGTTCACCGACTGAAGCTGGCAAGGACTGCCACCGCACCAAGTTTGTCTGGGATGGCAATGGCACCAACTTTTCCAACGCCACGGTGAAAAACGCCATCAAGGCCAGTGGCAAGAACTGGGTGCTGTTGACCAATGACTATGTGTGGGGCCACACCACTTCCAAAGCCACTCGCGGAATTGTTGAAGCCAACGGCGGCAAGGTTGTTGAAGAGTTGCTGGTGCCACAGAACACCCGCGACTTTTCGTCTTACCTGCTCAAGCTGCAGCAGCTCAAGCCCAACGTGGTTGCCACGGCTGTCGGTGGTGATGACATCAAGGCACTTCGCCAGCAGGTTGTGCAACTCAAGATGAACCAGAGCATGGCCTGGATCAACAACCAGCAGGACTGGCCTGATGTTTACGGTCTTGGCCCCGAGGCGATCTTCGGCGTCTTTGGCACCACCTGGTACTGGCGCCTCAACCTGCCTGGCGTGAAAGAGTTTGTGGCGGCCTACCAGAAGCAGTTCCCGGGCATGGCAATACGTGTGCCCGGCAACGTGTATCACAACGGCTACATGGCCACGCGCGAATTGCTGCGCTGTGTTGAAGAAGCCGGCACCACCAACAATATTGCCGTCATCAAAAAGCTTGAAGGCCGCAAGATGACAGCTGCCGACCGCCTGCAGCATTACGACGCGTGGATGGACCCGGTTACCCACCAGTGCCAGCAAACCATCTACATGGCGAGCTACAACGATGCGCCTGCCGAAAAAGACGACATCTTCAAGATCCTCACACAGGCCGACCCGAAAGATGTGATGGACAAAGACTCCGCTGGTGCGTGCAAGCTCGAGAGCTACGCAGCCACACCCAGCTACGAAGTCTAGGCATCACCATGAACACGATCGCACCTGCCGGCGCGGCAGGACAGCGGAGCCCTGCGTCCCTCGCCGGCAAACAGGGCGAGAGACGCAAGTTGATCCGGGGCGCAGGCGCTGCCGCGCTGGGTTTTTTCGGCCCCTGGACTTCGCATCATGCGTGGTCGCAGACGCGTGCCAAAAAGCCGATGCTGATCGGCCTGTCTACCGATGACACGGGCCAGTACGCGGCCAGTGGGCAGGACGAGCAGCGCGGCATCCTCATGGCCATCAATGAGGCGAACGAGCGCGGCGGTGTGCTGGGCCGCCGCATAGAAACCGTGCATGCCGATACCGGTGGTGATGCGGTAAAGGCTGCGGCGGTTGCGCAGGACATGATCACAAATAAAGAGGTGGCCTTCCTGCTGGGCGGCGTGCATTCGGGCGCGGCCAATGCCATCTCGCAGGTGGCGCAAAAGCATGGCTGTATTTACTTCAACACCAACTCCAGTTCGCCAACAGAAGCCGGCAAGGACTGCCACCGCACCAAGTTTGTGTGGGACGGCAATGGCACCAATTTCTCGACCTCGGTGGTCAAGGGTGCGATGACGGGTTTCGGGCGTGACTGGCTGTTGCTGACGAGTGACTACCAGTGGGGTCACAACACGGCGCGCGGCATACGCGGCATTGTTGAAGGCAATGGTGGACGTATTGTTGAAGAGCTGGTGGTGCCGCAGAACACACGTGATTTTTCAACCCAGCTGCAGAAAATCAAACAGCTCAAGCCCGGCGTCATTGCCACGGCCGTGGGCGGTGAAGACCTCAAGG
>JAZKIK010000823.1:0-2904 GCA_040384925.1 Pseudomonadota bacterium | reverse complement strand
CGATATTGCGCTCCACCGTCCAGTGCGGAAAAAGCCCGACCGACTGGATGGCGTAGCCCATGCGCAGCCGCAAGTCACGTACCCTGAAGCTGTAGATCTCGCGGCCGTCGAGCAGAATCCTGCCGGCGTCGTGGTTTTCCATTCGGTTGATCATCTTGAGCAAGCTTGATTTGCCCGAGCCGGACGCACCGATCAGCACGACAAATTCGCCGCGATCAATTTTGAGGTTCAGGTTTTGTATTGCCTTGACGGGGCCGTAGGACCTGGAAATATTCTGGAACTCAATCAAACCTGCCCTCCTTTGTGCGCGGTCACACTGATCAGCACCTTGAACAAAGCGTCGGCCAGCGCACCCATCAGCACAATCGGCAATACACCAAGCAAAACCAGGTCCTGCGCACTGCTGAACAGCCCTTCAAACATGATGGAGCCCAGGCCGCCCGCACCAATCAGCGCCGTGACCGCTGCCAGGCCAATCGCCTGAATCGCACCGGTACGCACGCCGCCCAGCACCACGGGCAAGGCCAGCGGCACTTCAAGCTGCCAGAAGCGCTGAACGGCGGACATACCCAGACCATCAGCCGCCTGCCGCACGGCCGACGGCACCTGTGCCAGCCCGGCCAGGGTGCCGCGCACAACAGGCAGCAGGCTGTAAAGCGTCAGTGCAATAAGCCCAGGTGCCAAGCCCACACCGCTGATACCGGCTTTTCCCAACACCGGCCAACTGGCGGCCAGCAAGGCAAGGGGTGCCATCAGCAGGCCAAACAGCGCAATGGAAGGAATGGTCTGGATGATATTGAGCACCGGAAAAAGCAGCCGGCCGACGCTCTCAAACCGATGCGCTGCCCAACCCAGCGGCAACCCAATGCAGAGCGTAAAAACCAGCGCCAGCACCACAATCTGCAGATGCCGGGCAAGGGCAAGGGCAGGCCAGAAAATATCGCTGCGGTTGGCGTATTCCTTCATGATGGAAAGTTCGTCACAAAAGCCGCTGGCCAGCAGGGCCAAGGCAGGTAGCATCACCAGCATCAGTGCAAAAAATCTGAACGCCCTGCCCGCCCCTGATCTTGTCAGTGCATCTGCAAGCACCAGCCCCAAAAGCAAAACTGCCAGCCAGAAGGCACCGCCCAGAGAAGTGCGGGCTATCGGTGACTCAGCCAGGGCGACCTGCCTGGCATAAGACGCAGCCAGACACAGCAAGCCTGGAATCAGCAACCCGGCAGCCAGCGCTGAAAACCGGTCAAGCAGGGTGCCTGGTTTCAAAAAAGCAGCCCCCACCAGGCCAGCCAGCAGCAGCGCCAGCCCCCATGCGGGGCCATGCAGCATTGAAAAAAGGGAAATCGGCTCGCCTGACAGCAGCCGGTTGGGTGCAACCCTGACGAATGCCAGGCCATACAGGCCAGCCAGCATTGTCAGGCTTAAAAGTGCCAGCGCGGGCTTATGACGAGCCACCGGCGTTGCACCTGGCAGGCCCGGCGGCACGTTTTGCCTGAACAGGATGCTCAAAGCAAACAAAGCCGATTTATTTCAGCAGACCCTTGGACTTGAGGAAATCACCAGCCACTTTTTTGGCGTCCTGCCCTTCAAGCTGGATTTTGGCATTCAGGCCCTGCAGGGTTGGCCCGTCGAGCAGTTTGAACACCGGGGCCAGCACATCCCTGATTTTGGGATTTTTCTTCAGTGCTTCTTCACGAATGATGGGGGTTGGTGCATAAATGGGCTGCACTCCTTTGGGATCGTCCATGATGACAAGGCCCAGCGCCGCCACCGCGCCGTCAGTGCCATAAGCCATGGCCGCATTGACACCCGAGGTTTTTTCAGCCGCAGCCTTGATCGTGACAGCCGTGTCGCCGCCAGCCAGCGTCAGCAATTGCTCGGGTTTGAGCTTGAAGTTGTAGGCCGTCTGGAAGGCTGGCAAAGCATCTGAACGTTCGACAAATTCGGCTGAAGCGGCCAGCTTGAACTGCCCGCCAGATGGGTTGGACGCCAGCCACTTGCCAAGATCGTCCAGTGTTTTGAGTTTGTTGACGGCGGCCACCTCTTTGCGCACGGCAATCGCCCAGGTGTTGTTGGCCGGAGACGGCGCCAGCCAGACAATTTTGTTTTTGTCATAGTCCAGCGTTTTGACACGCTCGTAACCGGCCTTGGCGTTTTTCCAGACCGGGCTGGATTCTTCTGAAAACATGAAGGCGCCGTTGCCGGTGTACTCAGGATAGATATCAATCTCACCCGCCGTGATGGCACCACGCACCACCTTGGTATTGCCGAGCGATGCCTTGTTTTCAGTCTTGATGCCATTGGCTTCAAGCACCAGGACAATCATGTTGCCGAGCAACTTGCCTTCGGTGTCGATTTTGGAACCCACACGTACAGGTGCGGCTGATTGGGCGAAAGAACTGCCTGCTGCAAGAGCGGTGACCAGCAGCAGGGCCGCGCGACGGTGAATGGGGTTCATGGAATGTCCTGAATGCGTGGAAGATAAGTTGACGATAGCGCAGATTGGCATTTCATGGCCGGGATTTGATAATGTGCCTTCATTCACACTTTGGGAGCCCACATGAGCGTCGCTTTTTACATCGTTCTTGATCAGGAAGACACGGACTTTGATACTTTTGTCAACGGCAAAGCGCTGGCCAAAGATGCCAAAAAGCTTGATGCCATCTGCAAAAAGCAGGGTCTGCCCAAATTTGACGACTTTGTGGCCATGTCAGCTGAAGACCTGTCCGACATGCTGGGTGAAGATGTGCAATTGCCTGAAGGAGAAGGCGAAAAGTGGTTTACCGCCGATGAAGGCATCAGCTTTGTCCAGTCCCTTATCGCACACATCCAGGCCAACCCCAAGGATGTCAAAAACGCTGAAAACGTGCTGGAAGACCTGGCGGAATATGCCGAGGTTTTTGCGCA
>JAZKIK010000822.1:0-2447 GCA_040384925.1 Pseudomonadota bacterium | reverse complement strand
CGGTCAATAAATGATATGGGCTGTGCGCTTTGTGCTTTCAATTTGTCCCCGGCCCAGGCATGAAGATTTGATCAGCTTGCAGGGATGAGCGTCCGGCCTGCCATTCATCGTTCATTCGCCTGGCGAAGTCGTGCGGGAAGATGTGGCTGTACTCCAGCAGGGTTTCGCTCATGGCCTGTGAAATCCTCTCGATGATCAACTCGGGGTGCTGTATGCCGCAGTGGCTTCGGCCAAAGTCCAGTACTTGCCGGCGATCAGGGTAATTACGGCTTTTGTTGAGCTTCAATGCAAGGCTGCGGTCCGTCATCATGCGGCCTGTGCGCTGGTTTGTGTAGTCGTAGGCCGAGGTGGTTACAACATCAAACAGAGGTGCCAGCCTGATGCTGCTGGCCTGTGAAGGGTCCTGGTAGAGCAAACCGAAGTTTTTGAGGTGAGCATCACCGTTGCGCACCATGATGCTCAGCACAAGCTGCTCAAAAAATTTGTGTTTCTGCAAGCCCGGGTCGGCCTGGCAAAGCCGCCCAATGATGGAGACGATGCCCTCGTAGTTGCCCTGGTATTTGTAGTCGCCTGCCATGTCGTAGACAGCACCTGTGAGTGCGGCAATGTCTTCAAACCCAAGTCGTTGAGCTTCCTGGTTCTCACCTTGGGGCACAAGGTCAAACCGGCGCATGATGAACATCTGGGCGTCATTGCTCAAATGAAATTCAGGCACTTCCAGACCGGCCTTCCGGGCAGCACTCATGCAGACGAACTCATTCTGGCTCAGGTTGGGATATTCCAGTCCGCCTGTCTTGATGATGAGATCAGGAATGCGTGCAGTGGATTTGCCTGTCGCCTCAGGCATGTCTGCATCGGGAATCATGAATTTGGGCTGCACTCCGGAGATGCCCGCATCAAAATACTGTTCGAACAGATAGTCAAACAACTCATCGGATGCTTTGATGCCTTTGAGTTGTTCCAGCCCGAATACTGCCTTTCTGGGGTATTGCCCGCTGCGGTCTTGTGTCAGCCTGACCCGGCCAATCTGATTGTGGCCGACGATGGACAGCAGGGTCATCTCGTCAAGCTTGGCAAACTGCTTGGCAAAACGTGTACGAATACGAAAGAACTGCTCGCCTTCAGGCAGGTTCATGGCGAAGATCGGATGCAGCGTACTGCTGGCGTAGGACCCATAGCGAACAGGCATGGCGAGGGATAGTGAGCAGGCAGTGTGCTGTGTGTCGTAGCGCCATTGAAACTGTGATTCACGCGCCAGGACTCCAGAGTGGCCCTGAGGCGTGCTGCCAAAAAGCAGCTTTATCTTTTGTGCGGCTTTGTGATAAGGCTTCATGCTCATTGCGCCCAGTCCGGCCCGAGCAGGTCACGAACGTTCTCGAGGTCAAGGCCGAGTGCACATACTTGCAATTGTTTGCCGATGGCTCCCAAGGCATTGAACAGGGTAAGCGTTGTCACACTCCTGCCTGCTTCCATGTCCGCAATGGTCTGGCGGCGGCAACCCACTTTTTGGGCTACATCACTTTGTGTCAAACCCAGGGCCTGGCGTTCACGACGATAGATGGCACCGAACTCGGCTAGTGAACTGGCCAAAGGCAGACCGGGGTTGGTGGCTTGATTATTAAACATGTTCGTATATTAGAACATTTTGGTAAAATCTCTTCAAATGTTCGTTATATAGAACATTTTAATGGGGTGATGAACCCATTACTGTTACTTGGGCCATGTGTGATATGTCGAAGGCAACTCCTCGGCATGTTGGCGGGGGCTTTGTGCAGGCCCTTTTCAAGTCAAGTTCAATCAGGGTCTTTGCCATATGTTGCCGCAAAGGTCCGAGGAAAAACCACAGCCTGGCTTCTATCGAGTAAACGGTAAACCACCGCTGGTCGACCCAGCACACCAGGCTGCTTGCCCACCTCCAGCAAAAACCGGCCATCCAGCATACGTTTGCGAAAAGCACTTTTGTCCACTGGCCGGCCCAACACGATTTCATAAGTGCGCTGCAGTTCGGGCAAAGTAAAAGGCTCTTCCAGCAAAAATGCTGGCAGCGAGCTGTATTCAACCTTGCTGCGCAGGCGGGCCAGCGCTGTCGCCAGCAGTTCGGCATGGTCAAAGGCCAGTTGCTGGCGCTGGGCTGCATCGGCTGCAAACCATTGGACTGCGGCGGCGTTGCCGCCTTTTTGCAATTGCACGGCCTGCGCCGGCATCAGTGCATAAAAGCAGTGGGTGCTTGACCAGCCGCGCGGGTCGCGGCTGGCGCCGCCCCAACTGCCCAGCTGTTCAAGATAGGGTGTGGCCACGCCGGTTTTTTCATGCAGCTTGCGTAGCGCGCAGTCGAGCAGACTTGCATCTTCGTCCACATGAACAAACCCGCCCGGCAGTGCCCAGCACCCGGGGAAAGGTTCAGTCGCAGCCTCGGGCCTTTGCACCAGCAGAATCTGCAGGGCATC
>JAZKIK010000821.1:0-5800 GCA_040384925.1 Pseudomonadota bacterium | reverse complement strand
GCAGGGAGCCCAGTGCGGCTACAGCCTTGACGTTCTGTTTGCCTTTGGTACGGTCCCACAAGGTCAACAGCGGCGGCACACCTGCAGACACCACATCAAGCGAGTTGGCCAGCAGCGCTTCATTCATCGCTGTTGCGCCTGAAATCTGGTTCCATTCCACCTTGATGTCCAGGCCCTGGGTCTTGCCGTATTTTTCAATCAGCTTCTGGTCCTGCACCACGTCAAGAATCAGGTAACCAATGCCAAATTGCTGGGCAATGCTGATCGTGCCTTCGGCGTGTGCTGCCAGGGTGGTGCCGGCCAGCGCCAGGCCTGCGACCAGGCGGGTGAAATAAGAGGGTTTGAGTTTCATGGTTTTAAAAGTCGTGAATTCGGAGTCTGCTTGAGTGAGCTAGCCTTAAAACGGCACATCACCTTCAATGGTTGTGCGGTAAAGCTTGCGGCGCAGGTGGTCGGGTGTGCCGCCAGCCAGGTGCGTGACCGAGCGGTTGTCCCAGAACACCAGATCGTGCGGCTGCCAGACATGGCGGTAAATCAGCCCTTCGCGCGATGCATGCACAAACAGCTCGGCCAGCAGGGCGCGGCTTTCGTCTTCGGGCACACCCACAATGCGGGTGGTGAAATGTTCGCTGACAAACAGCGCCTTGCGGCCGGTTTCAGGATGGGTGCGAACCACGGGGTGAACGACGGGTTTGACCTCATCCACCTGGTCTTGTGTCAGCTTGGGCCGCCAGGGGCTGCGGGCGCGCAGTTCTTCGTATTTGGCCAGATAGGTATGTTCGGCCTGCAGACTGCCCACGGCGGTTTTCAGCGCCTGCGGCAGCGTGTCCCACGCCAGGTGCTGGTTGGCAAACAGCGTGTCGCCGCCTTCGGCAGGCAGTTCCTGTGCATGCAGCAGGGAGCCCAGGCTGGGCTTGTCCTTGTATGACAGGTCTGAGTGCCAGAAATGGCCAGCGTCCCCCAGGCCTATCGGCTCGCCGTTTTCCTTGATGTTGGAAACAATCAGCACTTCAGGGTGGTTCACGAGCTGAAAGCTTTTCAGCACATGAATCTGCAGCGGGCCAAAACGGCGGCTGAAGTCAATCTGCTGCTGCGCGGTGATGCGCTGGTCCCGAAACACCAGCACATGGTGGTCAAGATGGGCGCGGTGAATCCGCTTGAAGTCATCAGCAGTCAGCGGCTGGGACAAGTCCAGGCCCAGCACTTCGGCACCCAAAGGGGCATCAAATGCCCGGATTTCCAGTATTTGTGGTTTTTCTCTATCCAGCACTTCACTCATCATTCACCTTTTGCATAAACAACTGCAAATTTCAGTCGAACGGTGAATATAGAGCTGCTGGTGCTTAAACCCAACGAATCATTTATGCTTTGATCATGACTTAAACATGGGTTGCGAAAAGTCACCGGAAAACAAAGGCCCGCAGTTGCGGGCTTATGGGGCGTGGCAGTTTGCTGTCTGCGCAGGGCGTTCAAGGCCCTGCGTCAATCCAAATCAGGCAGCCAGACTGGCCTGTGGCTGGTTGGCAGCCGTTGCAGTCTGTGTATGCGTTGCGATTTCAATTTCCGCAGCTGCAAGAGCTGCGGTTTTGGCGGCTTCGCCCATGGCCAGACCTTCGGCGCGCACAAAACGCACGTCAGTGATGCCAACAAAGCCAAACACCACTTTCAGGTAACTTTCCTGATGTTCCATCGACTGCATGAAGTCGCTGGTTGAATACACGCCGCCGCGTGCCGAAGCCACGATCACGGTTTTGCCACCGGCCAGGCCGACAGGGCCTTTTTCTGTGTACTTGAAGGTGCGGCCAACCTGGGCGATGCGGTCAATCCATGCCTTGAGCTGGCTTGGAATCGCAAAGTTGTACAGCGGTGCACCAACCACAATCACGTCAGACGCCAGAAATTGCGATACCAGTGCCTCGGAAACAGCGTTTTCGCGTTTTTGCACTTCGCTGAGTTCAGTGCCTGCAGGCAAACGAAAACCCAGGGATTCAGCCGACAAGTGGGTGGGTGTGTCCACAGCCAGGTCAAGGTAGCTGACTTCAGTGCCAGGGTGGGCGGCGCGCCATGAAGCGACGATTTGCGCCGTCAACTGACGGGAAACCGAGTTGCCGCCAAGAATGCTGGAGTCGATGTGAAGAAGTTTGCTCATGATGAATTCCTGAAAAAAGTGATTTAAGACATGTGGCCCGATCAACATGACCCGACTCACAACCATGGGATAGATTGTGCTGGCGTGATGATTGATTGATAAGTCGGTAAATTTGCGATAGATTGTTCTACCAGCAGGACAATAAGGCCAAGGAAACCGTTTTATGCAAGACCTCAATGACATGCTTTATTTCGCCGAAGTCGTGGAACGGGGTGGGTTTGCCGCTGCAGGTCGGGCCCTGGGTCTGCCCAAATCACGGCTGTCGCGGCGCGTGGCCGAGCTGGAAACCCGGCTTGGCGCCAGGCTGCTGCAGCGCACCACACGCAAGCTGTCGCTGACTGAAGTTGGCGACATCTACCTTCGCCACTGCATTGCCATGCGCGACGAGGCACTGGCGGCCGAAGAGGCTGTGCAGCAGATGCAAATAGAACCACGCGGCACCTTGCGCGTCACCTGCCCAGTTACGCTGGCGCAAAGTGCTCTGGGTTATCTCGTTCCGCGTTTCATGGCCCTTTACCCGCATGTCAAGGTTGACATGCAGGTGACCAACCGGGTGGTTGACCTGGTGGAGGAGGGCATAGACATTGCGCTGAGGGTGCGCCAGACCCTGGACGACAGCGGCACGCTGGTTGTTAAAAACCTGGGTGCCACCGGCAGCCAGTTGCTCGCCAGCCCGATACTGCTGGCGCGCCAGCCAAGGCCTGAAAAACCCGAAGACCTGGCCCGGCTGGACACCGTGGCCATGTCCTGGGCCGACGGCCGTTCGACATGGACTTTGCGCGGCCCCGAAGGACAGGAATTTGTTTTTCAGCATCAGCCACGTTATGTGGCCGATGATTTGTTGACCCTCAAGCTGGCGGTGCTGGCGGGTACGGGCATGAGTTTTCTGCCCGATTCAGTAAGCGCTGCAGAGCAGCAGGCGCAGTTGCTGGTGCCAGTGTTGCCCGGCTGGACGCTCAAACCCGGCGTGTCACACGCCGTTTTTCCATCACGCCGGGGCCAGGTGCCAGCGGTCAGGCGCTTTCTGGACTTTTTGGGGGAGCATATGTGTGGTGAGCGTATGGTGGGGTGAGTTTTGAATCAGATCAGAGAAGCTGGTCAGCCAAATATTCGGATTTCCTTTCTTTATGCCATAAACAGGATAAATTAAGAGCGATATATTCTTTGCAGTATTAAGCATTGATCCCCACAATGCAGACCTTGCATTCAAAATCAGGAGCACTTCATGAGCACTCTCAGACTCGGCGATAGCGCGCCAGACTTTATTCAGGACTCAACGGCGGGCAAAATTTCCTTTCATGAATGGGCGGGTGACTCGTGGGTGGTGCTGTTTTCGCATCCGGCTGACTTCACACCTGTCTGCACCACTGAACTTGGTAAAACCGCAGCCCTGAGCAGCGAATTTGCCAAACGCAAGGTCAAACCGATTGCTGTCAGTGTTGATCCGCTGGACAAACATGGGGCATGGGTCAAGGACATCAATGAAACGCAGAACACAACTGTCAACTTCCCCATACTCGCGGATGCGGACAAAACCGTGGCGAATCTTTACGACATGATTCACCCGAATGCCTCCACCACGGCTACGGTGCGCAGTGTATTCATCATTGACCCGAAAAAGCTCATTCGCACCACGTTTACCTACCCGGCCAGCACGGGGCGCAATTTTGATGAAATCCTGCGTGTGATTGATTCGCTGCAGTTGACCGACAGCCACAAGGTCGCCACGCCCGCCAACTGGAAAGACGGCGACGACGTGGTGATCGTGCCCAGCCTGCAGGACCCGGCTGAACTGGCGCAGCGTTTCCCCAAAGGATTCAACGCTGTCAGACCCTATTTGCGCATCACACCGCAACCCAATAAATAAGCGACTGGGTCACAAAGTGCGTTTTATCATCGTCCCCGGCTGGCGAGATTCCGGCCCTGGTCACTGGCAAAGCCTGTGGGCAGAGCGGCTGCATGGTGCTGTGCGGGTTCAGCAGGATGACTGGGTTGCGCCGTCGCGCAATGCCTGGGTGGTGTCGATTGCCCGTACCATCCTGGAACAGGCTGAACCTGTTGTGGTGGTGGCTCACAGCCTGGGCTGTATTGCAACGACGCATCTGCCACCTGAAGCGGTGGCTCTTATTCATGGTGCGTTGCTGGTGGCCCCGGCTGACCCGGAAAGGCGCGCGGTATTGAGTGACTTTGCGCCGGTGCCGTTTCAGCCGCTGCCTTATCGCAGTGTGCTGGTTGCCAGCAGCAATGACCCGTTCTGTCCGGTGCGACTGGCAGGTGCTTATGCCCGTGCCTGGGGCAGTGAATTTGTACGCATGCAAAATGCGGGTCACATCAATATAGAGTCGGGGCACGGCGAATGGCCACTGGGCGTGGCGCTGCTGCAGTCGCTGGCCGGTGATGTGACTTTCAGTTCCAGCACCGCTGACTTTTCACCTTTGACAGACTCTTCTTCATCTTCTTTGCTACCTCTGGAAACCGCATGACTTCAAAACTAAAAATCGCTCTTGCAAGCCTGGCTTTTGCCGCTACCGGGCTGAGCTCTGCACAAACCCTGCTTAACGGTTCTTATGACGTTGCACGTGAGTTCTACAAGGACTACAACGCTGTTTTTATCGCTCACTACAAAAAAACCACCGGCAAGGACATCAAGATTGACCAGTCGCACGGCGGCTCGAGCGCGATTGCCCGTTCAGTGGCTGATGGCCTGGATGCCGATGTGGTGACCATGAACACCTCTACCGACATTGACTTTCTGGCTGGTGCCGGTGTGGTGGCCAAGGACTGGACCAAAAAATTCCCTGATAACGCATCACCCACCACCTCGACCATGCTGTTTCTGGTGCGCAACGGCAACCCCAAGGGCATCAAGGACTGGGATGACCTGATCAAACCCGGCATTCAGGTGATTCTGGTCAACCCGAAAACTGGCGGCAATGGCCGTTATGCCTATCTGGCCGCCTGGGGTTATGCCAAAAAGAAGGGTGCCACCGATGTGCAGGCAGCCGAGTTTGTAAGCAAGCTCTACAAAAACGTGCCGGTGCTGGGCAAGGGCGGCCGGGATGCAACCACAGTGTTTTTGCAGCGCAATATTGGCGACGTGCTGATCACTTTTGAGTCAGAAGTTGTGTCCGTCAACAAGGAGTTTGGTGAAGGCAAGGTAGACGCAATTCACCCGTCCATCAGCATCGTGGCTGAAAACCCGGTGGCTGTGGTTGAACGCACCGTAGCAAAAAAAGGCACGGCTGAACTGGCCAAGGCTTATCTGGACTACCTGTATTCAGAAGAAGGCCAGGAAGTTGCCGCAAGACACGCCTTGCGTCCACGCTCGGCAACCGTACTGAAAAAGTACGCCACCACCTTCAAACCACTGCAGTTGTTCACTGTTCAGGAAATGTTTGGCAGCCTGGGTGAAGCTCAAAAGGTCCACTTCAATGATGGTGGTCAGTTCGACAAGATTTACACCGTCAAATAAATAAAAACAAGCCTGCCTCACCATGACTGCCTTGTCTTCTGCGGCACCGCCCCTTGTGGTGGTGCCGGATTTACCTGCGGGTAAAAAACGCGCTGCCAAACGGGTGCTGCCAGGTTTTGGCCTGACTTTGGGCTACACCGTTTTGTACCTGAGCCTGATTGTGCTGATTCCCATATCGG
>JAZKIK010000820.1:0-4613 GCA_040384925.1 Pseudomonadota bacterium | reverse complement strand
GGCGACGTCAAGACCAAAGGCAAGATCATCATCGCCACCGTCAAGGGTGATGTGCATGACATCGGCAAAAACATTGTCACCGTCGTACTGCAGTGCAACAATTTTGAAGTCGTCAACATGGGTGTGATGGTGCCTTGCCACGAAATTCTGGCGCGCGCCAAGGTGGAAGGTGCCGACATCGTGGGTTTGAGCGGCCTGATCACACCAAGCCTTGAAGAGATGCAGTACGTGGCTGCCGAAATGCAGAAGGACGACCATTTCCGCATCAAAAAAATCCCTCTGCTGATTGGCGGCGCGACCACCAGCCGGGTGCATACGGCCGTCAAGATCTCGCCGCATTACGAAGGCCCGGTGGTATATGTGCCCGATGCCTCGCGCAGCGTCAGTGTGGCGCAAAGCCTGCTTTCCGACAGCGCGGCCAAATACATCAGCGAGCTGAACAGCGACTACGACAAGGTGCGCACCCAGCACGCCAATAAAAAACAGACACCGATGTGGCCGCTTGCCAAGGCGCGGGCCAATGCCACGCGCATGAACTGGGCAAACTACACCCCGCCTGTGCCCAAATTCATTGGCCGTCGCCTGTTCAAGAACTTTGATCTGGCCGAACTGGCGCAATACATAGACTGGGGCCCGTTTTTCCAGACCTGGGATCTGGCCGGGCCGTTTCCGGCGATTTTGAAAGATGAAGTCGTAGGCGTCGAAGCGGTGCGTGTTTACGCCGATGCCAAACGCATGTTGCAGCGGCTGATTGAAGGCCGCTGGCTCACGGCCAGTGGTGTGCTCGGTTTGTACCCGGCCAACAGCGTGGGCGACGATATCGAAATCTACACCGACGAAACGCGCACCGAAGTCGCCATGACCTGGTATGGCCTGCGCCAGCAGGCCGAAAAAACCGCGATTGACGGCGTGATGCGGCCCAGCCGCTGCCTGGCTGATTTTGTTGCACCCAAGCTGCTTGCGCCTGAATTGATCGCCGCCCGTGCCAGTGGGGCAGGCGCAACAGGCCAGAATGAGTCAAAAATCGCCGATTACATCGGTGTTTTTGCAGTCACCGCCGGTCTGGGTGCTGAAAAGAAAGAAAAGTACTTCAACGACGACAACGACGACTACTCGTCCATCATGCTCAAGGCCCTGGCTGACCGCCTGGCTGAAGCCTTTGCTGAAGCAATGCACCAGCGTGTGCGCAAGGACTTGTGGGGTTATGTGCCGGCAGAATCACTGGACACCGATGCGCTGATCAGCGAAAAGTACCAGGGCATCCGGCCCGCGCCCGGCTACCCGGCCTGCCCGGACCACAGCGTCAAAAAAGACATGTTCGAGCTGCTGGGTGCAGCCGATATCGGCATGGCCCTGACGGAAAGCCTGGCCATGACACCCGCCGCCAGCGTCAGCGGATTCATGCTCAGCCACCCCGACAGCAGCTATTTCAACGTTGGCAAGATTGGCGACGACCAGTTGCAGGACCTGGCAGAGCGGCGTGGCGCAAAGGCCGAAGACCTGGCGCGTTTGCTGGCGCCGAATCTGTAGGAAGCGACTTTTGTCCGCCGGTTACAGAAATACACCGCGCTTTACGGAGGTGATGTGAACCAGGGGACTGTTCAAGACGTTGACTGATCAGTATATTGGCTTTACAACAAGGGGAAACGTCATGAATACATCAAACGATCTGCAGCCTGGGCAGCAGCCCACATCATCCAACGCCAAACCCCTGTGGGCGGCGGTGGGCATTCTCGGCGCGGCCGTGCTGGCCATGGGCGGCACCATGATTTACCAGCAGCGCGCACCTGCGCCGCTGATATCGGCTCCGGCACCGGTTGCGCTGGTCGCAGCGCCGCCGGTGGTGGCGGTTGCACCCGCCACCGCTGCCGATGACCTGATTGAAAAACCTGTGGCCGCACCCGTCGTCAAACCGGCACCACAACCCGTCAAAAAAGTCGTCCAGCCAACGCCCAAACCCGTTCCCCAGCCAGCACCTGTGCTGAGTTATTCGCCCGTTGCACCTGCGCCAGCACCCTATCCGGCCCCAATGCCGGTTGCACAGGTTTGCCGGGTTTGCGGTTCGGTGGAATCTGTCACCCCGGTTCAGCGTTCAACCAAGGCAGCCGGGCCGGGTGTGGGTGCAGTAGCCGGCGGTGTGCTGGGTGCGGTGCTGGGCAACCAGGTTGGTCATGGCGGAGGCCGCACAGCGGCAACGATTCTGGGCGCAGTGGGCGGCGGTTTTGCGGGCAATGCGATTGAAAACAATGTACGCAAAGTCACTGTGTATGAAGTCGGCGTGCGTATGGAAGACGGTTCACACCGAGTTGTTGAAGTCGCCCAGGCACCAGGTGTGGGTGCGCGCGTGACGGTTGAAGGCTCCAGCCTGCGCACTGGTGATGGCAATGTGTACCGTGCGCATGCCCCGGCGGCAGCGCCTGCGGTCCAGCAGCAGCCGATTTATCACGGGCAATAAGCCGCCCGGCCGACACGGCGGATTTTCAACCCGGGCCGCCTCAAAAGGCGGCTGACACGGCGGCAAAATAGGGCCATGTTCAGGCTCATATTGATTCTTTTCGGTGGCGATGCGCTCATCCAGCGCTGGAAATTTTTCCTGGCAGCCGGGCTGTTGACCATGGCGCTGGCTGCCGCCACGCTGATTGACCTGTTTGATGGCGCGGCCCAGATAGCCATCTGGGTGCTGGGTGGCATGTTGCTGATGCAGGGGGTGGCCGAAGTGGTGGTGGGCGCGACCCACAGCCGGGCACGGCGCGGCTTCGAGATGCTGCGCGGTGCGGCCATGGTGGTGTTTGCCAGCCTGGTGCTTGATTTCCCCTGGGACAACTCCATTGCCGCAGGGGCTATTTTTGCTGCTGCCTTTACCTCCAGCGGCCTGCTGCGTATTGCCTCCAGCCTGTTGATCAGGTACCCAGGCTGGCGGCTTTCAGCCTTCATGGGTGGTTTTTATCTGCTGCTGGCCTTGTTGCTGGCCACACGCTGGCCACTTCCTGATGAACTGAATGTGTCCTTTTGTGTTGGCCTGGCCTTTATGGGTGCCGGTTATGTACTGCTGCGCGGCGCTTGGCGGTTGCGGCGCCTGCCTGCTGGCTCGCGTCTGGCATCGATTTACATGTACCAGCGAAAACACAGGAAAAAACCGGCCCGCAACGATTTGGCAAACACCGCACAGGCCATGCCGACACCAGCCGTGTCGCCAGAACCCGGCCCTGATGCAGATGCCATGGTGGTGCATATATGGACGGCAGCAGGCCAGGTCGCCAGTGAGCGCATACGCCTGCCGCTGATTGATCGCTACATTTTTGCGTTGTCAAACAAGGGCGGCGTGTCAACCGGCCATGTGGCGCTGGAATGCGGCGGCCTGTACATCAGCCATCACCCCCGTGTAAAACTGCAAATAAGCCGCGATAACCTGCTTGACCAGGTACAGGCCGTGAGTGACAACAACCATTCCGGCATGTGGTTGCCGACTTATGCGGGTGAGGCCGAAGCCACACGGCCATCGACCCTGCGCGTGCGCTTTCGTGTGTTCAACCCACAATATCTTGCGGCTTTCTGGGCCACCTACCAGCTTGACGACACCTACAACCTCACCAGCCGCAACTGCTCGGTCGCCGTGACCGAAGCCATAGATGCCGCTGTGGAAGGTGTTTTTGCAGGCCAACCCTTCTGGCGAACCCTGTTGCGCCTGGTGCTTCACCCCGACATGTGGCTGGCTGGCAGCATACGGGTGCAGGCCGAATCCATGGCGTGGACGCCGGGGCTGGCACTTGACTATGCCAGCGCCTTGCGGCGCATCACCGATTCGCGCCATGATCTTGGTCTGCAGCTCTCGCGCTGGTGGAAAACGCGGCGGCGCGGCAAATAGATTTGCTGCTGATTTGTTGGCGATCTAGGCCTGTGAAACATGTTTACCATAATAGCGTGCTCTAGCTATCAGAGTTGGTAAACTAATAAATACATATAAATCAATAGCTTACACGCCAATCTTTAGTTCTAAAGGTAATGAGTAAAAGCTACTACTGGGCCAAAGTTATTGACTATCTGCCAAGGTAATGCGATTAACATTGATGTATGCGGTGTGCATACATGCACAAAACCATACAGCGGAGAGAAAGAGACCTCTCGGTCTTACAACAGAAGATAAATCGGACACTCCACACAGATCGGTTCCCAACAACTAGAGTTAGTGCAGTAGTCCTTGGTTCAATTGCTACAGTGACGCGGTTTGTCGATCGTCGACATGGACGGTACGAGTGGCTGGTGTTCTTCATACATTGGACTGCCTCTACACTAACAGAAAATTTGGTATGGGTATGCCCCTGCCCCGGCGGATTTTGCCTGGCTAAACGCGAGGGTTTGAGTTTTTGCTATCTTGATCAACTGCCTGTGGTCGATCCACACCCGCTCAGGACTCGATTTTGCCAAACTGTTGAATTGGCGAGCGGGCACAATCGGCGAGTTGCACGTTCTCTCGGCCACGTGCTCACTAAGCGAACAACTAAAAATCTACTTCAAACTGACTTTCTCGCAACGCTCCATAAGGTCGGCTTCGAAGCCAAACGGCAACTTCTCAGTCATAAAGTCCTTGAGATCCAACATTTCAAATGGATAGT
>JAZKIK010000819.1:0-2502 GCA_040384925.1 Pseudomonadota bacterium | reverse complement strand
AATGCAGTGCTTGATCTGGGCGGCGGCAATATTGTGATCCTTGTGGGCACACACATGGCTGATTTGACGGTGGACGATTTCACTGTGTTCTGAGTCTCGCCGGGCCAGACTAGTGTCGCGTCAAATGAGCTGTGAGGCGACACTATTGATTCGGCCCTGTGAAGTATTCACTTTCCGTTCGGGCTGAGCCTGTCGAAGCCAAGGTTGCGCAAGGGGAACCCTTCGACAAGCTCAGGGCGAACGGTTCATAGTTCAATGGGCCGCATCAATAGGTATGAGGAGGCGGCTTCGACAGGCTTGCTTCGAATTCGCTCAGCACAGGCGGTTTCGACAGGCTCAGCCCTCCGAACGGTTTCCAGGTCCAACTGAGCTGTACCGGATCCAGCCCGGAATGCCACCGGAGGAATTCCCCTTTTTTCCTCACATTGATTCAAAGTTCAAGATTGAATGATTGCCGATTCCTGCCTAGCATGAGCCCGTTGGTTCATAAATACAGGAGACAAGCATGAGATTCAATCGCCGCAACTGGTGCAAGACCTCGCTGGCCGCAGTTTGCGTGTTGGCCGCCAGCATCAGTCCCTTGAGCGCCGCCTACGCGCAGGACTTTCCCAGCAAACCCATACGCATCATCGTGCCGCTGCCGCCGGGTGGCTCCAACGATGTGCTGGCGCGCATTCTGGCGCAGAAGATGACCGAGTCTTTGGGCCAGCCAGTGATTGTTGAAAACAAACCCGGCGCGGCGGGCAACATCGCCACCGACTACATGGCCAAGGCCGAGGGTGACGGTTACACGATTGCCATTGCGCCCAACCAGACGGTGGCGGTCAACCCAGTGCTTTACCCCAAACTGCCGTTTGACGTGGTGCGAGATTTGCAGGGCATCAGCATGCTGGGCCGGGTACCCATGGTGCTGGTGCTGTCGCCCAAAATGACGGCCACTTCAGTGGCCGAGCTGATAGCGCAGGCCAAAGCCCAGCCTGACAAGTTCAGTTATGCATCGGCCGGTTCGGGTAGCCCGCAGCACATGGCGGCCGAGGTTTTTAAATCCATGACGGGTATCAAACTGACCCACATCCCGTACAAGGGCTCCGCGCCTGCGCTGGTGGATGTGCTGGGCGGTACGGTGGATGTGATGTTCTGCCCCATCAATTCGGCGCTGCCGCATATTCGCAGCGGCAAAATCCGCGCCTTGGGCAGCACCGGCACCCAGCGGATTGATTTGATACCGAATCTGCCAACAGTGGCTGAAACCGTGCCCGGTTATGAAAGCGACATCTGGATAGGCATGGTTGCACCCGCCAAAACGCCGCCCGCCATCATCAGCAAACTCAATGCCGAGTTGCGCCGGTCACTGGCCTTGCCCGATGTGCAGGGCAAGCTGGCAGAGCAGGGCATTTTTGCCGAAACCAGCAGTGCGGCTGATTTCACCAGGCTGATCGCCACGGACCAGAAACGTTGGGCTGGTGTGATCAAGGCAGCCAATATCGTCCCCGAATAACGCACTTTCATTTTTCCGACTGGAGATTTCATGACCTCATCCTCCGGCGCAGCCGTGCGCCGCGACATTCCGGCCCCGTCAGCGCCCAATGAAACCGTCTGGGCCAGCGATGCGATTGCCGACATGCTGCGTGCCATGGACATTCCGTTTGTGCTGCTTAACCCTGGTGCCAGCTTTCGTGGCCTGCATGACAGCATCGTCAACCATCTGGGCAATGAAAAACCACAAATGATGGTGGTGCTGCATGAAGAGCACGCCGTGGCCATCGCGCATGGTTATGCAAAAGTCACTGGCAAACCGCTGATTGCCATCCTGCACAGCAATGTCGGGCTGATGCATGGTTCGATGGCCATTTTTGATGCCTGGGTGGACCGTGTGCCCGTGATTGTGCTGGGTGCCACAGGCCCGGTTGATGCCAACAAGCGCCGCCCGTGGATTGACTGGATTCACACCGCCCAGGACCAGGCCGCGTTGGTACGCCACTTCATCAAGTGGGACTGCCAGCCGGCGTCAATACCGTCTGCACAGGAGGCACTGCTGCGTGCCCGGCAAATTGCCACTACGGCACCCCAAGGGCCGGTGTATGTGTGTTTTGACGCCGCATTGCAGGAGTCAAAACTGACGGAACGCCCAGTGCTGCCCGACCCGGCACGTTACCTGGCCCCGCCATCAGCCCGGCCATCAGACGCCGTGGTGGCGCAGGCGGCAGCGCTGTTGTCAAAAGCCAGCCGCCCGGTGATTCTGATGGGCCGGGTCTCGCGCAGTGAAGCAGCCTGGGCAGAACGCGTACAGCTTGCGGAAACGCTGAATGCCGAAGTGCTGACTGACTTGCGGATTGGTGCGGCTTTTCCCACTGACCATGCGCTGCATGCTGCGCCTGCTGGGGCTTTTCTGACACCCAATGCACAAGCCGTGCTGCGCGAAGCCGATGTGGTGCTGAGTCTGGACTGGCTTGACCTTTCGGGCACACTCAAACAGGCCTGGGGCGACAAAACCGTGGGCAG
>JAZKIK010000818.1:0-7009 GCA_040384925.1 Pseudomonadota bacterium | reverse complement strand
AGGCTCTTACAGTTAGAAATGCCCAGTTGGTTGTTCAACCAGCTGGGCTTTTCTTCGTCTTGAAAAAGAGTTAACGCTAGCAGGCGCGCTGCTGCATGCAACGGCAGTGGACATCACCGTATCATCCCGATACGATTTCAGGCTTCAAAATTACAAGCCTGGAGGTAGCACGATGTTCAAATCGCTCAAACTCACTGTTTTTGTCCTGTTAGCCACTGGCTTGTCGCCGGTTCTGGCGCAAAAAACTGAATTGCTGGAGCGCGGCAAGTATCTGATGAGCAGTGTGGTGGCTTGTGGAAACTGCCACATCCCCAGGGGCGACAAGGGGCAGCCGCTGTTTGACAAGGGTTTGTCTGGTGGCATGGTGTTTGATGACCTTGCTTTCAAGGCTTATGCGAGCAATCTGACGCCTGACGCGGAAACCGGTATTGGCCAGCTGAGTGACGCTCAGCTGATTCGCGCGATTCGTGAAGGCGTGCGGGCTGATGGCAGCATGATTGGCCCACCGATGCCGGTGGAGTTCTACCGCCATCTGTCTGATGATGATGTGGCAGCCATCGTGGCTTACCTGCGGGCGCAGCCTGCTGTGAAAAATGTAGTCGCCAAATCCACCTACAACATTCCGCTACCGGCCAGCTACGGCCCGGCGCTTGGCAAAGTGGCCGCATCGCCTGCTACTGACAGGATCAAGTACGGCGAATACCTGGCCAATATCGGCCACTGCATGGAATGCCACACCCCGCGTGACAACAAGGGCGTGCTGCAGCACGACCGGATCGGTGCCGGTGGCCAGGTGTTCAAGGGGCCGTGGGGTACAAGTGTCTCACGCAACCTGACGCCCGACCTTACCGGGCTGAAGGACTGGACCGATGTCCAGATTTCGAGCGCCGTGCGCAATGGTGTGGATCGCAATGGCAATCTGTATCGGCCGCCCATGGCATTTGGGTATTACAAAAACATCAGTGACGCTGACATGGGTGCGCTGATTGCCTACCTGCGTTCACTTGAGCCGCAGACCTTCGCCGGGTACCCATAAAACCGAACTCACACCCATCAGGCGGCGCTTGATCTGAGGGTTTTTCATCCATTTGGAAAAGTCCACAACAATTGCGCGACAGATAAAAGCTGGCGATATACGCTGACGCCCGCGCGACAGTCTTTCAGGTGTTGCCCTGATGTAAATATCCTGCGTCGCTAGCATGATGAGCCAATTGATCAACATCGGGAAGCCATCATGCAACGTCGCCATCTCCTGCAATCTGCCGCCGTCATTGCTGCCACTGGGCTTGGCCAGCAAGCGAATGCCCAGACCTTTCCGGCCAAACCAGTCAAGCTGGTGATTGCATTTCCGGCTGGTGGGCCGACTGACATCACCATGCGTTCACTGGCTGACAGTGCCTCCAGAATTCTCGGCCAGCCAGTGATTGTTGAAAATAAACCCGGCGCGGGTGGCACCCTGCCTGCGCAGCAGCTGCAGAGCGCCGCTGCTGATGGTTATACGCTGGCGCAGATTCCGCTGGGTGTGTTCCGCTTGCCCTACACCACCAAAATCAGCTGGGACCCGATCAAGGACATCACTTATGTGCTGAACGTCACGGGTTACGCCTTTGGTCTGGTCGTGCCGACCGATTCGCCGCTGAAATCGTGGACTCATTTTGTCGGCTGGGCCAAGGCCAACCCCGGCAAGCTCAGTTACGGTTCCACCGGCACCATGACCAGCCCACATCTGACCATGGAACTGATCGCACAAAAACTCGGCATTGAGTTATTGCATGTGCCGTACAAGGGCAGCGCCGACCTGATGCAGTCCATCCTGGGCGGCAACATCATGGCTGCGGCTGATTCCACTGGCTTTGCGCCTCAGGTTGAAGCCGGCAAGCTGCGTGTGCTCAATACCTGGGGCGAGCAACGGCTGGCCAAATTTCCGGATGCACCGACACTGAAAGAGCTGGGACTGGACCTGGTGCAGAACTCGCCCTTCGGCATAGGTGCACCGCGCGGTACGCCACCTGCCGTGGTCAAACGCCTGCACGACGCCTTCAAGCAGGCCATGGAACAGGAAAGTTACAAAACCGCGCTCGCCAAATACGACATGGTTCCGATGTACATGAGCAGCGCCGGGTACAGCAAGTTTGCACAGGACACCTTTCTGCGCGAAAAGGCGCTGGTTGAAAAGCTGGGACTGGCAAAACCGTCCTGAACCGGGTTGTCAGCGCCTGTGTCAGCTCTGGCGCGCCACATCACCCCCCACCGCAATATTGGCCATCAGGGCGGTGACCTCGGCCTGACGCGAACAGCCCATTTTGTCCAGCACCTGCTGCAGTTGTGACCTGACAGTGTTGCGTGAAACCTTGCCGCTGGTGGCAATGTCGTCCAGTGATTCACCCATGGCCAGGCCGCGTGCCACCCTTGCTTCCGATGGCGTCAGGTCAAACAGTGAGCGCAGCAACTCCACCGGCGGCGAACGGCGTGAGGTGATGGGTGTGGCTATCAGCAGTGCGTATGAGCGGCCAAAGATGTCATGCGCCGAACGCCGTATTGGCACGATATGGGCGACCATCTCGGCCCGACCCTCCTTGCCGCGCAACGCAAATGAATGCACTGCTGTGCTGGAGGCTTTATCCAGCGCAGGCAGCGATGCCCACAACAGATCGTTTGCGTATGAATCCGTCAGCGTGATGCGGTTCTGGGCCCTCCACTGGACGTGGCCCGGCAATTCATCCATCAGTGCATTGGTTTCAACGACTGCGCCGTCTTCATCCATCAACAGTGCTGGCAACTGCAGCGCCGCCAGGGTGCTATTGGCACCCTGTGCGCTGCGCAAACTGAGGCGTGCGGCAATCAGGGCGGCACGCGCCAGATGGGGCCGCAGCTCGTTCAGGGTGTTGACCTGCTCCTTCTCAATCGGTCCACGCTCATAGGCCCGCTCCACACTGAAAACGATGTTGTCACCGGTGGGCATCATGAGCCCAGTACCCGCTGACCAGCCCAGCCCGCGCGGCCGGAAAAAATCACGGTAAATCGGGTTGTCGCTGAGCTGGTCTGGTGTCCAGAAATCATGTTCAACCAGAAACGTCGGCTGATTCCGGCTGAACAGGCAGACCCGGCGCGTGCACTGGGTAAACCAGCCGTCCTTGACGTAGGAGCTGAATATCTCGTTAAGAGTAGACGACGAAGTCCAGTTCAAAACCCTGTCACGTACGGCAAACAGCAGGCCGCCGCTTGCATCGGCCAGTTTGGCCAGTTCATCCAGCACACCAGGCCAAAGCTCGGGCACAAATGAACATTCGTAAATACGGTCTATCAGCTCGGTTTTCATGGGATTCCTGTTCTTGATTTTGTGGGCCAAGACCTTGTGGGTCAGATGTTTCGGGGCTTCTCAAGGATTTTATTCAGGGGGCTTCATCCGTTTGCATGATGACTGGGGCGCGGTCCGGCGGCACGATTGGCGGAGCGCCTGAACGACTGATTGTCAGCAGCAGGTGCTTGCATTTCCTTGATCACAAACAAAAAACCTGCGGAGAAACCCTGTCTGGTTTTTACTCAAGTTACAGAACGGAAAAAATCCATGCTTAAGCTATCGCTCAAAAAAATACAGCAACTGATACCGCTTGTACTCAGCGCCACCTTGCTGGTAGCTTGTGGTGGTGGCGACGATGCACCGGCACCTGCCCAGACACTGTCCGGTGTAGCTGCGGTTGGGGTACCGATTGTTGGCGGGACCGTCAATATCAGCTGTTCGGCTGGCAGTGGTTTCAGCGCCACTACAGGCGGCACCGGTGAATGGAGTGTCAATACCTCTGGCCAGACGCTGCCCTGTGCAGTGCAGGTCTCAGGCGGCACCGTGGGTGGTGCGGCCAATGCCACCAGCCACCAGTCGATTGCCATTTCATTTGGCAACATCAATGTGACACCTTTGACCAGCCTGGTCGTGGCGCAGTTGACCGGTAGCAATCCGGTCAGCTGGTTCCGCACGCCGGTTTTTACCGGTGTCAACGCCGACAACATTGCAGCGGCGGTCCGCTCGGTCAGTACATCGCTGGGCCTGACCAGCACGCTGGGAAGCATTAACCCGCTGACGGATACCTTCAAGGCCCAGAACGGCGACAAAATGGACGACATCCTGGAAGCCCTGAAAGCCGCCCTGGCTTCAGCCTCCAAGACCTATGCTGATTTGCTGGCTGCAGCCAGCAGCCGCAACTACGCAGCCTTCACGGGTTTTGGTTCCAGCTTTTCCAGTGCCTATGCCACCATAACGGTAAACGCCTCGGGTGGAGGCTCTGGCGCAGGCTCGACCTGCAGCGCAGGCCAGACCCTGATGGTGTTCAGCGGCGGCGGCGGTGGCCTGTTCACCAATGGACAAAAAGTGTGTTTCACCGCAACGCCCACCAGCCTTGCCTTCTCGGGCAAGACACTGGGCAATCCCGTGCAGAACACCGTGGTTTCTGCCCCGTACTCGGCTTACAAGTTTACCGATGGCGCGCTGGCTTATGAGGTGATTTTCAAGGCCAACGCAGCCACAAACGTAATTTATGAAATCAATGTGTTCAATGGCAGCACTTTTGTGGGGCAATTCACGCCGGACACCAGTGCTACGGGTGGCGTGGGCAGCGGTGCCTACAAACTCACGGTTGAAGTCTCGGTCAGCGGGGTGGCCGGGGCAGCCGTTGTGATCAATGGTGTGCCCAAACCTGCCAACGAGGCCGAGTTCTGCAGCGAGATGAAAGACGACAGCAGTCTGACCCAACTGACCGCCAGCGGCGGCACACTGACCATCAATAGTTGCAGCTTCTCCGGCAATGTCGGCACCATTTCCGCCACGCTCACCACCAGCGTCCCCGTATCCCTGAGCGTGCCGTATACCGTCAAATACACCTACAGCAATTGATCTTGCACATTGGGCGGCCGCATAAGGCCAGATAAAAACGACTCTGGCGGCCGCTGATTATTTTTCAACAATAAGCGCCGCCACCTCTGCAAACCCCGCTCCTCGGGCCTTTTGGGTCACGTAGCGGGGTTTGTCCTTCAGCTGATCATTGGTCGAGTCACCCACATAAACCCAGCTGTCCATTTCATTGTCCAACGCACGATCCCACAGTTGCCGAACAATCCAGCGCGCACCTTCAAGCTTGTTGTGCGCACCAAACCAGCCATTGATGTGAATGCTGCTGACCGTGGCATGCATGCCTTCACTGCGCATCAGCGCCACTACTGCAGCAATCTGTGAGGCACCCAGATGCGTGAATTCACTGTGATCAATTGCAATATCGGTTTCCCGCCCCGGCGAATCGGTGGCACGCCTGGCACCGGGGATGTTCTGCTCTATCAGTTCAAGCACGTCCTGCATGCGGCTGAAATTGACTGCACGCGTGCTTGCGTTCTGCTGGTATATTTTTGATGGCAAAGTATGGCCGCTGTCATTGCGGAGCAGCTTGGTTTGACCCATTTTTTGTTCTGGAATCAGCGCTACCGCCCCGTTTTCAGCCACGATGGCATCCACCGGCCAGCTCACTGCAAAGGGTTCACTCCAGCCCACCGGGCGGCCAGTAATGGCCACGACTTTCAAACCTGCCGTTTTTAAATCGGCCAGCGCCGCCAGCGCGTCTGGTGTGATAGCGCCGTCGGTGGTCAGTGTGTCGTCTATATCGGTGAAGACGCCTGTGATGGCTCGGCGCTGGGCGAGGGGCCAGGTTTTCAGTGCTTGCATGGGGGAGTTTTTGCCGCAGTCGGGATACCGTGGAACTGATCCGGTGTGTCGCCAGTTTATGGCATGATTATCAAGATCGATCCAGAGCAAAAACAGGCCACAGCAGGCGATTCATGCTCAACAATTCGCAGGCACCCAAGCTCCCGATTACAATCATGCCTTCCTGAGGAGCGTTGCAAGCCACAACATGTGGACCAGGCTCAGGTTTTTCATCTGCAACCACGCTCACCCGCATGTGCTTGAGTCAACATGGCCAAGCCGGGTGAATGCGAATCCAGCCTTTATCCAGCCAGCTTTTGTCTGCCAGGCCTTGCCCGTGGCCATTTTGCCCAATCTGACTTTTGGAGAACCGTATGAACGCTGTCCTGAAACCTGTTGCTTCCACCACTGCAGAAGCTTTTTCCGACTACATCATTGCTGACCTGGCGCTGGCCGACTGGGGCCGCAAGGAACTGAAAATCGCCGAAACCGAAATGCCTGGCCTGATGGCGATTCGTGAAGAATTTGCCAAGGCGCAGCCACTCAAGGGCGCACGCATCACCGGCTCACTGCACATGACGATACAGACCGGTGTGCTGATTGAAACCCTGCAGGCCCTCGGTGCCGATGTTCGCTGGGCTTCGTGCAATATTTTCTCGACCCAGGACCACGCCGCCGCTGCAATTGCAGCCAAAGGCACGCCGGTGTTTGCCATCAAGGGCGAAACCCTGGCTGATTATTGGGACTACACCCACCGCATTTTCGAATTTGACGGTGCCAAGGGCACGCCCGAGGAAGGCCCGAACATGATTCTGGACGACGGCGGTGATGCGACCTTGCTGATGCACCTGGGCACCAAGGCTGAAAGCGACATCGGTTTGCTGGCCAATCCTGGCAGCGAAGAAGAAATCTGCCTGTTCAACGCCATCAAGGCCAAACTGGCGCTTGACCCGAGCTGGTACAGCCGCCGTCTTAAAAACATCATTGGCGTGACCGAAGAAACCACGACTGGTGTGCTGCGCCTCAATGAAATGTCGGCCAAAGGTACCCTGGCCTTGCGTGCCATCAACGTCAATGATTCGGTGACCAAATCCAAGTTCGACAACCTCTACGGCTGCCGCGAGTCCCTGGTGGACGCCATCAAACGCGCCACCGACGTGATGATTGCCGGCAAGGTTGCCTGTGTGGCCGGTTATGGTGATGTGGGCAAAGGCTCGGCCCAGGCCCTGCGCGCACTGAGCGCACAGGTCTGGGTGACTGAAATCGACCCGATCAACGCCCTGCAGGCCGCGATGGAAGGTTACAAGGTCGTGACCATGGAAT
>JAZKIK010000817.1:0-9377 GCA_040384925.1 Pseudomonadota bacterium | reverse complement strand
GGCCGTGGTGAATCCGGTTTGCCAGGGCTGGCGTATCAGTAATGCAGGACAATGATGTCCATGAATACAGAAAGCCCGGATACCCACTTGATCGCGCTCCTGGAACGTGTAGCAATGGCGGATGAAGCTGCATTGCGCGAGCTGTATGACATGACATCATCGAAACTTTACGGTGTGGCGGTTCGAGTGGTCACCAACCGTGAGTGGGCCGAAGACGTGCTTCAGGAGGCCTTTATCAATATCTGGCGCATTGCCGGTGACTACAAGGCCAGCCTGTCGCCGCCCATGGCCTGGATGGGGCTGGTGGTACGAAGCCGGGGACTCGATTTCTTGCGGCGCAGAGCGTCGGAGAGGGCAGACCGCATGCAGGAACTGGATGATGTAATTTCAGACACCGTGGCTGGTGATTCACCAAACCCGATGGATGTGACGCAGGCCAGCGAACAGGCCTGGGCCTTGCACCAGTGCCTGAGCCAGCTTGAAAACAAACAGCGTGAAGTGGTCAGCCTGGCTTATATGCGTGACCTGAGCCATGGCGAGCTGGCTGAACAACTGAAGTTGCCACTGGGCACCGTCAAGACCTGGATACGGCGCGGGCTTGAGCAACTGCGCGCTTGCATGTCCCGGCTAGCCTGAAAATGAGAAACAGAGGTAGCGTATGAATTTGACCCAAAACCCTTCGCTGGTCGAGCAACTGGCGGCAAGTTATGCGCTGGGCACCCTGCGTGGTGGCGCACGTCGCCGGTTTGAAGACCTGGCCAGAAACCATGCCAACGTGCGCGCTGCCGCCCTGATATGGCAGGGGCGACTTGCTTCCGTGGCCGAACTGCAGCCCCAGGCCGCGCCCAGCCCGGTCGTCTGGAAACGTATTGAAAACCTGATCAATGCAGAAAAAGAAGCCAGCGCGATGCAGGCTGCGCGCGCTCCGGTAGCGGTTGCCGCAGTGCCCGGCTGGTGGGCCAGCCTGAGTTTGTGGCGCGGTGCCACGGCAGTCGGTGTGCTTGCTGCTGCAGTGGCACTGGTGGCCGGGGCCAATCTGAACAAGGTCAACAGCAGCCTGGGCGGCCAGGTCGCGGCTTTGGGTGGGCAGGTCAGGGAATTGACGGCCAAACTGGCGGCCACGCCTGAAATACAGTACGTTGCAGTGCTGTCTGATGACAAGGCCACGGCCTCGATGCTGGTCACCTTTGATCCTAAAAGCCAGAGGCTTGTGCTCAAACGTGTGGGCGGTTTTCAGGAGCAGGCTGACAAGTCCCTGCAACTGTGGGCACTGCCGCCGAGTGGTGGCCCCAAATCGCTTGGTGTGCTGGGCAGCGAAGCCGTGGTCAGGCTGACGGCTGCGGGTGGTGATGTGCAAAACGTGCCAACTCTGGCCATCAGCCTGGAGCCCAAAGGCGGTGTGCCAGCAGGCAGTGGCCCGACCGGGCCGGTATTGTTCAAGGGTGCTTTGTTAGAGACTGCGCTTTGAGATCGTGAACACGTAGCAAGGCAACAGCTGGCATTTGTCTGCCACCAACAAAAAAGAGTGCTTCAGGCACCCTTTTTCAACGTGTAGTATTTCAGCGCCAGCGTCCGCCATGGCCATGACCAAAACCTCGGCTGTAACCAAAGTTGAGCGACAGGCCAATCGGTGCATAACTTGGTGCGTAATAAGGCCGTGAGTAGTAAACCGGGGCCGGTGCGTAAACCACAGGTGCAGCAACAGGCTGTATATACGAAGTCGGCTGCTGGATGTAAACCGGCTGGGCCGGTGCCTGCGGGTAATAGGTCTGTGGCTGCTGGTATTGCGGTTGCTGGTACTGCTGCGGTTGTTGATATGGCTGCTGTGGCTGGAAAGCCGGTTGCGGCGGTGCGCTGATGCCGCCTACGGGGCTGACCTGCAGACGCACAAACTGGCCGGGGTCATTGGCCATCTGCACGTTGTACTGTGTGCCCTGGTATTCATACACCACGTTGTAGTGGCTGGGGCGGTTTTCATAATAGGTCTGGGTGCCGCATTGCTGCACGTTTTGCACCTGCTGGCCACCGCCGCCTTCAATGTTGTTGCCCAGGATGGCTCCGCCCATCAGGCCCAGCATGGTCGCCACGGCGCGCCCGCTGCCATTGCCAATCGCGTTGCCGGCTGCACCACCGGCTACGGCACCAATCAGCGCACCCGCGCCGGACTTTGGCGCTTCTGTCACCACCTGCTGGTTGTTGCAGACCTGGCGCGGCACTGCAACCTGCTGCACCACCGGTGTGCTGGAGACCACACGCGCCATGATGTCCATGGCCGATGCGTTGAATGACAACAAACCGGCTGCAGCTGCTGCAGATAAAACGAGTACTTTTTTCATGATTCAAACCTCTTTTCAGGGTGGGTGCGCGGCCTGAGCCTACACCTGGATCGCCATGCAAGCTGTTGATTCCAGCCCATTTCGGCATATTGCCTTCAACTTAACGACTTGACAAGCCAGCCGGACGACGTCGCCCGCTATTTATCGGCATTCTTTACAGTCTATGCATTCCGACCCGTTTGGTGTGTCGAAGTTCGGTAAATCATCGTAAAGCTGAGGCAGATTACAAAAAACCTCACACTCTGGCTTGTTTTGGGCCGAATTTTGAATGTTTCAGGACTGATTTATTGTTTTGCCAGAGCCGCAAAATCGGCCCAAAGCACAGCATCAAAACCAACTGTTACAAGCTCATCCGTGCCCTGCCATTCCACCACCGGCCGTTTGATGACGCTGGGGTTGGCCTGCATCAGAGCCTGTGCCCCACTGATGTCGGCTGCGCTGGCCTGGGCGTCGGCATCAAGCTTGCGCCAGGTCGTGCCCTGGCGGTTCAGTAGTTTGCCCAGGCCGACTGCATCGCTCCATGCGGACAGGCGTTCGGCGGGCACGCCTTGTTTTTTAAAGTCATGAAACCCGTAAGCCAAACCCTGGCTGCTCAGCCAGGTGCGGGCTTTTTTGACTGTGTCGCAGTTGGGAATGCCGTAAACGATGATCATTGGATTATTTTGCCACGAACATCAGATCAAACAGAGGGCTATGGTGGCCATTCTGTAGTACTGTGCAGCTATTTATTTGATAGCGAAAAATTGCTTTTTCTGCTATTTCGGAAGGGTGAGGGATGCAGCAATAATGGCGTTTGCAAGCCTGCATCACGTCTTTTGATGTGTCCCGACCACTTTCTGGCATTGATTTCATGAGCTCATCACACACAGCCAAACTTTACCCGCCGATTGAGCCGTTTCGTACCGGCCTGCTGGATACTGGTGACGGCCACCTGATTTACTGGGAGTTATGTGGCAATCCCCAGGGCAAACCGGCAGTTTTTTTGCATGGCGGCCCTGGTGGCGGTTGTACGCCAGATCACAGGCGACTGTTTGACCCCGAACGTTATTGTGTTTTGCTGTTTGACCAGCGTGGCTGTGGGCGCTCGACACCTGCAGCGTCGCTTGAAAACAACACGACCTGGCATTTGGTGGCTGATATCGAGCGTCTGCGAATCCTGTGTGGTTTTGACAGCTGGCTGGTATTTGGCGGTTCCTGGGGTTCCTCGCTGGCGCTGGCTTATGCGCAGACGCATCCCGAGCGCACCTCAGCGCTGATCCTGCGCGGCATTTTTACCCTGCGGCGTGCCGAATTGCTCTGGTATTACCAGGAAGGCGCTTCGTGGCTTTTTCCTGATCTGTGGGAAGAGTTTCTGGCACCGATTCCGCCTGCCGAGCGTGGTGACCTGATGGCCGCCTACCGCCAGCGCCTGGTCGGCAGTGACCGAGCCTTGCAACTGGCTGCGGCTCGCGCCTGGAGTTTGTGGGAGGGCCGCACCATTACCTTGCTGCCCAATCCGGCCTTTGCCGGGCAACATGGTGAAGACGAGTTTGCCCTGGCTTTTGCACGTATTGAAAACCATTATTTTGTGCATGAAGGCTGGCTGGAAGAGGGGCAGCTGATTCGTGACGCCAACAAACTGGCTGGCATCCCGGGTGTGATTGTGCAAGGTCGTTATGACGTGGCAACCCCTGCCAAAACCGCCTGGGACTTGCACCGTGCCTGGCCGGAAGCCCAGTTTCTATTGGTGGACGATGCTGGTCATGCGTTTAACGAGCCTGGTATTCTGGCGTGCCTGATTGAAGCGACAGACCGCTTTGCGCGCTGAAACGGCATAAAAAAGCAGGCATCTCAGGGTTTTTGCCCATGCGCGACAATGCGGGCCATCATGGAACAAGAAAAAACCCTGGACGAATGGCTGACCCACTGCGAGCGCCTGCACCCGAAAACCATAGACATGGGTCTTGATCGTGTCAGGGCTGTGGCCGGGCGCATGGGCCTGAGCTTTGACTGCCCCATCATCACCGTGGCCGGCACCAATGGCAAGGGTTCGACCTGTGCCATGCTGGAGGCGATCTTGCTGCAGGCCGGTTACCGTACCGGTGTCTACACCTCACCGCATCTTGTGCATTTTGAAGAGCGCTGCCGGATTCGTGGCGACATCGTCAATGCTTCTGATTTGATAGGGGGCTTTGCCCGTGTGGAAAGCGCCAGAGGCCAAAATGAGCTGGAAATTTCACTGAGTTATTTTGAGTTCACCACCTTGGCCATTTTGCAGTTGATGGCTGATTCAAAACTTGATGTGGTGATTCTCGAAGTTGGCCTGGGTGGCCGGCTGGATGCCGTCAATATTTTTGACGCCGACTGCGCTGTCATCACCAGCATTGACCTGGATCACATGGAATTACTGGGCAACACCCGTGAAGCCATCGGTTTTGAAAAGGCGGGCATCATGCGCGCTGGCAAACCAGTGGTGGTCAGCGACCCGGTGCCGCCCCAAAGCATTGTGGATCACGCAGCCGCCATAGGTGCCGACCTGTGGCTTTTTGGCAAGGACTTCAATTTTTCAGGGGACAAGCAGCAGTGGGGCTGGGCAGGCAGGGGGCGGCGTTATGCGGGGCTAGCTTATCCGGCTTTGCGTGGTGCGAATCAGCTGGTCAATGCGTCCGGTGTGCTGGCCGCATTGACAGCCCTGCGTGAGCGTTTGCCCGTGACGGCGCAGGCGGTGCGCAACGGCTTGTCCATGGTTGAACTGCCAGCGCGTTTCCAGATCATTCCCGGCCAGCCGACGCTGGTGCTGGACGTGGCGCACAACCCGCATTCAGTCGCTGCGCTGGCTGAAAACCTCGATGCCATGGGTTTTTACCCCTGTACCCACGCTGTGTTTGGTGCCATGGCCGACAAGGACCTGGCACCCATGCTGGCCCGTGTCGGCCCCCTGATAGACAAATGGTATTTCACCGATCTGCCTACCGCGCGGGCGGCCAGCGGTACCGAGTTGCAGGCCAGGTGGCAGGCGGGTAACACCCGCAGCGACGTGCTTGCGAATGCTTACACAAGCCCTGAACTGGCACTGCAGGCCGCGGTAGCCGCCGCAGACCCCACTGATAGAATCGTGGTGTTCGGCTCTTTTTACACCGTAGGCGGCATTTTGCAAAAGGGTATACCCCGCCTGTCGGCCAAACATCTGGCGGGCACGTTGAACCCCTAGCGCGCCAGTCGCAGCAAGGTGGGGCAAAAGTCCAGACAAACGCCGCGATCTTGCCCAGCCGAACCCCCAAGCCAACGGAATCCAGTCAGCACCATGTCGTTTTTTAACTTCCGCCGGGCCGGCGCCGCCTCAGCAGCACCAAGCGCTCAAACCGAAAGCGTGGAAGTCATTCGCAGGCGCGCCAAACACCGCCTGATTGGTTCGGCAGTGCTGGTTTTGGCGGGCATTGTTGGTTTCCCTATTCTGTTTGACACCCAGCCGCGGCCGATTGCGGTGGACATTCCAATTGAAATCCCAGCCAAAAACAGTGTCAAACCTCTGGCTACGCCAGCAGCCGCCCTTGCACCTGCGGCTGCTGTAACCCCGCCTGCGGCACCCGCAAGTCTTGCTGCCAAACCTGCGCCTGAAAAAGTGAGTGCAGCAGCCAGTCTGGCACCCAAAGAAGAAATTATTACAGATAAAAAAGTTATAGCGCCCATCCCACCGGCATCTGCAGCTATCAAAAAAGAAGTGAAACCGGTTCTCAGGGCTGAAGTAAAACCCGAGGCCAAGCCAGAAATCAGGCCCGAGCTCAAACCTGAAGTCAAGACAGAGCTCAAACCCTTGCCCAAAGCTGCAGTCGCTGCATCTGGCGATGATGGCAACCGTGCCAAGGCGCTGCTGGACGGCAAAACCAGTGCTGCTGCTGTTGCTGCCGTCAAACCTGCAGCCGCCGCCACGGAATCTGTTGCTGCAGCAGCAGACCTTCGCCTGATCGTGCAGGTAGGTGCTTATGCCGATGTGGTCAAAGCCCGTGAAGCCAGAGTCAAACTTGAAAAAGCCGGGCTCAAAACCTATACCCAGGTGGCAGAAACGGCTGATGGCAAGCGTATCCGGGTTCGTGTGGGCCCGTTTGCGACCAGGGCTGAGGCTGAAAAAGCCGCCAGCAAAATCAAGACTCTTGATTTACCTGCTGCCATCCTGACCTTGTAAATATTGTTGTTGGATATTCGTGCCGGCTATTGACTGGGTTTTGCTGGGAGTCCTGATTTTTTCCATGCTGCTGGGCGCATGGCGCGGACTGGTGTATGAGGTCTTGTCCTTGCTGGCCTGGGTGGCAGCGTTTTTTGCGGCGCAGTTTTTTGCACCGCAGGTCGCGGCCATGCTGCCAATTCAGTCGGCTTCGGAGTCTGTGCGTTATGCGGCGGCGTTTGTGCTGGTGTTTATTGCGGCTGTGTTTGCAGCCGGTCTGGTAGCTTTTATCGTCAAAAAACTGGTCGAGGCAGTCGGTTTGCGGCCAGTTGATCGCACCATGGGCGCGCTTTTTGGCCTGTTGCGTGGTGTGGTTCTGCTGCTGGCGGCAACTGTGGTGATGGACATGACATCGCTCAAAAGCAGCGACTGGTGGCGCGAATCCCAGGGAGCCGTGGCGCTGGAGGCGACGTTGAAACACCTTGAACCCCTGCTGCCCGAACAGTTTGCAAAGTATCTCAATTAACTTTCCTTGGCTTTCATTAGCTTCAATCAACTTGAAAAAGTCAAAACTCATGATCGGAACACCATGTGCGGGATAGTCGGCGTTGTCAGTAAAGCCCCGGTCAATCAGCTGATTTATGACGGCCTGCTGCTTTTGCAGCATCGCGGTCAGGATGCTGCGGGCATCGTTACCCAACTGGGACGCAAGTTCTACATGCACAAGGCCAAAGGCATGGTGCGTGACGTGTTTCGTACCCGCAACATGCGTGCGCTGCCCGGAAGTGTGGGCCTTGGCCAGGTGCGTTACCCGACTGCAGGCAATGCCTACAGCGAAGACGAAGCCCAGCCTTTTTACGTCAACGCACCGTTTGGCCTGGTGTTGTCGCACAACGGCAACCTGACCAACGCAGCCGAGCTGAAAGCCGAGCTCTTCAACACCGATCACCGCCACATCAACACCGAGAGCGACTCTGAAGTGCTGCTCAACGTGCTGGCGCATGAACTTGAAAAAACCACACGCGGCCTGCCGCTGACACCGGCTGATGTGTTTGCTGCGGTCTGTGGGGTGCATAAACGTGTCAAGGGCTCGTACGCCGTGGTGGCGCTGATTGCGGGCCATGGTTTGCTGGCTTTTCGTGACCCGTTTGGCATACGCCCCTTGTGTATTGGCCATGGCCAGAATGAGGGCGGCCCCAGTGTGATGGTAGCCAGCGAGTCCGTCGCGCTTGAAGGCACTTCACACCAGTTTGACCGCGACATTGCACCTGGCGAAGCGGTGTTTGTTGATATGGACGGTGTGGTGCATGCCCAGCAATGTGCAGAAAAAGCCACGCTCAACCCCTGCATTTTCGAGTTTGTGTACCTGGCGCGGCCTGATTCGGTGCTGGACGGCATTTCGGTTTACCAGGCGCGCCTGAACCTTGGTGAAACCCTGGCCAAACGTGTGGTGTCCACCGTGCCGCCCAAGGATATTGACGTCATCATCCCGATCCCAGAGTCAAGCCGCCCCAGCGCCACACAACTGGCGCATTTGCTGGGCATCCCCTACCGCGAAGGTTTTGTCAAAAACCGCTATGTGGGCCGTACCTTCATCATGCCGGGGCAGGGCGTCCGCAAAAAATCAGTGCGCCAGAAGCTCAATGTGATTGCCAGCGAGTTCAAGGGCCGCAACGTGCTGCTGGTTGATGACTCGATTGTTCGCGGCACCACCAGCCGTGAAATCGTGCAGATGGCGCGTGATGCCGGTGCCCGCAAGGTCTATCTGGCCAGCGCCGCACCGCCCGTGCGTTACCCCAATGTCTACGGCATCGACATGCCAACCGCCAATGAACTGGTGGCGCATGACCGCACGGTGGAAGAAATCCGCATCGCCATTGGTTGTGACGCACTGATCTATCAGGACGTAGAAGGCATGAAACGCGCCATCGGCTCCCTGAGCACCAAAATCGACGGTTTTGATGCCTCGTGTTTTGACGGCGTTTACATTACCGGCGACATCACACCTGAAACGATTGCAAAAATGAACGAACAGCGGGTGGACAGCAGTGAAGAGACCGAGGTGGATGTGTCTCGCCTTGCGCTGCCAAACCCGCAGGAGGCGTGAACGTGGTATCCAAAGAACTTCCTGACAAGCTGCACCGTGACACGCTGGCCGTGCGTGTTGCACTTGAGCCCAGCCAATACGGTGAGAACTCTGAAGCCCTGTATCTGACCAGCGGCTTTTTGCAGCCTGATGCAGAAACATCGGCGCGGCGTTTTGCCGGTACTGAAGATGGCTACACCTACGGGCGTACGTCGAATCCCACTGTCACCAGTTTTGAGCGTCGGCTTGCCGCGCTTGAGGGCACGGAGGCTGCCATTGGTGCTTCAACCGGCATGGGTGCGATTTTGATGATGTGCATGGGTCTGCTCAAGGCCGGTGACCATGTCATCTGCTCGCGCTCGATGTTTGGCTCCACCATTGCACTGATTGGCCGTGAGTTTGGCAAGTTTGGCGTAGAGACCTCATTTGTGTCGCAAACCGATGTGAGCGAATGGAAAGCCGCACTGCGCCCCAGCACCAAGCTGCTGTTTGCAGAAACGCCAACCAACTGACTGAGGTGTGCGACATCTCCGCGCTGGCCAGCCTGGCGCACGGTGCTGGTGCCTTGCTGGCGGTTGATAACTGTTTTTGCTCACCTGCTTTGCAGCGTCCAACCGAGTTGGGGGCTGACCTTGTGATTCACTCCGGCACCAAATATCTTGATGGCCAGGGACGTGTCATGGCGGGGGCGATTTGCGGGCCATCAAAGCTGATTGTTGATGTGTTTGGCCCCATTGTCCGTACCGCTGGCATGACTTTGGCGCCATTTAATGCCTGGGTTGTGCTCAAGGGCATGGAGACCCTGTCGATCCGC
>JAZKIK010000816.1:0-9481 GCA_040384925.1 Pseudomonadota bacterium | reverse complement strand
TCCAGCAAGACGGTTTTGGTGTTCGGGTTGTTGCTGCCTGACAGCTGTGCGGCAGCTTCAAGCCGTTTGGCCTTGTCGCTGCTGCCCAGAAAAATGGCGGCGCGCACCAGTTCAAGCTGGCTTTTGAGTGCCGGAACGGTTTCAACGGCGTAGGCTTTTTCAATCAGCGGCAAGCGGGCTTCGTCGTTTTCACCAGCCAGGGTCTTGATGGCGTCGCGGCGGACTTTTTCGTCCTTGTTGAACAGCTTGAGCGCTGCCAGCGCCGTGTCCAGCTCACCACGCATCAGGTTGGGGTTGATGACGTCTTCGGCATCGGCGGGCAGCGGCGTTTCAGCGCCTGTGACCGGGTCAAAAGCCTTGTCGTCCCTGACCACAAACACCTTGTCGCCCTTGAACTTGACAGCATCGTCAGACATGGCCTGGATAAAGGCCGTGGTCTTTTCATCAGCGGTGACAGCGGCCTTGTTGAGCGCCTCGATACGCGTATCGACTTCACCCAATGTCATGCCTTTTACCTCGTCAGCGGTCAAGGCGTGGGCACCGGTAGCTAGAAAAAACGCGGCAGAAAGAAGTAGATGTCTAAGCATGTAAAGAACCTGTAGGTTGGGCGCGATGCGCAACAAGGCGTTGCGCCCAGACTGCAATTTCCTTGCAACTTCCGCGCCATCAAACAGAAATCGAAGAGCGCAGAAGAAGTGAGCAGAAAGCGTAGCGAGCAGCCCGAGGCGGGTTTTGCAGCGCGGAGCCGTACACAAGTACGGTGAGCACTGCAAGGCCCTGATCGGGTTGCGCTAGTGTGCTTTATGCTTAGGATTTGGCAAGAAATAAGTTCCCCAGTTTGTCCTGTCGGATTCGGGCGCGCTGCTTCGTTGCAATCCGCTTGCGTGGTTCACCACGCGGCACGTCTTGCGCCTCACATCGCATCCCGACTCCTCGGGCCAAACCGGGAAATTATTCCTCGCCACATCCTTACTTCTTGACTGGCTCGTCAGGTTTTGTGGCGTTGCCTTCGATGTATGGGCTCCATGGCTTGGCCTTCACAGGGCCAGGCGTCTTCCACACCACATTGAACTGGCCGTCGGCCTTGATTTCACCGATGAACACTGATTTGTGCAAATGATGGTTTTTCTCATCCATCTTCGACACGATGCCTGACGGGGCATTGAAGGTCTGGCCAGCCATGGCGGCGATGACCTTGTCGGTATCGGTGGACTTGGCTTTTTCAACAGCCTGTTTCCACATGTTGATGCCGATGTAGGTGGCTTCCATCGGGTCATTGGTCAGAGGCTTGTCAGAGCCAGGCAGCTTTTTGGCTTTGGCGTAGGCAGACCACTTCTTGATGAACTCGGTGTTGGCAGGGCTCTTGATGGACTGGAAGTAGTTCCAGGCAGCCAGGTGGCCGACCAGAGGTTTGGTGTCCACACCGCGCAGTTCTTCTTCGCCCACGGAGAAGGCGACCACTGGCACATCCTTGGCTTTCAGGCCGGCATTGCCCAGTTCCTTGTAGAAAGGCACGTTGGAGTCACCGTTGATGGTGGACACCACAGCGGTTTTGCCGCCTTCAGAGAACTTTTTGACGTCAGCAACAATGGTTTGATAGTCAGAGTGGCCAAACGGTGTGTATTTTTCGTCGATGTCCTTGTCGGCAACGCCCTTGCTCTTCAGGTAGGCGCGCAGGATCTTGTTGGTGGTACGTGGGTAAACATAATCGGTACCCAGCAGCACCCAGCGTTTGGCACCGCCGCCAGCCTTGCTCATCAGGTAATCAACGGCAGGAATTGCCTGCTGGTTAGGTGCTGCACCCGTGTAGAACACGTTTTTGGAGAGCTCTTCACCTTCGTACTGCACGGGGTAGAACAGCAGGCCGTTCATTTCTTCAACCACTGGCAACACCGATTTGCGGGAGACCGAGGTCCAGCAGCCAAAAATGACCGAAACCTTGTCCTGGCCCAGCAATTGTTTGGTTTTTTCAGCAAACAGGGGCCAGTTGGAAGCCGGGTCAACAATCACAGGCTCAAGCTTTTTGCCCATCACGCCACCCTTGGCATTGATCTCGTCAATCGCCATCAGAACCGTGTCCTTCAACACCGTTTCAGAAATGGCCATGGTGCCCGAAAGGCTGTGCAAAATGCCGACCTTGATGGTGTCAGCGGCAAAAGCCGACACAGAGCCAAGGCCTGCCAATGCGACTGCGGCGCTAAGCGCCTTGAGGGTAAAGCGTCGGGAATTTGTGCGTTGCATGTGTGCTTCTCCGGTATGAGTGGTGTTTTGCGTGTCGCTGCCTTCTCGGGCGAGAGGCCTGTTGTCAGGCTTTGAAGCAGCGATGAGTGGATTCTGGGCACCGGAGGGCAAAGCGGGAATACGCCGGGTGGCGTATGTAGGAAAGCGACTACACGGGAAGCCGGATATGGCTTCTCAACCCCAACACTACGGCATGCAGCAGAACTGAAGCTCAGTCACCATTGGCAAAAACAGTCTGAAGGCGCGCCAGAACCTCTTCCATCAAGTCCTCTCCAACAGCTTCAACAAACCGGCCCGAGCGCGCCACCAGATCAATGGTGCGGGGCTGGTTGCACATCACCACGCCCTGCGTCTCGCATCCTGTGCCCATCAGCGTGACCGCAAAACCGGCATAACGGGACTGCAAACCACCCTGTGTAATGGGACAGACCACACACAAGCCCAGGCGGTTGAACTCCTTCTCAGACACCACAAGAACAGGACGCGCGCCCTGCTGCTCACGTCCAGCTGCCGGATTGAGATTGGCAAACCAGACTTCGCCGCGTGAAGCGATTTTCATCAACGGACTTTGGCTACGCTGGAATCGTCTGCACCGTCTTCCAGACCCACCGCCGGTGCGTCCAGCCAATCGCGCTCTTCTGCTGTCACAGGCATCTCGGGCTTGCATTGGGCCAGCAAATCAGCACGTTTGTATTGCTTCTTTTTTTGTGGAACAACAATCAGGCGGCCCTTCTGAAAGTCAATATCCACCTTCGAACCGGCTTGCAGATGAGCCATTTCAAGAAGACTTTTCGGTATCGCCATGACGACGGAGCCGCCAACGGTACGAAGTGTTGCTGCAGGCATGATGAGTCCTTGGAAAGTTACATTATTGTATAACTTTCAGATTTATTGCCAGCAAACTGTGCGCCGGGCTGCAAAGCAAAGGAAGAAAAGTGACAGGTCTCCCATCTTGCAAAACAGGCCGCGCTTGGCTAGTCTTTGCGCATGGTCAGACCCTTGCGCATCGAATATTCCGCAGCCGTGTATCACATTACCTCGCGTGGCGACAGGCGCGAGCCCATAGCCAAAGACGACATTGATCGGGCGGTGCTTTTTTTCTGTAGCGACAACTACCTGCTTGAGGTGTGCCCTTATGTTGACCTCAACCCAGTCCACGCCAACATGGTCGAGCGTCCCGACGCTTACCGCTGGAGCAGCTACCGGGTCTTAACCGGGCCTTGGTCGGTCTGGCCGACAAGCCAGACTGGCTCGATTCGCAATCGGTCCATGAGCAGGTAGATCCCGGCAAAAGTGCCTCAGAGGCAGCTACAAAATACGCAGAATTTGTATCCCAAGGCAAAGGTTTTAAGTATGGGCCAGCCACCTCAAGCAACAAATCTACCTCGGCGGCGACGACTTCATAACCCGCATGCAAAAACTTGTCGGGCTTGACGCTCAAAACTCCAATACACAAAACGCGCCGCGCAAAGCCAATATCAGCAAAATCCAGTCAAGCGCACCGGCCCTGGACAGCAATATCAGGCCTTGCGTGGAGATAAAGTACAAGAGCAAGGCAGAGCGAAACCAGAATATAGCCGACGCCCTTTACCAGGGCGGGCACAGTCAAACTGCAATAGCGTTGGTGTTTGACCTGTCAAGTTCTACAGTGAGCCGGGTGATCAAGGAGTATGGAAATGGAGGATCAATATGAGATGTACAGATCAAATTTTGGAAATGGGAGACCTGACCCCATTGGTTCGACCCTTACTCGGTAAGGATTACGCTGGCGAGCAGTTGAATACAAAGATCATTGAATTCGCAAAGGCGCAAACCACCAAGCTGGGCTGCTTCGTTGCGGGAACCCTGGTGCATACCAAGGAAGGCTTGCGGCCCATTGAGCAAATCAGAATAGGTGACTATGTGCTTTCCAAGCCCGAGAGCGGAACAGGTGAGCTGAGCTACAAACGGGTTTCCCGGACTTATGAGTATGAGGACAAGGAGGTTTTTATTGTCTGGTGGTCCATATTCAATTCGGCAACAAATCGGAATGACTCGGAACATGTTGTTGTGACTGGCGAACATCCGTTCTGGATTGAAAGCCTAATTGATCCTTGGGAAGATGCGGTCTTGTCCAACGTTCCTCAATGGATGAGCGTGCGTGATCTATGGGATCAGGTACATGTGGCAGTAGTAAAACACGGTAGAAGACCGAACATTGAGGTTCGAATCCGCTTATTTGACGGCCGCTTGGCATTGTTGGAGTATGCGGCACCTTTATTGCGTACGGATCAACAGGACACGGGTCTGGTATTTGTATACGACAATTTATGGCGCGAGGGATACTATGGCACCGCAGTGTACTTCAATGAAAATGGACCAGAAACGGTGACACTGGACGGGTGGTCCTACGAAAATGCCTACCTGAACGTGGACGATGCGATCAATTACGAAGAATATGATCCGAATTCGGTAGTTTATCGGTCTCAGGGATTCGTACAGATGCAACGGACTGTATACAACCTGGAGGTTGAAGATAACCACACCTACTTTGTTGGTAGAGATGGTGTATTTGTACACAATATGTGCGGCTTGGAGCAAGAAGCAAAGAGTCAGGTCTCCCATCTTGTAAAACAGGCCGCGCTTGATCTGTGCATCCACAGCGGCGAGGTAAAAATTAAGCTGGCCCGCATGTTCAGCAACAAAAACTGCCCCAGCCCAGAGCGCCTCGACAATCGCCGTATGACAGCTTACACCCACGACACCTTGACCCAACTCCGCACAGGCCAGCTCAAAGGCATTCAGCGCCTTGACCTGAGCTGCGGTCTGACCGACTTTCCGCGCGAGATTTTTGAGCTGGCTGACAGCCTTGAAGTGCTGAATCTTTCTGGCAACCAACTTGACAGCCTGCCTGAGGACTTGCCCCGGCTGCATCGCCTTCGAGTCATTTTTTGCTCCAACAACCGCTTTACCGAGCTGCCGGCCGTGCTGGGCCAATGCCCGCAGTTGCAGATGGTGGGCTTCAAGTCCAACCGCATCAGCCATGTTCCTGCGGCCGCGCTACCGCCCCGGCTGCGCTGGCTGATATTGACCGACAACCAGTTGTTGACATTGCCACCCGATATTGGCAGATGCAGCGACTTGCAAAAGCTGATGCTTGCTGGCAACCAGTTGCAGCAATTGCCAGGTGAACTGGCCAACTGCCAGCAACTGGAGTTGCTGCGTATATCGGCCAACCAGCTGACCGCCCTGCCCGGCTGGCTGACCGGGATGCCGCGGCTGAGCTGGCTGGCCTATGCGGGCAACCCGTTCAGCGATGTGCGGGCTGGGCCGTCAGCGTCGGGTACAGTTCAGTGGCAAAACCTCAGCTTGCAGAACATTTTGGGTGAAGGCGCATCTGGCCTTATCCACCAGGCGACGCTTCAAACAGAAAGCGGCCAATCTGAAACCGTAGCCATCAAGCTGTTCAAGGGTGCAGTCACCAGCGACGGCTGGCCTCACAGCGAACTGGCCGCCTGCCTGGCTGCGGGCCAGCACCCGCACCTGATACCGGTCACCGCAGCACTTGCCGGCCACCCCGAAGGTACGGCCGGCCTGGTAATGGAGCTGATTCCCCCGCACTTCACAACCCTGGCCGAGCCGCCCAGCCTGCAAAGCTGCACACGTGATGTGTACGCGGCAAACAGTTGTTTTTCAATCGAAAAAATCATCCGCATCACACACGGTGTTGCCTCAGTGGCCGCGCATCTGCACGCGCGCGGACTGATGCACGGCGACCTGTATGCCCACAACCTGCAATGCGACGCAGATGGCCAGTGCCTGCTGGGCGACATGGGTGCAGCTTCGTTTTTGCCCGATGACCCTGCAATTTCAAAAGCCTTGCAGCGGCTGGAGGTACGGGCTTTTGGCTGCTTGCTGGAAGAACTGCTTGCTCATTGCGACAGCCCCGCACCGCAAGCCCTGACCACGCTGCGCGACAGCTGCCTGCTAAGCCCGGCACAGCGCCCGTTGTTTGAAAGCATCATTCAACAGCTGGCGACCATGTAGGTCTGCTTAGCCCGCAGGGCGTAAGCAGACAAGCACGCGGTACAACACAAGGCGGACGTCGGGTTACGCTGCGCTAACCCGACCTACCTACTGCCTGAAAAGCCCGGCGCACCGTCCGTTGTTTGAAAGCATGGTTCAGGAACTGGCAGCCCTGTAGCGCGTCTGGCGCAGCGACATTCGACCGGCAGTTGCCGAACATGTATCCGCTTCGTAAACACTGCAAAATCCTGCAAATTCGCTGGCTTTGGGCTTGGGCCTGGCGTGCAATGACTGTGTACCAGCAAAAGCGTGAGGAAACGCACACCAAACAGGGGAACACAGCATGACTGCCGACCATACATCGATTGAGCATCCTGATGACCATGCGCATTCTGCGCAACTGGCCTACTGGTTTTATCTGGCTTTTGTGTTGATGGCGCTGGCGGCTTCGGCTGTGCTGGTGGAGGCGCAGGCGGCACCGCAACAAAATGCGGCGGCAAGCAAAATCATCACCATGCCGACAATCTGAAACCAGCTCAGGCTGGTAGGTTGTCGGGCGGTTCGACAGGCGGCGCTGGCTCTTTGGGCAACTCGGCTTTGGGCAACTCTGTCTGCCGTGCCGTCAAAAACAGGTCCCAGGCGGCCATGAACATGGCGGCAACCACCGGGCCAATCACAAAACCATTCAGGCCAAACAGCGCCATGCCGCCCAGCGTGGAGACCAGCACCACGTAGTCGGGCATTTTGGTGTCCTTGCCGACCAGTACCGGGCGCAGCACGTTGTCCACCAGGCCAATCACCAGCACACCAACGGCTGTCAGGACCAGGCCTTTCCAGATGGCGCCTGTGACCAGGAAATAAATCGCCACTGGCCCCCAGACCAGCGCTGCACCGACTGCCGGCAACAGTGACAAAAACGCCATCAGCGTGCCCCACAAGACCGGTGCGTGTATGCCCAGCATCCAGAAAGTCACACCGCCCAGCGCGCCCTGCAGCGCGGCAACGGCAACGTTGCCCTTGACGGTGGCGCGGATCACGGTGACAAACTTGCCGGCCAGGTCGTGGCGTATGCCGCTTTCAAGCGGCACGGCTTTTTCAATACGCCGGGCGAGCGCCGAACCGTCGCGCAGCAGAAAAAACATCAGATACAGCATGACAAAAAAGCTGACCACAAAGTCAAACGCGTTTTGCCCGATGCTCAAGGCCTGTGTTGCCAGAAACTGGCTGCCTTTTGACAGGCTGGCCGACAGGCGCTCCAGAATCAGGCCGGTGCTGCCCAGGCCAAAACGCTCCATCAGACCCAGCACCCAGGCCGGCAAGGCGGCATACACCTGCTGAAAATAAGTCCCGACGTTAAAGTCGCCAGACTGCATGCGCTGGTACAGGGCCGCCGCCTCCTGCACCAAAGAGGCGACGATCAGGGCCAGCGGCAAAATCACCAGCAGCAAAATAATCGCGACCGTTGCCATGGCGGCACCGGTTCGCTTGCCCGGAAAACGTTTGAGCAGACGCAGGAACAGGGGGTTGAACATCATCGCAAAGATGGCACCCCAGAACACTGCCCCATAAAACGGCCACAACACCCACAAAAAAGCCAGCGTCACGGCCAGCAGCAAAATCAGAAAAACCCTGTTTTCAAGGCTGGTGGACTGGGCGATGCTGGATAGTTTCATGGGTTTTGAATCGGCGGTAAAAGGGTGCTGGATACGAAACAAGGCCTGATGGTAAGGGCAGCAACATGCAATGGATAAAAAAGACCCAAAACAGCCGCAAAACCCGAAATCAACATCACTTGGGTGACTGGCGCTCAATGTCTTCGGCCTGCTCATGAAACGCCGCCTGGCCGACTCGGCGATTGGCGGCGTCAGGGAGCCCCAGAACATGCCGGACTTCTGTGCCGAGCACAAAATCCTCTCCGACATCGAAACCATACGCATGGACGAGATCAACACGGCCTACGAACGCATGCTGAAAAGCGATGTGAAATACAGGTTTGTGGTGGATATGGCCACGCTGTAAGGCGGCCAAAATATTACCCTGGCGTTTTACTGCCCTCATTCTCGCGAATGCGGGAATCCGGTTTTGACATCCACCAGAGTAGCGCAGGCCCGACTGGGTACCCGCCTTCGCGGGCATGACGGCATTTCCTTTATACAAACAAATCGATCAACTTGACCACTGATTCATCAAACTGATCCGATTGCAGCCGGTTTGTGATGGATTCTCGAATCCAGCTTCAGCGTGGATAGTCTGCAGTCGTTTCGTCAGACTCTTCATCCTCGTCATCGTCGTCACTGGCCAGCTCATCAATGTCGGCCACGTCAAGCCGGTCAGAGCTGTCAATGTCGTCCACATCATCCACCAGCATGAAACCCCGGCCTTCTTCGATGTGATCAGGCAGGATGTCGGCATCTGCCCTTTCCATGCCGTTACCCACACTGGCACGCTCGCCCGTGCCCACGGCGTCGCTGTCGCTGTGCATTTCACCATCGCCATAAGCGCCCTGCGCATCGCTGCCACTGTCAGAGTTGTCGCTGGGGCCCAAAGCGTCCGTGTCCTTGCCACGCGACTGAACCTGCGCATGGGTGCCGCCAAGAAGGCTGCTTTTCGTCATGATGTATTCCTTGTTCGTCTGTCTGGATGAGCTCTGCCTGTTTTTTTGAAAATTTGTTGTAGAACCCATTTTGCAAACGTATGCGCCGTCTGGCTGTGGGACATACCCCAAGCAGCTGTAGGCCAAAGCGCCGCTGGTGGGCTTTGAAGCTCTTTAAACACTATTGAACGAATAGCTGCCTGTGCCCGCCATGACTGCGCAAAAGCTGGATTTGATGCCCTTAGTTGGGGTGAAACTGGTTGGTGGGCTTGTTCGGTTGTTGTTACTGCGCTGGGCGGCTTTACATTGGGCTGCGGGGGTGAGGCCGCCTGGCATTTCCCCTTGCCGGAAAAGCGTCTCTGTTTTTTGAAGTCAGATCCACGCCTTTTTCAACCGTGTCACCGAAGTCAATGGCCGCCATCGAAACGATGGCGTCACGGTCATTCAAGGCCTGTTTGAGCCAATGCAGGCTGTGCATCAGGTGCTGTTTTTTATGGTTATGAGGAGTTCTTCCCGACGTTTGGCCCATTGGGCTTTGGCCGCATCGTTTGAAATCCATTCAGGTTTTGGCGAGTCTGCCTTTTTGAGGGCCGCGTCAACTTCTGCGCGGTACCAGTTCTGCCATTCACTCTGATAAAACCC
>JAZKIK010000815.1:31119-33175 GCA_040384925.1 Pseudomonadota bacterium | reverse complement strand
CATCGTGTAGGGCTGGCCCTGTTCGTCCTCTCCGAGCAGGTAACGCATCCAGACCGCGCTTGCAAATGCCAGCGGCTCGACGGTTTCACCAGCGGCAAGTCGCAACTCTATCGTGCCAACCCAGCGCAGCGGGATTTTCAGTGAACTGTCGGAGGCGATCTGGTGCACCTTGTGGCGCAGGTCGGGATTGGCAAAACGTTCGAGCAGCGCGTCACGGTAAGCCGGCAAGCCAGGGCGGCGCAACTGCGGCATCGTCACCTCGGTCATGAGGCGGTGCACAAAAGCGCGAATCGCAGGTTTGCCAACGCAGTCGGCTACGGTCGGCACGCTTGTGACTGCGCCAATTACGGCGATGGCGGTATGGCTGCCATTGAGCATGCAGAGTTTGGCCTGCTCGAAGGGCAGCACATCGGCCACCACCGTGACACCGGCCGAGGCCAGCGCGACTGCGTCACCGGCTTCGGCGAAGTTGTCCTCGATGACCCATTCCCAGAAACCCTCGGTGCCGAGTGCGCAGGCGTCGTCCAGGCCGCTGGCCTGGGCTGCGTCGGCACGGTGCTGCGGTGTGGCGGCCGGCACGATGCGGTCGACCATGCTGTTCGGGAACGCGCAGCTCTGTGTTATCCAGTCCGCGAGAGTCGCGTCGCTTGTCGCAGCGGTGTCCAGACACAGGCGCTTGAGCTTGTCGCCATTGCCGGTGAGGTTGTCGCAGGAGGCAACCGTGAGTCCGGCCAGGCCAGCCGCGCGGCGTGCCGCCAGACCCTGTACCAGCAAGGCGGCGAGTTCGGGGCCATAGGCTTTTTCAGTGACCGTCAAGGTGATCCAGCGTGTGGCTGGCGCGGCAATCGCCTCGACCACACGTTGTGCTTCACGTGCGGCGACGCAGGTTTGTGTGATTGCCCCGGTGATGCGCCAGCGCCGTCCGGCGGCGTTGGCGATTTGCACGGTATACAGGCCGTCCTGCGCGGCCAGGCTGTCGGCCAGCGTCGTGCTACGCATCGCAACGCCGAGTACAGCCCATCGCGCGTCACCGCAGCCCAGCAATGTGTCGAAAACGATGGCCTGGTGTGCGCGGTGAAACGCACCAAGGCCCAGATGCACGACGCCTGGCGCGAGGCCGACACGTGTGTAGACCGGCCAGGTCAGACTGGCATCGCAGGCTTGTGCAGTCAGGGGAACAGCGGACCGGGACAACTCATCAAGTGAGGATTGAGACAGTGTGTGCATGGAGAAACCGTAGTCCATAAACAAAGAGGCCGATTAAAAACTGGACTAACCAGTTTCGATATAGTGGTAAACCACTATGGGTAAATTTGGTAAACCAATTTAAATTTGGTCCAACCAATTTAAAGGACCCTCCGATGGCACTTCAACTCATCCAGCCCGGCGACGACGCGCCCGCCCCACGTGGCGGTGACCGTTCCTACCAGCGGCTCGCGGCCCAGATGCTGGCGCTGATCGCGCATGGCGAGTTCAAGCTGGGTGAACGCCTGCCGTCCGAACGTGCCCTGGCCGAGCGTTTTGACGTGAGCCGCACTTCGGTACGCGAGGCGATGATTGCGCTTGAACTGCAGAACGTCGTGGAAGTGCGCGGTGGCTCTGGCATCTATGTGACCCAGGTGCGCGGCAACTCCGCAAGCGCAGCCTTCATGCCCGAAACCGGCCCCGGGCCGTTTGAATTGCTGCGTGCGCGCTGCCTGATCGAGTCGGAGATTGCCTCAGTTGCAGCCGAGACGCGCAAGGACGGTGACCTCGACCGCATCTTCACGGCGCTGTCTGACATGCGTGAGCATATCGACAACAAGGAGGCCAATGAGGCCGCCGATCAGCTGTTTCATCTGCGCATCGCCGAATCGACTGGCAACAGCGTGCTGCTGCAGATGGTGACTGCAATGTGGGCGCAGTCCAAGGGGCCGGTCTGGACCAAGATTGAACACCACTTTCACACGCCTGAATTGCGCCTGGCCTCGCATGCCGACCACCAGCGCATCTTCAAGGCGCTGCTGGCACGTGATCCAGTCGCAGCGCGTGCGGCGATGCGCGCGCATCTTGAGCG
>JAZKIK010000815.1:8524-31019 GCA_040384925.1 Pseudomonadota bacterium | reverse complement strand
CTGCGAGTTGGTGTGCTGCAGAACGCGCCCTGGCTGATCGAAAACACCACCGGCAGCGGCCCGGCCTGGAGCGGTCCGGTCTGGACGCTTGCAACTGAATATGCGCGCCTGCTTAACGTCAAACTCACGCCGGTTGCGGTCTCGCACGAAACCAAGGTACCGGTGCTGGCCGCGAACCAGGTTGACATGACGGTGAGCCCGCTTGGCGAGACGCCCGAGCGCCTGCGTGTTGTCGACTTTGTGATCTATTCGACGACCAGCGTCTGCATGTTTGGCCGCAACGGCAACGACAAGCTGGCCAAGGTCAAGTCGGTCGATGACCTCAACAGCCCTGACATCACGATTGCCTATTTCACCGGCGGTGCCGAGGAGAACTGGGTCAAGGAACGTTTCCCGAAAGCCAAACTGCGCGCTGTTGCCAGCTCGGGCGCGACCGCGCCGGTCGAGGAAATCATGGCGCGCCGTGCCGACGCGGCACCAATCAATCGCGTGCCATGGGTTGGCCTGAACCAGAAGGTCAAGGGCCTGACGGTGTTTCCGGCCGAGAACAACTGCCAGGGCAGCACCGAAAAAGCCTCGCCGGTCGGCCTCGCGGTTGACAAGAACCAGCAGGTTTACCTCGACTGGCTGCGCCAGGTCGAAAAAGTGCTGGCACCCAAACTCGCCAGTGAAGAGAAAAAAATCGTCGAGAGCATGAAGTAAGCACTCAGCACCTCAGCAACATCCAGGAGACATCATGAACGTTTTGAAGCATTTTCCCCTCGGCCGCCAGGCCATCGTCGCGCTCGCCATCGCAGCATCCACCAGCGCGGCCTTCGCCCAGACACCGCCCGCGCCCGGTGCCAGCCCGCGCATCGACGCGATCCGCAAGGCCGGCGTGCTGCGTGTCGGTGTTGTCAATAACCCGCCCTGGCTGGCGCAGAACACCAGCGGCGAAGGCGAAGCCTGGTCCGGCCCGTCGTGGCTGCTCGGCAAGGAGTTTGCCAAGTTGATTGGCGTGAAGATGGAGCCGGTTCCCGTGAGCCATGAAACCAAGGTGCCAGCGCTGATTGCCAACCAGATGGACATCATGATCGGCCCGCTGAACCAGAACGCCGAACGGGCCAAGATCATCGACTTTGTGACCTTTTCAAGCACCGGCGTCTGCATGTTCGGCCGCGCCGACAACCCGAAATTCACCAGCGCCACGACCATCGAGGACTTCAACAAGCCCGAGATCACCATGGCCTATTTTTCGGGTGCCGGTGAAGAGCCGCTGGTGCGTGAGCAGTTCTCCAAAGCCAAGCTGCGCGGCGTGTCGAACTCGGGTTCGGTCGCACCGATTGAGGAAGTGCTGGCTGGCCGCTCCGACGTTGCTCCGTTGAACCGCATGCTCTGGCCCAACATCAACAAGAAGGTGAAGGGGCTGGCCGTGTTCCCAAAGGAAAACAACTGCCAGGACAGCAAGATATTCGAGATCAAGACCGGCATGGGTGTGAACAAGAACGAGCAGGTCTATCTCGACTGGCTGCGTGAAGTCGAAAAACGCATGCGTCCGGCGCTTGCCGCCGAAGAAGTCCGCATGACACAAAACCTTAAATAAACGTCCCCAAAACCGGCCGGCTCAAGCAGCCCCGCCTCAAAAGCGGGGCCGTCAGGCCGCTGCATTTTCTTCAACCCTGAGGGACAACATTCATGGACGTTGACTTTTCACCTATCGTCGACAACTGGCGCTTTTTCGCCAGCGGGCTCGGCGTGACGGTTTTGCTCAGCGCCATCAGCGCCTGCACCAGCATTCTGGTCGGCCTGGTGATTGCGCTGCTGCGCCTGTACGGCCCGCGCTGGCTCAGCGCCGTGCTGGTCTTTTATGTCGATACCATGCGCGCCATACCTATTCTGGTGGTGCTGGTGTGGATCTACTTTGCGTTCCCGCTGCTTGCCGGCGTGACCTTTCCTCCGTTCTGGGCCGCGCTGGTCGGGCTGACCCTGCATATCGCAGCTTACGCCTCGGAGATCATTCGCGCCGGCATCGAGTCGATCCGCCCCGGCCAGACCCGCGCTGGCCTGGCGCTTGGCATGTCGCGTGCGCAGATCCTGCGCAAGATCATCCTGCCGCAGGCAACGATACGCATGTTGCCGGCTTTTGGTTCGGTGCTGACCATGGCGATCAAGGACACCGCGATTGCCACCGTGATCGCCGTGCCCGAACTGATGCATCGGGCTGAAACCGTGGCAGGCCAGAGTTACCGGCCGGTTGAGGTGTTCACGACAGTCATGGTGCTGTATTTCCTGGTGTTGTTCCCGGTTACCCGCCTGGTTGACCGCATGTACCAAAAACTCGCACATCTGGGGCGCTCATGAATTTCGACTGGAATGTCATCTGGAACCACCGCGGTGCGCTGCTCGATGGCGCACTCATGACCATTGGTCTGACGGTGCTGACCATGCTGCTGGCTGTACCCGGCGGTATTCTGCTGGCGCTGATGCGCCTGTCCTCCAACCGCTTTTTGAGTTCTGCCTCTTTGGCGTTTGTGGAGTTTTTCCGTAACCTGCCGCTGATCCTGGTGATCTACTGGGCCTTCTACGTGATGCCCATCGCCTTCGACGTGCAGTTCTCGGCGCTCACGACCGCGCTGGTGGCGCTGGTGCTCAACATCTCGGCCTACAACGCCGAGACCTTCCGCGCCGGCATCAACTCCATTCGCAAGGGCCAGATGGAGGCCGCACTGGCGATGGGCATGTCGCGCCGCCAGGCGATGTTCAAGGTGGTGATACCGCAGGCCGGCCGGCGCATTCTGCCGGTGCTGGCCAGCACCTGGATCTCGCTGTTCAAGGACACCTCGCTGGTCTCGGTAATCGCCGTCAGCGAACTCGCCTACACCTCGATGCAGATCCGTGCGCAGACCTTCCGCGTGCTCGAAATGCTGACCGCGATGGCCGCGATCTACTGGCTGATGGGTTACCCGCAGGCAAAACTCGTGGACTGGATCCACAAAAAATACGGAGTCAAGGAATGAATGCAAGCATCCAGGCAGCGCCGCGCAAGGGCGCAGACCAGCCACCAGTGCTGGTCTACGAAAACGTGCGCAAGACCTACGGCGACTTTGTCGCGCTGAACGGCGTTTCACTACAGGTCAACAAGGGTGAAGTGATGTGCCTGATCGGCCCGTCGGGCTCGGGTAAATCGACCCTGCTGCGGTGCACCAACGCGCTGGAGACGCTCAACGGTGGCCGCGTGCTGCTCGATGGCGTGCCGCTGCCGACGCGCGAGACCGAGGTACGCAAGGTGCGCCAGCGCATGGGCATGGTATTTCAGAGCTTCGAGCTGTTTCCGCACAAAAGTGCACTCGACAACGTTGCAATGGGCCCGGTCACAGTACTTGGCATGAGCGAGGCCGACGCCCGTGCCCGTGCCCGGCTGCTGCTCGACAAGGTCGGACTTTCGTCCAAGGCCGACAACTTTCCAGCCAACCTGTCTGGCGGCCAGCAGCAGCGTGTGGCGATTGCGCGTGCGCTGGCGATGGAGCCCGAAGTCATGCTGTTCGACGAACCAACCTCGGCGCTTGACCCGGAGACCGTCGGCGAAGTGCTCAACGTCATGAAAAAACTGGCTCAGGAAGGCATGACCATGATTGTCGTCACCCACGAGATGAGTTTTGCCCAGCGTGTAGCCAACTGGGTCGTGGTGTTCGAGAACGGTGCCATCATGGAAGAGGGGCCACCTGCACAGATATTTGAAAACCCGACAGTCGCGCGTACACGCGACTTTCTCGGCCACCTCGGCTGGAACGGCTGAACGCCACCCGTTTTTTTGCTCCCCAAGTTTCCCCAACCCAATACGTCATGAAAATTACCAACGCGCGTGTGATTGTCTGCAGCCCCGGCCGCAACTTCGTCACCCTGAAAATCGAAACCGACGAGGGCCTTGTCGGCATCGGCGACGCCACCCTGAATGGCCGTGAACTGTCGGTTGTCAGCTATCTGAACGACCATGTCATCCCCTGCCTGATCGGCCGCGATGCGCACCAGATCGAGGACATCTGGCAATACCTGTACAGGGGCGCGTACTGGCGCCGCGGCCCGGTGACGATGAGCGCGATTGCCGCCGTCGACACCGCGCTGTGGGACATCAAGGCCAAGGCCGCGAATCTGCCGCTGTACCAGCTATTGGGCGGCCGCAGCCGCTCTGGCGTGATGGTCTACGGCCATGCCAACGGCAGCGACATCGAACACACCGTCGATGAAGTGCTGCGCTACAAGGAAATGGGCTACAAGGCCATACGCGCACAAAGCGGTGTGCCCGGTCTGGAGAAGGTCTATGGCGTCGGCAAGGGCAATATGTTCTACGAACCGGCCGACAGCAAGCTGCCCGGCGAACACGACTGGAGCAGCGAAAAGTATCTGTTGCACGCGCCGAAACTGTTTGAAGCGGTGCGCAACGCGGTCGGCCCGGACATCCACCTGCTGCACGATGTGCACCACCGGCTCACGCCTATCGAGGCCGGCCGTCTTGGCAAGTCGCTGGAGCCGTTTCACCTGTTCTGGATGGAGGACGCGACGCCAGCCGAAAACCAGGAAGCCTTTCGCCTGATACGCCAGCACACCACCACGCCGCTGGCTGTGGGCGAAATCTTCAACACCATCTGGGACTGCAAGGACCTGATCCAGAACCAGCTGATCGACTACATCCGCGCGACCATCGTGCATGCTGGCGGTCTCACGCATCTGCGCCGCATTGCCGACTTCGCCTCTCTGTACCAGGTACGTACCGGCTGCCACGGCGCGACCGACCTGTCACCTGTCTGTATGGGCACGGCGCTGCATTTCGACACCTGGGTGCCCAACTTCGGCATCCAGGAATACATGCGCCATACCGAACTGACCGACGAGGTGTTCCCGCACAGCTACAGCTTCAATGACGGCTTCATGTACTGCGGCGAAACGCCAGGCCACGGCGTCGAGATCAACGAAGAGCTGGCGGCGAAATACCCGTACCAGCGCGCCTATCTGCCGGTCAACCGCTTGCAGCACGACGGCACGCTGGTCAACTGGTAGGCGGCGAAGCGCTGCCGCTGCAAATGCGGTGGCGCGGCAGTGCAGGCCGTTCAAATCCTGGCTTTCTGGTAACTGCAAAGGTATCTGAGTTGGTTTTACTCGCTTTTCCTCTGGGAGAGGGCGCAAGAATGGCTGTGACTTACGGGTTAGTAAGTACGTTTTCTGAATGACATGTGCCTATTGCGCTTGCGTGGTGGATATGAGTAAGTCAGGAGTATTTTGAACTTGCGGGATACCAATTCATCCCGGCCATACAGACTTTTTGCGATCTGGACGAATGAAGTGTGACTCTGGCGGCTGTTGAGTTTTCCGGCCAGCCAGTTCAGGACGCTGGGCGAGACTGGCCCAACAGCCATGTTCTGAAAGTCCCCAGCACCGGATTTTCATTCTTGTGTTCGGGACTGACCAGATAGTAGGCCCGGTCACTGGGTGCGGCGTGTGGCACGGGAATGATCAGCCGCCCCGTGGCCAGGTCATCGGCCAGATCGTATTCAGGCACGAGGGCGACGCCCAGCCCGACGCTCGCCGCTTGCAGCGACATGAAAAACAGCTCATAACGCGGCCCGACCAGTTCGTTGCCGGGCACATAAGCTACAGACTCGAACCAGTGCCGCCAGGCATAGGGTCGGGTGCTTTGTTGTATCAGGGGCAATTGGGCGAGTTCCTGCGGTGTCAGCCGGGTACGGGGTGCAATCAGCGCCGGGCTGCACACCGGTATCAGGCTTTCGGCCATCAGGTGTGTGGCGACTGCGCCGGGCCAGTTGCCGTCGCCAGCGTAGATGGCTGCATCCAGACTGGTGTCGTCAAATACAAAAGGGCGTGTTCGGCTGGACAGGTTGAGCGTGATGGCCGGGTGGTGTCTGATGAAATCCGGCAGGCGCGGCAGCAGCCAGCGTGTGCCAAAGGTGGGTACCACGGCCAGCTCCAGCGTGCCCCCCTGTCCCTGCCGAGCCATCAGGTCCAGTGTGTCGCGCTCTACCTCGTCGAGTCTTTTGGCAATCTGGCGGTAGTAGGCGCTGCCTGCATCGGTCAAGACCACTCCGCGTTTGGAGCGGCGAAACAACTTGATGCCCAGGTAGTCCTCCAGCCCCGCAATCTGCCGGCATACCGCACTTTGCGACAGCGCCAGCTCGTCAGCCGCTTCGGTAAAGCTCATGTGGCGTGCGGCGGCTTCAAAGGTGCTCAAGGCGGCGGTGCTGGGGATTTTTCTGCGCATGACGAAATTTATGTTGTGGTCTTGACTTGCAAATTTTGCACAAGATGGTGCAAATATAACGTTTGAAAATCATGTCTCATACAGATAAATTTCAGTTGTCAGCACTTTTCAAGTGCAATAACTGCAAGGAAAGCCGAGACATGCCTTTAGCCGCCTTTATCTGGAATGACCCGCTGTTACTGGAGCAGCAACTCAGCCCCGACGAACGGGCTGTGCGTGATGCGACCCACGCTTATGCCCAGGGCAAGTTGCGCCCCCGCATCCTGCAGGCCTTTCGCCATGAGCAAATGGACACTGAACTGTTTCGTGAAATGGGTGAGCTGGGCCTGCTGGCTGCCGCCATTCCAGCCCCGTTTGGCGCGGGTCTGAACAACGTTTGTTACGGTCTGGTGGCGCGTGAGCTGGAACGAGTGGACTCAGGCTATCGCACCATGATGAGTGTGCAGCACAGTCTGGTGATGCTGCCAATTCACGCTTTTGGCAGTGAGGCGCAGCGGCAGAAATACCTGCCCAAACTCGCTTCTGGTGAGTGGATTGGCTGCTTCGGTTTGACCGAGCCGAACAGCGGCTCTGACCCGGCCAGCCTGTCTACACGGGCTGTGCTAGGTGATGGGGGTTATCTGCTTTCGGGCAGCAAAATGTGGATCAGCCACAGCCCTATTGCCGATGTGTTGCTGGTGTGGGCCAAGCTGGCCGATGCCGAAACGGGCAAGGACGAAATTCGGGGTTTTATTCTCGAGAAGGGCGACAAGGGTTTGTCTGTGCCTGCCATTCAGGGAAAAGTTGGTATGCGCGCCTGCATCACCGGCAGTATCCAGATGGAACAGGTTTTTGTGCCCTTTGAGAACATGTTGCCGAATGCAAGAGGGCTCAAGGGGCCGTTCACCTGCCTGGACAGTGCGCGCTACGGCATTGCCTGGGGCGCATTGGGCGCGGCTGAGGACTGCTGGATGCGTGCCCGGCAGTATGTGCTGGATCGCCAGCAGTTTGCCCGACCACTTGCCTCCAACCAACTGGTGCAAAAAAAGCTGGTGGACATGCAAACCGAAATCACGCTGGGCCTGCAGGCGGTTTTGCGTTTTGGCCGCATGAAGGACGAAGGGACGGCGTCAGCAGAGCTGACCAGCCTGTTCAAACGCAACTCCTGTGGCAAGGCGCTGGAAATTGCCCGTTTGGCGCGCGACATGCTGGGCGGCAATGGCATCAGCGACGAGTTTGGTGTGATTCGCCACCTGGTGAACCTGGAGGTGGTCAACACCTACGAAGGTACGCACGATGTGCACTCACTGATTCTGGGACGTGCCCAGACCGGCATTGCCGCGTTTTGCTGAGCGGGGAAAAATCATGAGTACAGGTGCCTTGTCCCATTTGCGTGTACTGGATCTCTCGCGTGTCCTGGCTGGCCCATGGGCCAGCCAGATGCTCGGTGATCTGGGAGCTGAGATCATCAAAATTGAACACCCGGAGCGCGGCGACGATACTCGTGGCTGGGGGCCACCTTATCTGAAGGATGAAGCGGGTAATGCGGTCGAGTCGGCTTATTTTTTGTGCGCCAACCGCAACAAGAAATCTGTCGCTCTGGACATGGCCACAGCCGAAGGCCAGGCCCACATTCGGGCGCTGGCGATGCAGTCCGACATTTTGATAGAGAACTTCAAGGTTGGCGGCTTGCTCAAATACGGGCTGGATTACGCCAGTCTGGCCCAGCTCAACCCCAGGCTGATTTATTGCTCCATCACCGGTTTTGGGCAGACCGGGCCCTACGCACAGCGGCCGGGTTATGACTTCATGATCCAGGGCATGGGCGGCCTGATGAGTTTGACTGGTCAACCCGATGGCGAAGACGGTGGTGGGCCAGTCAAGGTGGGTGTGGCCCTGACCGATGTGTTGACCGGCCTGCACGCGGTGGCGGGCATTCTGGCAGCGGTGGCGTGGCGCGAAAAATCAGGCGAAGGCCAACACATCGACCTGGCCTTGCTGGACGTGCAGGTGTCATGTCTGGCCAACCAGGCGCAGAACTATCTGGCGACAGGGCAATCGCCTGTACGCATGGGCAACTCCCATCCCAGCATCGTGCCCTACCAGGCCTTTCCCACGGCGGATGGCGACATGATTCTGGCCGTGGGCAATGACAGCCAGTTTGCCTCGTTCTGCAGTGTAGCCGGGCACCCCGAGTGGGCTGCCGATGCGCAATTTGCCACCAATGCAGCGCGGGTAAAACACCGCAAGCTGCTGGTGCCGCTGTTGCGCCAGACAACGGTGAAAAAGAGTACAGAGGACTGGATTGCCTTGCTGGAAAAAGCCAATGTGCCTTGCGGCCCCATCAACACGCTGGAGCAGGTTTTTGCCGATCCGCATGTGATGGCCAGGGGGCTGCGGATCGATGTGCCGCACCCGGTGACGGGCACCGCACCAGGTGTCGCCAGTCCTTTGCGCCTGTCCAGAACACCAGTTCGTTATCAATGTTCTGCTCCGGCTCTGGGCGCAGACACTGCTGAAGTACTGCAAAAACTAAAAGACTCGCCAGCCTGATCATTTTTAATTTTTTTCAAGGAGACAAGACTGTGAAACTGCTTTCATTCAAACACCAAAACCATGAATCGTGGGGTGCCGTCATCGGCGACTCGGTGGCTGACCTGGGCCGTGCCTATCCCCAGTACCCGACGCTGCAAGCCTATATCTCCGCTGGCCGTGTGCCGCAGGCTGCTGTAGATGCAGCGACCGTCAATGCCGACATTGCACTGTCTGCCATCGAGTACCTGCCTGTCATCACCCAGCCCGAAAAAATCGTTTGTGCGATCCGTAATTACATGGATCACCACAAGGAAGTGGTGGCCGCCGGGCTGGACCGTGAACTGTCCGAGTATCCGCCCATCTTTCTGCGGGTCTGGCGTTCGCAGTGTGGCCATGAACAGGCCATCCTGCGCCCGGATTGCTCCAACTCGCTGGACTGGGAGGGCGAGCTGGCTGTCATTATTGGCAAACCGGGGCGCAACATCCCGGCCGCGCGTGCCCATGAGCATGTTGCGGGTTACTCGGTCTATAACGATGCGAGCATCCGGGAGTGGCAGTTTCATGCCAAGTCGATTTGCGCTGGCAAAAACTTCGAATCAACCGGCGCTTTTGGCCCCTGGATGGTGACGGCTGACGAGATTGATCCCCAGCGCGAGTTATGGCTCAAGACCTGGCTGAACGGCAAACAAATGCAGTCCACCACCACTGCCAACATGATTTTCAGCGTGGCACAGCAGATTGAGTACGCCTCGACCATCTTTACCCTGATGCCCGGTGACGTCATCGTGACCGGTACACCCGGCGGAGTGGGCTGGAGCGCCAAACCACCGATTTTTATGGTACCAGGTGATGTGGTTGAAGTGGAAATTGAAGCGATTGGCCGGCTGCGCAATACCGTCAGGCAGGCCGTATGAAGCGCAGTTCATTTTTGATGCTGCTGCTTGCTTCAGCCAGCCTGGGCTTGTCTGGCCGGGCGATGGCGCAGGCAAATACCTATCCAGATCGACCTGTGCGGGTGTTGCAGGGTTTTCCGGCAGGTGGCAATGCAGACATGGTCGCCCGCATCGTCAGCGTCGAGCTGGGCAAGACCTTGGGTCAGCCATTTGTGGTGGACGCCAAGCCGGGGGCTGGTGGCATGATTGCTGCTGATGCTGTTGCCAAGTCAAAAGCCGACGGCTTGACTCTGCTTGTCGCGACTGGGGCCCATGCCATTGCACCGGCGATGTATGCCAGCCTGCCTTATGCGACAGAAACCGCTTTCCAGCCGGTGTCGGCAATCACCAGCTTTCCGATTTTGCTGGTGGTCAACAGCACCAGCAAGTACAGCAGTTTGCATGACTTGCTGAATGCAGCCAAAGCCAAGGCTGGGGCAGTCAATTTCGGCTCGGCCGGGCAGGGCACCGGACAGCATATGGCTGGCGAGTTGCTGGCAAAAAGTGCAGGTGTCAGCCTGACGCATGTGCCTTACCGTGGCGAGGCTCCATCGATTACGGCCCTGCTGGGCAATGAGCTGGACTTTGTCATGGTGGCACCAACTGCGGCGGCGGCTCACATCAAGGCCGGCAAACTGCGTGCCCTGGCTACTACGGGCAGTAGCCGCTGGTCGGGTTTGCCCACCCTTCCTACGGTTGCCGAGCAGGGTTTGCCAAACTTCGAGCTGCATTCCTGGACTGCATTGTTGGCACCGGCCGGTACACCCAAGGCCGTGGTGGATCGCCTGAATGCCGAGCTGCGCGCTGCGCTGCGTAATGAAAATGTCAAGTCTCGGCTGGAAGAAGTCACCGGCGGCGAGGCGCGAGCCAGCAGCCCCGAGGAGTTGAAGCTGATGATCAGCGCCGACATCAAGCGCTGGAATCAGCTGGTGGCCGACGCCAGAATCGTCAAACAGTAACCCTTAAGGACTCCTCATGAAAGTTACCCGCCCAACCCCCGCCCACTTTGGCATGTTTGTGTATGACCTCGACAAGATGGTCGAGTTTTATACCCAGGTCTTTCGTCTGACCATCACGGATGAAGGTCTGGGGCACAACTTTGGCAACAAACTGGTGTTCTTGAGCGCCACCGAAGACCAGCACCACCAGTTGGTGCTGTCAGGTGGCCGCTCCGAAAAATCGCCTGTCAGCACCGTCATGCAGGCATCGTTTCTGGTGCCCGACCTGGCCGAGCTGCGCTGGAACCGCGAAAAGGCTGAATCCCTGGGGGCTTACGAAGTGCGTCCCATGAATCACGGCAATGCCTGGTCGGTTTATTACTTTGACCCGGAAGGCAACCGCGTCGAGGTGTATCTGGATACACCGTACTACGTGAATCAACCCTATGGCACGCCGCTTGACTTGAGTAAATCTGAAAATGAATTGCTGGAACAGACCTACGCCATGGTGAAGGACGATCCAAGCTATATGCCCCTGGCCGACTGGCAGGCCAAATTCCGCCAGCGTGGCGCCGGGAGAGCCTGATGCAGCGCAACTGGATTGGCGGCGAGTGGCTGGCCGGGCCTGAAAGCCTGGCCAACATCAACCCATCCGACACCCGCGACGTGATTGGTGAGTACGCCCTGGCCGATGCGGCCCAGGCCACTTTGGCGGTCACGGCTGCGGAGGCTGCTTTTCCGGCCTGGTCTATGAGCCATCCGCAACAGCGTTTTGATGTGCTGGATGCAACTGGCACCGAGATTCTGGCGCGCCGGGCTGAACTGGGTGAGCTGCTGGCGCGGGAAGAAGGCAAGACCTTGCCCGAGGCGATTGGCGAGGTCGTGCGGGCGGGGCAAATTTTCAAGTTTTTTGCCGGCGAAGCCCTGCGCACGCCTGGCCAGGTGCTGCCGTCTGTGCGGCCCGGCATTGGTGTCGAGGTCACACGGGAGGCATTGGGTGTGGTGTGTCTGATCACGCCGTGGAATTTTCCCATTGCCATTCCTGCATGGAAAATTGCCCCTGCGCTGGCCTACGGCAATTGTGTGGTGTTCAAACCGGCTGAACTGGTGCCCGGCTCGGCCTGGGCGCTGGCCGACATCCTGGCGCGCAGCGGCTTGCCTGCCGGGGTCTTTAACCTGGTGATGGGCCGGGGGACGGAGATTGGCCCGGCGCTGCTGGACGATGCACGTGTGGCAGCCGTCAGTTTTACCGGTTCAGTGGCAACCGGGCAGAAAGTCATGCAAGCCTGTTTGTCCCGTGGTGCCAAGGTACAGCTGGAGATGGGCGGCAAAAACCCGCTCATCGTGCTCGACGACGCTGACCTGGATGTCGCCGTGAATTGCGCGGTGCAGGGCGCTTTTTATTCCACGGGCCAGCGTTGCACGGCATCCAGCCGTTTTATCGTCACCCCCGGCATTCATGATCGTTTTGTGGCTGCTGTAGTGGCGCGGTTGAAGGCGCTCAAGGTTGATGATGCGCGCAAAACCGCAACCGACATCGGCCCGGTCGTCGATGCGCGCCAGCTCGCCATTGACCTGGAATACATCCAGATAGCGCAGGACGAGGGTGCGACCCTTGCTTTTGGCGGCAGCTACGCCGAAAAAAATATCGATGGGCAGCCAGGCTTTTACCTGACGCCTGCCCTTTTGACCGAGACCACAAACACCATGCGCATCAATCGGGAAGAGGTGTTTGGCCCCGTTGCAAGTGTCGTGCAGGCACGGGACTACGACGAAGCCCTGATGCTGGCCAACGACACGCCTTTTGGTCTGTCAAGCGGCATTTGCACCACCAGCCTGAAGCGCGCCACCCATTTCAAACGCCATGCCCAGGCCGGTATGGTGATGGTGAACACACCCACCGCCGGGGCCGACTACCACGTGCCTTTTGGCGGCCGCAAAGCGTCGAGTTATGGCGCAAGGGAGCAGGGCAGCTACGCAGCCGAGTTTTACACGGTGGTCAAGACCGCCTACACCGCCGCCTGAGTGCGGCTTTATCCATACAACAACAGTCGAGCTGATATGTCCACGCTACCCCCTATTGCCCTGGAGCAAGCCTTTCTGGCTGCCCGAACCTTCCCAAAGTTCACCGATCAGGCGGTGTCAGATGAAATCCTGGCGCAGCTCTACGAGCTTGCCAAATGGGGCCCAAGCTCCATGAACTGCCAGCCCGCGCGTTTTGTGTTTGTGCGCAGCGCCGAAGCCAAGGCCAGGCTCAAACCCTGCCTGGCCCCCGGCAATACGGACAAAACCATGGCTGCACCGGTCACGGTCATCGTGGCGCAAGACACCCGCTTCTTCGAGCACTTACCCACACAATTTCCGGCCAACCCGAATGCGCAGGCCATGTTTGCAGGCAATGCCGCATTGGCCGATGCCACGGCGCTGCGCAACAGCAGTCTGCAAGGCGCTTATCTGATGGTGGCGGCCCGCATGCTGGGCCTGGACTGCGGGCCCATGAGCGGATTTAACGCGGCAGCACTTGATGCGGCTTTTTTTGCTGATGGCCGCTACAAGGCCAATTTCCTCATCAACCTGGGTTATGGCGACGTCAGCAGTCTGCGTCCACGCGGCCCGCGCCTGCCACTGGATGTGGCCTGCACCACACTTTAAGGAAACCGACATGCCATTTATTGAAGTCAAAATCGTCGAAGGCGTTTTGTCCGATGACAAAAAACACGAACTGATTGCCGCTTTGACCAACGCCGTTGTTGGTGTGGGAGGGGAAGGCTTTCGTCCCCTGACCCGCTGCATCATCCAGGAGATCAGGAGCGGTTACTGGGGCGTGGCCGGCAAACCTTTGACCACCGAGAACGCGCGGCCGCCTGTTTCAAGTTAGTGGGGGCGCAAAAGCGTCACTGACCGACTGACTGCCAGGTGACGGGTTTGTGATTCACCAGCCCGACGCTACTTTTTCTTTCCTTTTGTCTCTACTCATTTCAGGGCGGTTTACCGCCTTGCGGGCCAACCCACGTCAAAAACAGGTAAACACCATGAAAACAGCTCTTTTTTCCACCACATTCGCAGCCGCCCTGCTGGTTTGCCAGGCCAGCGCACAGGCCCAGTCCAGTGTCACCATCAGCGGCGTGGTGGACGCCTATGTGGGCAGCACACAGCTCAGCGGTGGCCAGCGCCAAAGCCGCGTTGACAGTGGCGGCATGACCACTTCACAACTCAATTTTGATGGTGTTGAAGACATTGGCAGCGGCATTAAAGCCGAGTTTGCCCTGGGCATGTTTTTGCGGGCTGACACGGGTGCTGGTGGCCGGTCTGATGCTGACCCGCTGTTTGGCCGCCGGGCTTTTGCCGGGTTGAAAGGTGATTTCGGTACGGTGCGGCTGGGGCGGCAGAGTTCCAACAGCTTTTTGACCATGTTGCGCACGAATTCTTTGGGTGATTCCGCTGCCTTCAGCCCGGTGTTTCTGCATACCTTTCGTAATCCAGTCGGACAAGGCACACAGTTTTTAAGCGCCGGTGCACCGCCCATCAGCCGCACACTGACGGGCGCATTGGGCACCACAGACAGCGTCTGGAACAACGCGTTGGGTTACATCTCTCCGACCATAGGTGGGTTTACGGTGTCTGCGCTTTATGCGCCGGGCGAAGCCGCTGGCATCGGAAATCGCAAGGAGTTGAATGTTTTTTACGCCGATGGCCCGTTGAACCTGGCCTTTGCAGTTGATAAATTTGCCGCTGCTTCAGTACCCGCGTCGGGGCCAGCCGCTGCAGCCTTCCAGGGGCAGACCAGTGTGCAGATGGCTGCAGCGTATGCGTTTGGATTTGCTCGCCTGAGCGCGGGTTATTTCAATCACAAACGCAACTACACCACTGTGGTTGACGACAAGATCAGCACCTTTCACATGGGTGCCAGCATTCCAGTCGGGGCCGGTGCGGTATTGCTGCAGGCTGCGCAAAGCCGCCAGTCGCCCAATGTCGGTGCCAGTACCAAACGCACTACCACCACCGTGGCTTATGACTACAACTTCTCCAAACGCACCGATGCCTATGTAATTTACATGAATGACAAATTCAGCAATCTCGCCTCGGGCAGCTCGTTTGTTGTGGGCATTCGTCACAGATTTTGAAAGCAGAAGCGTTTGAAGGCGCTGGACAGAAATGTCCAGCGCCTTTTTTCTGCGCGGGCTGCCGTCTGTTCAAAGAATCCTGTTAAACCAGGCCAAAGACAGTCCGGCTGACAGCAGGGCGAATGCGGCGGCAAGCAAGGCCAGCAGGCCCGAGATTTCGGTTTCCTTTTTGACAACCGTCAGGCGTGAACTCAGGGATTCGTAGACTTTTTTCAGGTCAGCCGCAGTGCCGGCATAAAAGTATTCGGCCTGGGTCTGTCTGGCGATGCCTTTGAGGGTTTCTTCGTCCAGTTTGACGCGCATGGACCAGCCTTCAAAACCAATCGTTTCACCATCAACCGTGCCCACACCGACGGTGTAGATGCGTACACCGCGGTCAGCGGCGGCTTTGGCGGCGTCCAGGGAGTCAACGCCTGTGGTGCGCTGGCCGTCGGTCAGCAAAATGATGGCTGCCGAGTTGTAAGAGCCTGGCGCGACCGGAACGAACGGTTTTTTGGGGTCCTTGCCGTCCTGTGACTGGTCTATGGCCATGCCGCGTGGTTTGTCGCGGCCACTTTGCATGGAGGCAATGTCGATTCCCGCATCGGGAAACAGCTCGCTGAGCGACACCACGATGCCGTTGCCAATGGCGGTACCGCGCTGCAGCTGGAATTTGTCAATGGCGGTGACCAGGTCTTCGCGGCTCAAGGTAGGTGGCTGCACAACGGCAGCCGTGCCGGCAAAGGCAACGATGCCCACCCGCACATTGCGCGGCAAGTCAGTCAGGAAGGCCTTGGCCGCATCCTGTGAAGCAACCAGTCGATTGGGCTTGACATCGGTGGCGCGCATGCTGCCCGACACATCCATTGCCAGCATGATGGTTTGCTGGTCTGAAGGCAGGGTCACCACGGCAAAGGGCCGTGAAGATGCCACCAGCATGGCCGCCAGCGACAGCAGAAACAGCACCGGCGGAATATGCCTGCGAATGTTGTTGCCTTTGCCCATGGCCTCCCGCACGATGGAAAGGCTGGCGTAACGCAGGGCTACCTTTTTTTTGCGGCGCAGCAGCCAGATGTAAAGCAGAACCAGCAGCGGAAGTGCCAGCAGCAGCCATAAAAATTGGGGCCAGAGGAAGGTCATGAATAATCCTTAAGGCTTGAGTCCAGGGCAGTTCAGGCGGCTTGCTGCAGATGAGTGGTATTGGCGCGGCCATTGACGACCCGGCTGCGGCGTTTTCTCAAATCGGTAAAGCGCATCAGGGCATTCACCAGATCATCATCGGTTGAAAGTTCCAGCGTATCAACCCCGGCGCGTGCCAGCAACTGGCGGAGTTCAGCCTCACGCTGGGCAGCAATACGGGCAAAACGTTTGCGAAAACCGGCATCATGGGTGTCTACCATCAGCTGTTCACCGGTTTCGGCGTCTCGAATCGGTATCAGCCCGAGGTCAGGCAACTGCAGTTCCAGCGGATCAAGCAGGCGAACCGCCAGCACTTCATGGCGCTGCGCCAACAAGCCCAGCGGCTTTTCCCAGCCGGTTTCGCTGATGAAGTCGGATACCACAAAAATTGTGGAACGACGGCGCACCAGCCGGCCTGCGGACTCAAGCAGTTCATGCAGGCGTGTCGGGCCGTTTTGTGCCGCTTCAGGCCGCGTTTGCAGGGTATGGAGCAAATGCAGAACATGGTGACGGCCACCACGAGCGGGTATCACGGCGTCAACCCCTGAGCCGTAAAGCATGGCGCCGACGCGGTTTCCATGGCGTGTCAAGATGCGGGCCAGCACGGCTACAAATTCGGCTGAAACCTGCCGCTTGCGTTGCTCGCCCGAACCAAAGTCCATGGACGGGCTCAGATCGAGCAAAAACCAGGCATTCATTTCACGGTCTTCGGTGAAAACGCGTACATGAGGCTGCTGCAGACGGGCGGTGACATTCCAGTCGATATGGCGCACATCATCGTGGTGCTGGTATTCACGCAAATCGGCCAGGTCCATACCGGTGCCGCGCAGCAGGGTGCGGTAGTCACCCTGAAGCAGGCCGTCAAGGCGCTTGAGTACAGTCCATTCCAGCCTGCGCAGCAGATGCTCGGCTCCGCCAGCAGACGGTGATGGCGTGGTAGCCGAAGGCGGCCGCCGCGCAGGGCCGCCCCAAGCAAGGCCAGCCCCCTCGGGGGGCAGCGACCCGCGTAGCGGCGGAGCGTGGGGGCTCATTTCAGGCGGCGAGTTTTTCATGGGCCAGCGGTTTGGCAGGGGGTGGAAGTTTGGCCATGATCTTGCCAACCACGGCATCAGCACTGAGCCCTTCAGCCAGTGCCTCATACGACAGCACAAGTCTGTGGCGCAAGACATCGGGTACCAGATCCGTCATGTCTTCGGGCAGGGCATAACTTCTGCCGCGCAGCATGGCCAGGGCACGGGCACCTTCTGTCAGATTGATGGTGGCGCGTGGGCTGGCACCAAAGGTGATGAAACGCGCCAGATCCTTGAGCCCATGTTTTGTGGGATTGCGTGTGGCAGACACCAGGCGCACCGCATACTGCACAAGCGAAGGGTCAACATAAATCCGGCGGCATTCAGCCTGCAGCGCGGCCAGCTGTTCAGTCGTGGCGACGGCTGACACTGCCACTGCGGGGCCAGTCACGCGCTGGACAATCACAAATTCTTCTTCGTCGGTCGGATAATCGACCAGCACCTTCATCATGAAACGGTCAACCTGGGCTTCAGGCAGGGGGTAGGTGCCTTCGGTTTCAATCGGGTTCTGCGTTGCCATGACCAGAAAAGGCGAGGGCGTTTTGTGGGTGACACCGGCAATCGTGACTTGCCGCTCCTGCATCACCTCCAGCAGGGCGCTTTGTACCTTGGCTGGGGCGCGGTTGATTTCGTCGGCCAGCAGCAAATTGGTAAAAACCGGCCCCAGCGAGGTACTGAAATCGCCGGTTTTCTGGTTGTAGATGCGCGTGCCAATCAGGTCGGCTGGCACCAGGTCGGGTGTGAACTGTATGCGTTTGAAATCACCACTGACCGTATTGGCCAAAGTTTTGATGGTCAGGGTTTTGGCCAGCCCTGGCACACCTTCAACCAGCAGGTGGCCCTGCGCCAGAATCGCCACCATCACACGCTCCAGAAAGCGGTCTTGCCCGACCACTACACGTTTGACTTCGTAAAGGATCTGTTCCATTAACTGCGCGGTGTCTTCGGTAGATGCTTGCATGGTTTTGCTTGGGTGGTTGGTATAAAGGGATTGAGGTGATGTTTCTGACACGGGGCACTTGTCAGAAAGGCGGCATGCCGGCTGCAGAAGCGGCGTTCTCAATCGGCACGGCAAAACCGATGCCAACAAAGGTACGTTGCTGGTTGGGGTTGTAAATGGCGGTAACAATGCCGACCACCTCACCGTCCATGGTGACCAGAGGCCCGCCCGAGTTGCCCGGATTGGCCGCAGCGTCAAACTGGATCAGGTTGGTCATCTGCTGTTTGCCTTCGGGTGAACGAAATGTGCGCTTGAGGCCCGAAACAATGCCGCTTGAGGCTGAAGGGCCAATGCCAAACGGGTAACCAACGGCCATCACCTGGTCGCCAGGGCGAAGGTCTTCGGTCGAGCGCATGGTGGCGGCAATCATGTCATCCGGGATTTTGTGGGCCTGCAAAACGGCGAGGTCGTTTTCAGGCTGCACGCCGGTAATGGTTGCCGTGGTTTCCATGCCATCTGAAAAAGTGATCCTGATGGTTTCCGCACCCTGCACCACATGCAGATTGGTCAGGATGATGCCCTTGTCCACAATCACCACACCGGTGCCGACGCTGCGTTCGCCTTCCTCGGGTTTTTCTGTGCCTTCAAGGCTTTTTTTGCCCGGTTTTTTGGGGCTTTTGTTGTCCGGGCTTTTGCCAATGGCAACCACACGTACCACCGAGGGGATGATGGCCTGATAGGCCTTGGCGGCGGCTGAGGGCAGGAGTGTGGTCTCAAGCGTCTTGAGAACTGCTGCGTTGATGTCGTCCTGCGTCAGCTTGCGCGCACCTGGCCGCAGGGCCAGCGAAAAGCTGATGGCAAGCAGCAAGGCCAGAAGCCCGACCACTGACCACAAAAAGTAGATATTGTGTGGCGACAGATGCCTGGCAAGGCGTGACATGCGGGACGAGGTGACCGGCAGCACTTCGGCTGGCGGCTTATGGCTTTCGCGCGCAGAGCTCAAGTCAGCCGCCGCATCGCCGTCGTCAGGCTTTCCGGACGGGCTGCCATGGTCTGCATGACTGGAGCTACTGTAGAGGGCAGGCCTTCGCATCGTGTCACCTTAAAAAGGTAAGTGATAAAACCAAAACACCGATTCACGGAAACACCGTATCACGATTCATGCATCCCTGCACATCATTTGGTTATCAAAATGCTTGTTGGCCTCCTGTTTTCAGCTGCTTTGATCTGTAAAGCTTGCGGCCTGAAGTTTTACTTGCCCAGGCTGTCTGCCGGTTGCCGCATCAGGGTGAGGGCCAGGCCGGCGGACGCCAGCATCAAAAACAGGCTGACTGCATCGAGCAAAGCTGTTGCACCCTCACGACTGGAAAGGCAATCCCGGCTCCGGGAATTTGCAAAATCAGACGAGAAAATTTCATGTAACCTTTTCCTTGTGAACAGGTTTTTGACGGAAACTGGTTTGAAGTAGCCAATCGGTAACAGTGTTTGGAGGGCAAACTTTCGCTTTGAGAGCACTGTGTGGTCCGATTTCATTTCTGTGTCAATATGGGACGACCTGACGTAGCGGCTTTTCCGCAAGCCGGTTTTCTGGTTTTAATCGCTTTTCATGATTTTTGTTTATGGCCTTCTGGATTGACACGCATTGCCATCTTGACGCGGACGAATTATTTGCAGACGTGGCCGCCGTCAGGGCCAGGGCTGGCGGCATGGGTGTGGGGCATTGTGTTTTGCCGGCTGTAGCCGTACACAATTTTGAAGCGGTGCGTTTGCTTGCACACCGGTTTGCCGACAGCTACGCCCTGGGGATTCACCCGCTGTGTACCCCAGTGGCGCAGGAGACAGATTTGCAGGCGCTGGACGCTGAACTTGCCGCCAGGCGGTCTGATGAGCGACTGGTTGCCGTTGGTGAGATTGGCCTGGACTATTTCGTTCCGGCTCTGCAACAAAGCCCAATGCGCGAACGGCAGGAGTTTTTTTACCGGCAGCAACTGAAACTTGCACGCAAGCATGGCCTGCCCGTCATCCTGCATGTGCGGCGTTCAGCCGACAAGCTGCTCAAACACCTGCGTGAACTCGCGCCGAAAGACGGCTGGAGAGGCATTGCACATGCCTTTAACGGCAGCGACCAGCAGGCGGCTGAGTTCATCAAACTCGGTTTTAAACTTGGTTTTGGCGGGACGGTGACGTTTGAAGCCGCCTTGCAGATCAGGCGCCTGGCCAGAGAGCTGCCGCTTGATGCGCTGGTGATGGAAACCGATTCACCCGACATTCCGCCGCACTGGATTTATAGAACTGCGGCTGAAAGGGCAGCAGGGCAGACGCAGGGGCGCAACGAGCCTGGTGAAGTCCCGCGCATTGCACAACAGATTGCCGAGTTGCGGGGGATACCGCTTGAAACACTGGCCGCTGCTACCACGGCCAACGCGCTGCAGGCCTTGCCAAAACTTGCAGCGCTGATGCCTCTATCTTTATATGAGTGACTCTGTAACGCCGGTATTGACCGCCTTGCCGCCACTGGTTTCAGGCCGCACCCGCCTGCTGATTCTGGGCAGCTTTCCGGGTGTGGCCTCGTTGAAGGCGCAGCAGTACTATGGACACCCACAAAACCACTTCTGGCGCATTTTGCAAGCCATATGGCCCTCTTGTGCAATGTCTGTGGGCGTGGGTAGCTATCATGAACGTAGTGAATGGCTGCTGGACAAAGGGCTGGGCGTGTGGGATGTTTATGCCAGTTGCGAGCGTGAAGGTAGCCTGGACAGCAGCATCCGCCATGCGGTGGTCAACGACTTTTCTGGCTTGCGCGAGCTTTGCCCGGTTTTGCAGGCGATTGCACACAACGGTGGTGAAAGTTTCAAACACGCAAAACACACCGCTGTGCTGGGTTTGCCGGTTTACCGCTTGCCATCCACCAGCCCGGCCAATGCATCGTGGAGTTTTGAGCGCAAACTCGCGGCCTGGCGTGAAGTATTTGAAGAACAGGGATTGATCTGATGGCGATAAAAGAAGCAGGCAGCAAAAACAAAAAAGCCGTGGAAGCCGTTCGTGACTTGCCGGAGGTCAATTTCTCGGACTTTGGTGATGTCCGTTATCTGCATCTGGGCACCGAATGGGTGCAGGGCTCCATGCTGATGGACGCGCCTTACGACATTGAACTGGAGTATGTCCAGCGCATGATGGCAGGGCTGCTTTTTATGGACGCTGTGCTTGTGCCCAAAAAACACGCGATGCAGCTTGGCCTCGGGTCAGCAGCCTTGACAAAGTTTTGTTACAAAAAATTGCGCATGAAAACCACGGCCATTGAAATCAACCCCCAGGTCATCACGGCCTGTCGGGTCTGGTTCAAGCTGCCACGGGATGATTTGAGATTGCAGGTGATAGAGGCCGATGCATCGCTTGAAGTGCAAAAACTGCAGCACAAGGAAAGCGTCGATCTGCTGCATGTTGACCTGTATGACCACGAGGCCGCCGCCCCGGTGCTGGACAGTGCCGTGTTTTACGAGCATTGTTATGGTTTGCTGGCTGAAGACGGGGTGATGACGGTCAATCTTTTCGGCCGCGATTCCAGCTACGAGCAGTCGCTTGAAAAAATCGCCGAAGTTTTTGGCCCGCAGGCGGTCTGGGCTTTCAGGCCCACACGCGAAGGCAACACGGTCGTGCTGGCGCAGCGCGAGCCCACCCGGCCCGAACGTGCCGATTTGTTGCTCAAGGCTGCGGATATCGAGTCGCGCTGGGGTTTGCCGGCCAAAAAATGGCTGCGGATTTTTAAACCGCTGATTTGAGGTCTGGTTTTCAGAGCAGAAACATGAATACGTTAAAGTGAAAAACATGACTGTTGTGACACCCCCTACCCCTTCCGGCAGCTTGCGCAAATCTGCTGCCAAGCTTCCTTATGCTGGACCGCTGCACTGGCACAAGCTGGTGGACTGGCTGGCTGAAGACGGTCTGATCAGTCCAGCAGAAGCGGCACGCACCATCGCGCGCTGCTCGCAGGTGCAAAGTGCCCAGTTGCCCCTGGTCAGGCTGGCGAGTGTCAGCATGACACGGGTGCTTGACGGCAAACCTCTGGATTTGGAGATGATGACGCAGTGGCTGGCTGGCCGCGCCGGTCTGGCTTATCTGCGAATTGACCCGCTCAAGGTGGATGTGGGCAAAGTGGCAGAAACCATGTCGGCTGTGTATGCCGAGCGGCACAAGGTCTTGCCGGTGCAGGTGAGCTCTGGTGAGGTGGTGATTGCGACGTCCGAGCCCTTCATCACCGACTGGATTCCCGAGGTCGAGCGGCAGTCCAAACGCAGCGTGCGCCTGGTGGTGGCCAATCCACTGGAAATTGCCAAATTCACGGTTGAGTTTTTCTCACTGGCCAAATCCGTCAAGGCAGCGCTCAAGGCAGGCGGTAACGCCGGTTCCGCCAGTTTTGAGCAGCTTGTCGAGCTTGGCAAAAGCAGCAAACAGCTTGATGCCAATGATCAGGGTGTGGTGCAGGTCGTTGACTGGCTCTGGCAATACGCTTTTGACCAGCGCGCCAGCGATATTCACCTTGAGCCCCGGCGTGAGCAGGGCGTGATACGG
>JAZKIK010000815.1:6068-8514 GCA_040384925.1 Pseudomonadota bacterium | reverse complement strand
TGTGCTGCACCCGGTTTACCAGTTGCCCATGGGTGTACACAACGCCATGACGGCACGTATCAAGCTGTTGGGGCGTATGGACGTGGTTGAAAAGCGCCGCCCGCAGGACGGCCGCATCAAAACCCGCAATCCGCGCGGTGACGAGGTTGAAATGCGTCTGTCAACCTTGCCAACCGCGTTTGGCGAGAAGATGGTGATGCGTATTTTTGACCCCGACACCACGGTCAAAGACCTTGATGCGCTTGGTTTTTCACAGCACGATGGCGACAGGTGGGAACAACTCGTCAAACGGCCTTACGGTATTGTGCTGGTGACTGGGCCGACTGGTTCGGGCAAGACCACGACTCTTTATTCAACCCTGAAACGGCTGGCGACTGAAGAGGTCAACGTCAGCACGATTGAAGATCCGATTGAAATGATTGAACCGGCGTTCAACCAGACGCAGGTTCAGCCGCAACTGGGTTTTGACTTCCCCGAAGGCCTGCGTGCCCTGATGCGGCAAGACCCGGATATTTTGATGGTCGGTGAAATCCGTGACCTGCAGACTGCCGACATGGCGGTGCAGGCCGCGCTGACCGGGCATCTGGTTTTCAGCACCCTGCATACCAACGACGCCCCTTCGGCGGTGTCGCGACTGATGGAACTGGGTGTTCCTTCTTATCTGATCAACGCCACGCTGCTGGGTGTGCTGGCCCAGCGCCTGGTGCGCACCCTGTGTGTGCATTGCAAGGTCAAGGACGACAATGCCTCACGCGACGCCCTGGCTGAACTGGTCAAACCCTGGCAAATCAACGGTGCTTACCGGCCTTACAAAGCTGTGGGTTGCGTCGATTGCCGCATGACGGGTTTCCGCGGCCGTATGGGTTTGTATGAGCTGCTGACGGTGACCGAGGGTTACAGGGAAAAAGTCACCAAGGAACCAAGCATGGAAGCCTTGCGTCGCCAGGCAGTCAGTGATGGTATGCGTCCGCTGCGCCTGGCAGGAGCGCTCAAGGTGGCTGAGGGCATGACCACGATTGAAGAGGTCCTGGCGGTTACGCCGCCCATGTCCTGAATTTTCAGTCTGAAGTTTGGGGCACGCAGCCAAGTTCCAGGCCGTTCGGGCCCATGTGCCGGTGCCAGGCCTGGAATCTGTCGTTTCGCAAGGACAAAAATCCGTCCGGGCGACTCTGTTTCCCAAGCTGACGGCTTCTTGACAGTCGACTTGAGAATGCCTTTTTGTATAGGTGAAAGCCACATGCTTTATCGGCATGAATGAATGCACAATTCGGCATTCTTTCTTAAATTGAGGAGACAAGCTGTGAATATCAAGAGTCAAAAAGACTTTTTTTCCGGCCTCATGTTCATGGGCGTCGGGGTCGCCTTTGCGTGGGGCGCAACCACTTATTCGGTGGGTGAGGGAGCCCGCATGGGGCCAGGTTACTTTCCCTTGCTGTTAGGTGTCCTGATGGCGATTCTGGGAGCTGCCATTACCTTCAAGGCGCTGGTGGTCGAGACGGTTGGCGGCGACAAGATTGGCAAATGGGCCTTCAAACCCCTGATTCTGATCATTTTGGCCAATCTGGTTTTTGGTGTGTTGCTGGGCGGCTTGCCCAGCCTCAAGATACCGGCTATGGGCCTGATCCTGGGTATTTATGCCCTGGTCTTCATTGCCAGCATGGCTGAGGCGGGCTGGAAGGTCAAAAATACCCTCATCCTCGCAACGGTTCTGGCCATTGGCAGTTATTTCGCTTTCATCGTCGCGCTCAAGCTGCAGTTTCCGGTGTGGCCAACCTTCATCACGGGTTAAGCCCAAAATTCAGGAAAAATAATGGATCTCATTGCTAATCTTTCCCTGGGTTTTGGTGTGGCGTTTACGCCCATCAACCTGCTGTATGCGTTTGTCGGCTGTATTTTGGGCACGCTGATTGGTGTGTTGCCCGGTATTGGCCCAGTCGCAACCATCGCCATGCTGCTGCCCGCAACTTACGCCTTGCCGCCTGTATCGGCGCTGATCATGCTGGCTGGTATTTATTACGGCGCGCAGTACGGCGGTTCAACCACTGCCATTCTGGTGAATCTGCCGGGTGAATCCTCATCGGTTGTCACCTGTATTGACGGTTACCAGATGGCGCGCCGGGGGCGAGCCGGGCCAGCCCTGGCTGCTGCGGGTCTGGGTTCGTTTTTTGCAGGTTGTGTCGGTACGCTGATTCTTGCTGCGTTTGCACCGCCGCTGACTGAACTGGCCTTCAAATTCGGCCCCGCCGAGTACTTCGCTCTGATGGTTCTGGGCCTGATTGGTGCTGTGGTGCTGGCTTCTGGTTCGCTGCTCAAGGCGGTAGCCATGATTGTTCTGGGCCTGTTGATGGGTCTGGTCGGTACTGACGTGAACTCTGGTGTGGCCCGCTTCAGTTTTGACATTCCTGAGTTGACTGACGGCATCGGTTTTGTCGTGATTGCCATGGGT
>JAZKIK010000815.1:0-6058 GCA_040384925.1 Pseudomonadota bacterium | reverse complement strand
CTTCGGATGAGCGTGAAGTGTTCACGGCCAAGGTTTCAGGCCTGATGCCGACCAAACAGGACTTCAAGGACATGGCACCGGCTGTGCTGCGTGGTACGGCGCTTGGTTCTGCTCTCGGTATTTTGCCGGGTGGTGGTGCATTGCTGGCTGCTTTTGCTGCTTATGCGATGGAAAAGAAAATCAAGATGAAACCCGGTGAAGTGCCTTTCGGCCAGGGCAATATCCGCGGGGTCGCTGCTCCCGAGTCAGCCAACAACGCAGGTTCACAAACCTCGTTTATCCCCTTGCTGACGCTTGGTATTCCGCCCAATGCCGTGATGGCCTTGATGGTCGGTGCGATGACAATTCACAACATTCAGCCTGGCCCACAGGTGATGACCAGCAACCCCGAGCTGTTCTGGGGCCTGATTGCCTCGATGTGGATTGGCAATGCCATGCTGGTGATTCTGAATCTGCCGCTGATTGGCATGTGGATCAAGCTGCTGACCGTGCCTTACCGTTATCTTTTCCCGTCAATTGTGTTGTTCTGTGCGATTGGTGTTTATTCAACCAACAACAATACCTGGGACATCTGGATGGTCGGCATGTTTGGTGTGATTGGTTACACCTTCGTCAAGCTGGGTTGTGAGCCAGCGCCCTTGCTGCTCGGTTTTATTCTTGGCCCAATGATGGAAGAAAACCTGCGCCGTGCCTTGCTGCTGTCACGTGGCGACTGGAGCGTGTTTGTCACCCGCCCACTGTCGGCCGGTCTGCTTGCAGCAGGGCTTTTGATGCTGATCATTGTCCTTTTGCCGTCCGTCAAGAACAAACGGGAAGAGGCTTTTGTCGAGGATTGAGTTTCCGCCAGCCTCCGCACGAGGCTGGTTTGATAAAAGTCAAAAAAGGCTCCTTCGGGAGCCTTTTTTTGTGCTGCCAGAATAGAGCTTGTTCAGGAGCGGCTGTTTTTTGCTTCGCTCCTGCTTCGTGACAATCTCAAAAACATTCATCGGCAAACCGTATGTCCTCTGCATCTCCCATTCCACAGCACCCTGGCCGTGCTGCGCTGCACAATGAAATCCATGCCCGACCGCCGGAAGCCATGGGCCTGCCGCTGGCGATTACCCATGTTGTGATGGTCTGTGATGCCGAGCAGCGTGATGCCAGCCGCGAGCATGTCTCGACCCTGCTGCGCAATCACCACCTGCCGCTGCCAGATGCCGCATCAAGCCATATCCGCATGGACATGGGGCTGTTCCGTATTCGCTGGGAGTTGCATACCGAATTTGTGACCTATACATTCACCCGACCATTGGAGCCCGAGGTTGTGGTTCGGCTGGTGCATGAAAAAGACCCCATGGTTGCCAGCGATGTGGTGCCGCAGGACTGGTTGTCCCAGCTTCCTGGCCAGTGCCTGAGCAGCCTGCACTTATGGGTGCTGCCGCAGCTGGAAACCGGTCGCCAGTATCTGGTCAAACATCTGTTGCATGAAGACACGCTGGTCGGCTCCAGTGTTGCCGATGAGCAGGGTGAGGTGTTTACGGACTTTGCGATCCATGCCGATGGTTTTTCGCGCATGGTGCTGTTTGCCAGCAATGGCATGGGCGGCATGACTCAAAGGCGACTGGGCCGCCTGGTGCAGCAGCTGATTGAAATTGAAACCTACCGCATGGCATCGCTGATGGGTTTGCCAGCCGCCCGGGAGGCCTACAACACCCTGGCTTCGGCAGAACGTGAACTGGCCGAGCTGGCCCAGGCCATACGTGTCACGTCGAGGGATGCCGAGGCCCAGTTGCTTGATCGTTTGACGACACTGGCCGGGCAGGTTGAAAGCCAGCACGCTGCCACCCATTCACGGTTTTCAGCCAGTGCGGCCTATTTTGAGCTGGTGGACAAACGTATTGCCGACATTGACGAGTCACGTGTCAGCGGCCTGCAAACCATTGGTGAATTCATGGAACGCCGGCTGACCCCGGCACGCAGCACCTGTGAATGGGCTACCCGGCGCCAGGACGCGCTGTCGCAACGTGTCTCGCGCATGAGCAACCTGCTGCGTACGCGGGTAGAAATCGAGCAACAGCAAAGCAGCCAGGCGCTGCTGGCCACCATGAACCGGCGGCAGGACCTGCAACTCAAACTGCAGTCCACGGTGGAAGGCCTGTCGGTTGCTGCCATCACCTATTACATCGTTGGCCTGGTGTCCTACCTGGCCAAAGGCATGCAGAAGCTGGGCTGGCCCCTCAGCCCTGAAAGCAGCGCGGCGCTGGCCATTCCCTGTGTGGCGCTGGGGGTCTGGTGGTCGCTGCGCCGCCTGCACCAGAAAATTGTGGCAGGCTAGCGCCTTCGGGCCTTCGAGCGGGCGCATTTTTCAATCTTCAGGCCGAGTAGGTCAGTTACGTCTATTTGGCGGTCATGGTCAGCTATTGTTTTTGTAGTAAATCGAGGTAGAAAACATGAACTTTAATTTCAGTAATCCCTACACTTCGACTCGCATCCCCGTGTTTGCACGCAATGTGGTGTCGACCTCACACCCGCTGGCTGCGCAGGCCGGGCTGCGCATGATGCTCAAGGGCGGCAATGCGGTCGATGCCGCGATTGCTGCCGCTGCAGCCATGACGATTGTTGAGCCCGACAGCAATGGTCTGGGCAGTGACGCTTTCTGCATTTTGTGGGACGGCAAGGAACTGCACGGCCTGAATGCCTCTGGCCGCGCTCCACAAAGCTGGACACCCGATTACTTCAGGAACAAATATTCTGGTGACGCCACCACGCCACCCAAACGCGGCATGGATTCAGTAACAGTGCCGGGTGCCGTCAGCGCCTGGGTTGCCCTGAGCGAGCGTTTTGGCAAGCTGCCTTTTGCCGACCTGATGGAGCCGGCCATTGAAATTGCCTCGCGTGGTTATCTCATGAGTCCCGTGGTACAGCAAAAATGGGCGGCAGCGACCGATGAACTGAAAGCCTTGCCCGGTTTTGCAAACGCCTTTTTGCCCTGGGGCCGAGCACCCAAAGTGGGTGAGTTGTTTCAGTTTGAATCTGCCGCCAGGGCCTTGCGTGCAATTGCCGAAAGCAGGGGTGCAGCCTATTACGGCGGTGAAATTGCCCAGGCCATCGAAAAGTTTTCAGCTCAAAACGGCGGCAGCATCACGGCCAAAGATTTTGAAAGCTACAAACCCGAATGGGTCAAGCCGATTGGCAAAAACTATCGTGGTTACACGCTGCATGAGATCCCGCCCAACGGCCAGGGCATTTCAGCACTGATGGCGCTGGGCATTCTGGACCGGTTTGACCTCGCCAGCCTGCCGCTTGACGGTGTGGATTCACAACATCTGCAGATTGAGGCCATGAAACTGGCTTTTGCCGATACCTACAAATATGTGGCCGAGCCATCGTCCATGACGTTGACCGCCGCACAAATGCTCGATGACGATTACCTCGCCTCCCGTGCCAAACTTATAGACATGAAAAAGGCACAGGACTTCGGCGCGGGCAACCCTGTAAAAGGCGGCACGATCTACCTCACCGCAGCTGATGAAGATGGCATGATGGTCAGTTTTATCCAGAGCAATTACATGGGTTTTGGTTCGGGCTGTGTCGAGCCTGAATTTGGCATCAGCCTGCAGAACCGCGGCCACGGTTTCAGCCTGGAGGCCGGGCCCAACCAGGTTGCACCGGGCAAAAGGCCTTTTCACACCATTATTCCAGCCTTCCTGAGCAAGCCGAAGGCCCGTTCTCTCCCTCTCCCACAGGGAGAGGGCCGGGGTGAGGGCAGCGGCGGTGGAACTGAGGACGGCGGCGATGCAGGCATTGAGCCCGTGATGAGTTACGGTGTGATGGGTGCCAATATGCAGCCACAAGGCCATGTGCAGACTTTGGTGCGTATGCTCGATTACCAGCAAAACCCGCAGGCCGCCTGTGATGCACCGCGCTGGCGTTTTAATGCCGGGCTTGAAATCAATGTCGAGGCCGCCATGGATCCGGCCACCGTACAGGGGCTGGCCGAACGTGGACACCGCATGGAAGTCATCAATGACTCCTACCAGGACTTTGGTGCCGGCCAGTTCATCTGGCGCGCCGGAAACCCAAAAACAGAAGGTTATGTAGCCGCCAGCGACGCGCGGCGCGACGGCCAGGCCACCGGATTCTGACAACCTCGCCAGGCACCTCTTGAACCCAGACTTAAAGCCGGATACCGAATCAAATAGTGCTGTGGTGCCTGAACAGCGCGTAAAGCCAGCTATTGGAAATATAGCCAGTCCAAAAAACATGCTGCCCGGCCTGTTGCTGGCCACTGTTGGTGCCATCGCTTTCAGCGGCAAGGCCATCATTGTCAAGCTGGCCTACCGCCATGGTGTCGATGCGGTCACGCTGATCATGCTGCGCATGTTGTTTGCACTGCCGATTTTTGCCCTGATGGCCTGGTGGGCGAGTCGCGGCAAGCCGGCCTTGACGCGCAAGGACTGGCTTGGTGTGCTGTGGCTTGGGTTTACCGGGTATTACCTGGCCAGTTTTCTGGATTTTGCCGGGCTGGCCTACATCAGCGCCTCGCTGGAGCGCTTGATTCTGTACCTCAATCCCACGCTGGTCATGCTGCTGAGCCTGGTTTTGTACCAGCGCCGCATCAGCTCGCGCCAGCTCATGGGCATGGCCATCAGTTACAGCGGTGTGATACTGGTGTTCGGCCATGAAATCACGCTGCAGGGTGCAGGCACGGCCTGGGGTGCGCTGCTGGTGTTTTCAAGCGCCGTCAGTTATGCGCTGTATCTGGTGTACAGCGGCGAGATGGTCAGGCGGCTGGGTTCGATTCGCCTGGTCGGCCTGGCAAGCACCGTGGCTTGCCTGTGCTGCATTATTCAGTTTGTGCTGCTGAGGCCTGTCAGTGTGGCTGTCACGGTGGCACCGGAGGTGATCTGGCTGTCGGTTCTAAACGCGACCTTGTGCACGGCCTTGCCTGTTTTGTTGGTCATGATGGCGATTGAACGTATAGGTGCCAGCATGGCTGCGCAAACCGGCATGGTTGGCCCCATGTCGACCATACTGATGGGGGTGGTCATTCTGGGCGAGCCTTTTACCGCCTGGGTGGCTGCAGGAACCATACTGGTGATCGCCGGGATTTTTGTGTTTACGCGGGCCGGCCGGCAAAGTTAGGCAATTTCGAACAACAGCTGACTCCAGCAATCAAAGGAAAAAATCATGGATTTGGGAATTTCAGGCAAATGGGCTTTGGTGTGTGGTGCCAGCAAAGGCCTTGGTTTTGGCTGCGCACAGGCCCTGGTGCGCGAGGGTGCCAATGTGCTGATCGTGGCCCGTGGCGCTGAAACACTGGCCGCTGCAGCTGACAAATTGTTGGCTGACAGCGCCCGTCCGGCGGGTGCAGAAGTGCTGTTTGTTGCGGCAGACATCACTACCAGCGAAGGTCGTGCTGCCGTTTTTGCGGTGCGCAAGGATTTTGATATTGTTGTCACCAACGCAGGTGGACCGCCGCCCGGTGATTTCCGCGACTGGGACCGTGATGTCTGGATCAAGGCTGTGGACGCCAATATGCTGACCCCGATAGAGCTGATAAAGGCCACGGTGGACGGCATGGCTGAACGCGGTTTTGGCCGCATTGTCAACATCACCTCCAGCTCCGTCAAGGCACCCATAGACATTCTGGGTCTGTCCAACGGGGCACGCAGCGGCCTGACGGGTTTTGTGGCTGGTGTGGCCCGTACAAAAATAGCGGCCCAGGGCGTCACCATCAACAACCTGCTGCCCGGCGCTTTTGACACCGACCGCCTGCGCGGCACCATGGCCGGTGCTGCCCAAAAAAGCGCACAGTCACTTGAAGCCGTGATGGATACCCGCCAGAAAACCATTCCGGCCAGGCGTTTTGGCACACCGGACGAGTTTGGTGCGATCTGCGCATTTTTGTGCAGCGCACAGGCTGCCTACATCACTGGCCAGAATGTGCTGGCCGACGGCGGGGCGTTTACTGGAACTTTCTAGAACCTGTTCACGGTCTTAAACCACAGTGCAAAATGGGTACATGAAACCACCCAAAAGACTGCAATCCCTGATAGAAGAAGGCCTGATAGACACG
>JAZKIK010000814.1:2301-9704 GCA_040384925.1 Pseudomonadota bacterium | reverse complement strand
CAATGGAATCAGCACCCAGGCCAGTTGGTCGTCCTGACCATATTGGCGAACCCGCTCGACACCCCACCAGCCCAACGCAGCCACCGTGGGGTGGGCCCAGCCCCACAGGTCGCCCAAACCAAAAAGATAAAAGCGGTGCAGCCCAAGCTGTCCGCCAATCAGGGTAATCCAGGCGGCGAGGGTCTTGTTTTTGAGGGGTTTTGTTTGCATGCGGCGATTATCAGGTCGCCATTGTTGCCTGACTTGTTAGCGGGTTGCTGCTGTTTCTGGCGGTGGTGCGGTGTCGCCCAGACCAATGGTTTTTTGCATGATGACAATGTCACGCCAGGCGCCAAACTTCCAGCCGCAGGACTCGACCACGCCCACTTGTTTGAATCCCAGCGCCAGATGCACACCGACCGAACCGCCATTGGCCGAATCACCAATCACAGCCATCATTTTGCGAATGCCAACCGCTTCGCAACGTGCCAGCAGCTCGGCCAGCAGCGCACGGCCCAGGCCTTTGCGGCCCAGATCAGGTGCCATGTAAATCGAGTCTTCCACTGAAAAGCGGTAGGCTGGCCGGGGTTTGAACCAGTTGCCATAAGCAAAACCGGCCACCTTGCCTTCATGTTCGATGACCAGATAAGGCAGGCCCTTGCCCAGCACATCGGCCCGGCGGGTGCTCATGTCAGCTTCGGAAGGCGCTTCGGTTTCAAAAGTGCCTGTGCCGTGCAACACATGGTGGGCATAAATGGCGGTAATGGCGCATATATCTTCGTCGCGGCTGGGGCGTATCAGGGGCATGTTGCAGATAAGTTCAGGTTATGGATGGTGTGATTTTTCGCGCAGGCTATAATCGCAGGCTTTGCAGGATTTCGCTGACCGGGTGGTCATGTCGTGTGTCTCAATCGCTGCAGGAAACTTCGGGATGTGTTTATCGGCACATTCCACCACCCCCAAGGATAAATCATGGTCGTCATCCGACTTGCACGCGGCGGTTCTAAGCACCGTCCTTTTTTCAATATCGTTGTGGCTGACAAACGCGTTCGCCGCGATGGCCGTTTCATCGAGCGCATCGGTTTTTACAACCCGATCGCAAAAGGTGGCGAAGAAGGTCTGCGCATCATGCAAGACCGTTTGACCCACTGGGTTGGTGTTGGCGCTCAGGCGTCCCCGACCGTTGAGCGCCTGATCAAGCAAGGCGCTGCAGCAGCTGCCAAAGCAGCCGCCTGATAACAAGGTCAACAAGAGATGTCGCCTGTTTTGAAGCCGTCGGGCCTGCCTGATGATGCTGTTGAAGTCGGGCGCATCCTGGATGCGTGGGGAGTCAAGGGCTGGCTCAAGATCCTGCCCCACAGCACCCTTCCCGAGGCTCTGTTCTCGGCCAAATCCTGGTTTTTGCAAGCGCCTGATGCCAAATTCCGTCCAGGTTTCAGTGCTTTTTCAGGCACCGTCAGCATCCATGTTGACGAAGCAAAAACCCATTCCGATTCCGTTGTCGCCAAAATAGCGGGTCTTGACGACCGCAACGACGCCGAAGCATTGCGTGGTTGTCGCATTTTTCTGCCGCGCAGCAGCTTTCCAGCTGCCTCAAAAGACGAGTACTACTGGGTTGACCTGATTGGCCTGAATGTGGTCAATCGTGAAGGTGTCAAGCTCGGTTGTGTACGTGATCTGATGGCCACCGGCCCGCAATCCGTCTTGTGTGTTGAATACACCGAGTCAAAAGAAGATGGCTCACAAGTCAGCGCCGAACGCAAGATTCCCTTTGTCTCCGTGTATGTGGACAGCGTTGATATTGCCGGCAAATGCATCACGGTTGACTGGCAGCCTGACTACTGAGGCCTTGCCGGGCCTGAGTTGTGGCCGGGTGCTTGATGCACAGAGTCGCCGTCTGATTGGACTTCATGCGTTTTGATGTCATCTCCCTTTTTCCTGAAATTTTTGCGCCGTTCCTGAGCAGCGGTGTGACCCGTCGTGCTTACGAAGGTGGTCTGGTTGAAGTCAAACTCTGGAATCCACGTGATTTTGCCGACGGCAGTTACCGGCGTGTGGACGACAGGCCTTTTGGCGGCGGGCCTGGCATGGTCATGCTGGCTGAACCGCTGGCACTGTGTATTGAAAAGATACGTGCAGACCGCGTGGCCTGCGCCGAAAGCTGCACGCCAGATGCGCCCGTGGTGCTGTTTTCCCCGGTGGGCCGGGTGCTTGATCATTCAGCTGTTGAGGCCTGGTCGGCCAGCTGTGGCGCCATTCTGATTTGTGGCCGTTATGAAGGCCTTGACCAGCGTTTTATCGATCTTTATGTTGACCGGCAAATCAGCCTTGGCGATTTTGTGTTGTCAGGTGGCGAAATTGCCGCCATGGCCCTGCTTGACGCAGTGGCCCGCCTGCAGCCCGGGGTGCTCAATGACGAGGGCAGCCACCAGCTTGACAGCTTTAACCCGGCCCTTGATGGTCTGCTGGATTGCCCGCATTACACGCGCCCTGAAGCCTGGCGTGACCAAAGCGTGCCGCCGGTCTTGCTGTCGGGCAACCACGCACATATTGAACGCTGGCGGCGTGAGCAGCGCCTGCAACTGACCCAGCAGCAGCGGCCTGAGCTGATCCAGCAAGCCCGTCTGCGTGGCGGTTTGAGCAAAAAGGACGAGGTTTTTCTCACTTTCCTGGCTGAAAAACCACCTATCAAAGCTTAATTGCTATAATCAGAGGCTTTTCGGTCCTCTGGCGGCCACTGCAACTGACATTATTGGGATCTGATCACCGATATTCAGATTTGCAGTCTTTAGCGTAGCGCGTGTATGAACGAAAAATAAGCAGGTGGAGTTTTTATGAATCTGATCCAAATCCTTGAGCAGGAAGAAATTGCCCGCTTGAGCAAAACCATTCCCGTTTACGCTCCTGGCGATACCGTCATTGTCAGCGTCAACGTGGTCGAAGGTACGCGCAAGCGTGTGCAGGCTTTTGAAGGTGTTGTGATTGCCAAACGCAATCGCGGCCTGAATTCCAGCTTCATCGTCCGCAAGATCTCCAATGGTGAAGGTGTCGAGCGTACTTTCCAGGTGTACAGCCCGCTGATCGCCAAGATTGAAGTCAAACGCCGTGGTGATGTGCGTCGTGCCAAGCTGTACTACCTGCGTAGCCGCAGCGGCAAGTCTGCACGTATCAAGGAAAAACTGGGTGCCAAAGCCGCGTAATTGCGGCAGAACTTGCACAATCGGTCAAACAAAACAATATAGGCCGTGTCATTCAGTGCAGTGACACCCCGTAGCTGGTTTTGTTGCGCAAATCGTGTGCAGTTTTCCCTTTGAAAAAGCCGCTCTTACGGGCGGCTTTTTTTTGCCCGCCCTGTTTTGCCTGTGTAGGGACAGCCATGAATTTCACCAAACCCTTGCCCAAATTTGATCCCCGCAGCATTCCGGTGCAGGGAATCGACAACCATCTTGCCGGTGTTCCGCAGGCCAGTCTCACGCCGGATGCCTTGCGCCAACGCTTTTTTGCACCACCCGTCTGGGTGCCCGAACACAGCGTGGAAAAGAAGTTTGAAGACCGCCAGCCCGCTTTGGCTGCGGTGCTGATTCCGCTGGTGATGCGTGATGAGTTGATGCTGCTGCTGACCGAGCGAACCACCAATCTGTCCACACATTCCGGCCAGGTGGCTTTTCCTGGTGGCCGTACCGACGAGTCTGACGTAGATGCGACCGACACGGCGCTGCGCGAGGCAACTGAAGAAATCGGTTTGCCGCGCAGCCATGCTGAAGTGCTGGGCAGCTTGCCAGTCTATGTGACGGGCACGGCCTTTATCATCACCCCGGTAGTGGCCTTGATCACACCGGGGTTTGTGCTGCAGCCCAACCCCGGCGAGGTGGCTGATGTGTTCGAGGTGCCGCTGGCCTATCTGATGAACCCGGCCAACCACCGCCGGCATGAGTTTGAGTTTGATGGCATCACCAGGCAGTGGCTTTCCATGCCTTACATCGATCCGGTTTCTGTCACAGCTGACGCTGATGCAAAAGAGCGTTATATCTGGGGAGCCACGGCCGGCATGCTGCGCAACCTTTACCGTTTTTTAAGCGCCTGACTTTTCTGTCGCGGCTGTCATGCCAGTCGGCAATACATCGTTCTGCATCATCTTGAGCCGTTATGATTTGGTATGAGCTTTCTTGCCGTTTTGTTTGCATTGATCATTGAACAAGCCCGCCCGTTGGGACGCGGCAACTGGGTTCATGGTGGTTTTACCGGCTGGGCGCGCTGGACCAGCCGCAGCCTGGATGCCGGCAAGGCCCACCACGGCTGGATTGCATGGACAGCCGCTGTCGTCGTGCCTGCGCTGCTGACCTTGCTGGTTCATGTGCTGCTCTGGCGTGTCAGCATTTTGCTGGCCTTTGCCTGGAATGTCGGCATTTTGTACGTCACCCTGGGTTTCAGGCAGTTCAGCCACTATTTCACCGACATACGCGATGCACTTGACGATGGTGACGAAGACACAGCCCGCGAGTTGCTGGCCCAGTGGCGGCAGGTGGATGCCAGTGAACTGCCGCGCAGCGAGATTGTCCGGCATGTGATTGAGTATTCCGTGCTGGCCGCGCATCGCCATGTGTTTGGTGTGCTGGGCTGGTTTTCGGTTCTCGCCGCACTGGGCATGGGGCCCGCAGGCGCGGTGCTTTACCGCATGAGTGAATTTGTTGCACGTTATTGGGCCTACAAAAGCAAGCTGCCGACACCCGATGCCGAGGTGGCCAGCCCTTCGCTTCAGACTGCGGCCAACAAGGCCTGGGGTGTGATTGATTTTGTACCGGCCCGTGTCACGGCGCTGGGGTTCGCAGTGGTGGGCAGTTTTGAGGACGCCATTGACGCCTGGCGCAGTTATACCCAGCGTTTTCCGGTTGACGAATCGGCCGCGCTTGAGCTTCGCAACGATGGTGTGATTCTGGCCGCCACCTCAGGCGCGGTAAATGTGCGGCTCGGCGGCGAAACACTGAAAGCTGTGTTTTTGCCAAACAGCTCCCAGGGTTTTCAGGCTGGCGGGCTGGATGCCGGCGGTGCTGCCGCTACGGAAAGCACCTCTGGCCGGCCGCCTGAAGTGGCCCATCTGCGCAGCATTGTGGGTCTGGTCTGGCGCTCCGTGGTGTTGTGGATGGTGTTGCTGGCCTTGTTGACCGTGGCCCGCCTGCTGGGCTGAACCGGGCCGGGTTCAGGCCAGCTCGCTACAGCTTCAATACCTGGTTTGCGATAACTCGGCAAACAACTCGCCATACAAACGATAACGATTGCTGCTGATGGCGCTTGCGCCAGAGGCCGAATTGACCTCCAGAATCACACCGCAACCCGGCTCATGCAAATGGGTGCAGTTGTAAAACTTGCAGTTCTGCGCACGGGCTTTCAGGTCCGGCATCAATTGGGCCAGCTGCATCGGTTCGACGTGGTTCAGCCCGAACTCCTGAAAACCCGGTGAGTCAATCAGCGCCGTGCTTCGTGCTGCGTCAACCCAATAAAGTGTGGTGCTGGTGGTCGTGTGTTTGCCGGAATTCAGCGCCTGCGATATCTCGGCCGTCAGCACTTTGGCCTGCGGAATCAAAAGATTGGTCAGGCTGCTTTTGCCCGCGCCTGAAGGCCCCAGCACCAGTGTTTTTTTGCCACCCAGCAGTGCCATCAATTCCCGGGTTTGTGCCTCATTGGCTGCCACTTCGGTTTTAGGTTTGATGGCCAGTGGCAGCATCTGGTAGCCCATGACACGGTAAGGTGCCAGTTTGGCCCAGGCCCTGGCAAACGGTTCTTTCAGATCACTTTTGTTCAGTCCAATGATGGGTGTGATGCGTGCCGCTTCAGCCGCAATCAGCGCGCGGGTCAGCTGGCTTTCCGAAAACTCGGGTTCTGCAGCAATCAGTATCAGCACCTGGTCAAGATTGGCCGCAAAGGACTTGGTGCGCATTTCGTCCTGCCGGTAAAACAGGTTGCTGCGCTCTTCCACCTTTTCAATCGTGCCTTCATCTTCAGAAGGCAACCAGCGCACCCGGTCACCCACCAGCGCCTGGCTTTTTTTGCCGCGTGGGTGGCAGATCACACGGTCGCCTGATTCGGTTTCAACCAGGACATGGCGGCCAAAACCTGCAACCACCAGACCAGGCTGCGTGCCAGAGACGGGCGCAGCGGCCGGGCGTGAGTTTTTTTTCAATTGAAAAGCGCGTCAGTTTTTGACGCGCAGAAAAAATCGCTGACTGAAATGCCTTTGACATCATGCGTGTTGAAGCGCACCGTGCATTTGCCATAACTCACCAACAGGTCAGGGTGGTGGTCCTCCGTATTGGCAATAAAGGCCAGGGCATTCACAAAACCCATCGTTTCATGAAAGTTCTTGAAGCTGAAGGTTTTTTCAAGTGCACCATCCATCAGCCGCCAGCCCAGGGCCTGCTCGCCATTGAGTTTGCTCAGTTGCGTGACAATTTCTGTAGCGCTCAGCGCCTTGCGGTTTTGATGGATGGCGTTTTTCATGTGGCGCTGGCGGTGTTTGCGGCGCTGGACGCCAGGTTTGAAGGGCTCATGCGGGCAAGGCGCTCGGACGCTGGTGGGTGCGAGTAATAAAACTTCACAAACACCGGGTCAGGTGTCAGCGTGCTGGCATTGTCCTTGTATAGCTTGAGCAAGGCGCTTTTGAGGTCGCTGGCCTCGGTTTGCGAGATGGCATAGGCGTCTGCCTCAAACTCGTGTTTGCGTGAAAACTGCGCAAAAATGGGCGAGACAAAAAAGCTGAAAAGCGGCACCACCAGCATGAACAGCAGCAGCGCCAGCGCGTCGTTGGCGCCATTGAGGTTTGGTCGTACGCCAAGTCCGGTGTAAAACCAGACCTGTGACGACAGCCAGCCCAGCAGGGCAAAACCGACCAGGCTCATGGCAAACATCGACACCATACGTTTGATGACATGTTTGTGTTTGAAGTGGCCCAGCTCATGCGCCAGCACGGCGTCCACCTCACCCGCGTTGAGCTGGCTCAGCAGGGTGTCGTAAAAAACCACACGTTTGGAGGCACCAAAACCTGTGAAATAGGCATTTGCATGGGCAGAACGTTTGCTGCCGTCCATCACAAACAGGCCTTTGGCGGCAAAACCGCAGCGCTGCATCAGCGCCGTGACACGCGCCTTGACGGCTTCGTCGTCAAGCGGCTTGAATTTGTTGAACAGCGGTGCAATCACCGTGGGGTAGAGCACCAGAATCAGCAGGTTAAAACCCATCCAGGTCGCCCAGGCCCACAACCACCACAGGCTGCCAGCGCTGCCCATCAGCCACAGGATCAGGGCCACGATAGGCAGGCCAATCACCGCGCCAACCACTGTGCCCTTGACCAGATCGGCCAGCCAGAGCTTGAAGCTCATCTTGTTGAAACCAAAACGCTCTTCAATCCTGAAGGTGCTGTACAGCGTGAA
>JAZKIK010000814.1:0-2201 GCA_040384925.1 Pseudomonadota bacterium | reverse complement strand
TGGCACGCTGTTTCGGTGCCGGGCCACATGGCGAATCTGGCGTGAGGCCAGATAAAAGCGAGTCAGCAGTCCCAGCACCAGGGCTGCAGAAAACACGAGGGTGAAAACAAATGAATAGTCGCTCATGGGGCGAAGTTTAGGCTATGAGGGAGAATCACAAGATGCTTGACAACGAATCCCCACTTAAAAAATCTGATCAGAACCTGGTCTGGCTGGACTGTGAAATGACTGGCCTGGACCCTGAAAAAGAACGCCTGATTGAAATTGCCATCATCGTGACCGGCCCACAGCTGACGCCGCGCATCGAGGGCCCGGTGCTGGCCATTCACCAGTCTGATGAACTGCTGGACCAGATGGACAACTGGAACAAGGGCACCCATGGTCGCAGCGGGCTGATTGACAAGGTCAAGGCCAGCACCGTGACCGAGCAGGACGCCGAAGCGCAAATCCTGGCCTTTCTGGCGCAATACCTGCCCAAGGGAACTTCACCCCTGTGCGGCAATACCATCAGCCAGGACAGGCGTTTTCTGGTCAAGTACATGCCCAGGCTGGAAGCGTTTTTGCACTACCGCAACGTCGATGTCAGCACCTTCAAGGAACTGGCCAAACGCTGGAGCCCCGAGGTTTACAGTGCTTTCAAAAAACGCCAGAGCCACACGGCACTGGCCGATGTGCATGAGTCGATTGACGAGCTGGAACACTATCGCAAGCACTTTTTGAAGTGATTTGATGCAACTACCAAGCCCTTTGCGCAGGGCGATGTCATTGCGGACTTGATCCGCAATCCAGACGGCTTTTGGAACTCAAGCAGCGTCTTTTATCAAGTCATGGTGACTGATCGACGATGGATCCCGGATCAAGTCCGGGATGACAGTCAGCAGCGTCAGTGATTACGATTCAAGCTTGGTGCAGTCTGCAAACCGGCCAAAAAGCAGTTCCCGAGCAACAGGCTCAACTAATAATTAGTACAAACCCGTAAAACCATGCCATAATCGAAGGCTTGCAGTTGCACAGAGTGCTCTGCATTTGTACATCTACCTCACACTTTTGGACTCTACTGATTAGAGTCACCGCTTTGGGCACATATCTGCTGCCTGAACCGCATATTCGTTTGATGGTTGATGTTTTATTAACCACAAACGAAGCCTTCCGCATCGCGGGGGTGGAGTTTTCCTGCTTTTTTGCCTAACTTTTTTTAAAGGCTGAACAAGCGGGGGATTAGTGAGAAAAAACATGACTGACTCTTTTGAGGCTCGTGGCGAGTCTTTTGTCGAAACAATTCTTGACACCGAAATTTTGGGTACGCCTGACTTTTCCGATGCACCCGCAGCTGGCGCTGAAACATCGCTGGACGCGATTGCCGCAGAACCCAACGGTTTTGTAAAGCTGGGCCTGGCCAAGGAACTGCTGCAAGCCGTTGCCGATATGGGTTTCACCCAGCCAACCGCCGTGCAAATGGCCACCATCCCCAAGGCCATGCAAGGCCTGGATGCTGACAACACCGACAAAAAAGCCAAATTCACCGACTTGCTGGTATCCAGCCAGACCGGTAGCGGCAAAACCGCAGCATTTTTGCTGCCGGTCCTGCACACCCTGCTGATGCAGCAGGAACAGGCCGAGCGTGACGAACGCGCCGAGTTTGAGCGCCAGAGCGCTGAAGCCGTGGCCCGTGGCGAAGCACCGCTGAAAAAACCAAAACGCAAGGACCCGACCAACGCCCGCAACTTCAAGCCAGCCACCCCAGGCGCGCTGATCTTGTGCCCAACCCGCGAACTGGCCCAGCAAGTCTGCGCTGACGCGATTGATCTGGTGCGCCATTGCCGCGGCCTGCGCATCGCCAATGTGGTGGGTGGCATTCCTTACCAGCTGCAAATTGCCAAACTGCAAAACGCCAATCTGGTGGTTGCAACCCCAGGCCGTCTGCTTGACCTGCAGCGCAGCATGCAGATCAAACTCGACCAGGTTCAATTCCTTGTTGTTGACGAAGCTGACCGCATGCTGGACCTCGGTTTTGCCGATGACCTGACCGAAGTCAACCAGCTCACCATCGAGCGCAAACAGACCATGATGTTCAGCGCCACCTTTGCGCCACGCATCATGCAACTGGCTACCCGCGTCATGCGTCAGCCACAACGCGTTGAAATCGATTCACCGCACGAAAAACACACGTCGATCACCCAGTCTTTGCTGTGGGCCGACAA
>JAZKIK010000813.1:0-3674 GCA_040384925.1 Pseudomonadota bacterium | reverse complement strand
CATGGCGCACACTGATGTGGCCAAAACCGTCAACCACACCCTGGTCATAAAGAATGCGGTTGGCAAGGGCGAGCTTTTCAGCCAGCGCAGGGTTAGCGGTAACAAACGTCATCTTGTCTCCTTGTCAAAACTGCGAAGAAAGATCATCTTAATAAGTATACGTATTACTTTGACGCCTGAACAGCCAGAATCAAGCGGATTGGCAGAGGGTTTACCCACCCTCAAAAGGCGGGACGCCCTCCCATATCAGGCCTCTATCTTCACGCCTTTCCAGAAAGCAACATGGCCCTTGATGTTGTCAGCTTCGGATTTCGGATTGGGGTAATACCAGGCGGCATCGGTGTTCATTTCACCATTGACCAGCAGCGAGTAATAACTGGCCTGGCCTTTCCACGAACACATGGTGTGGTGGTTGCTGAAGGTGATGAACTCGCGGTTCAGCGAGCTTTCAGGAAAATAGTGGTTGCCTTCAACAACTTCGGTGGTGTCGCTTTGCGCAATAACGACGCCGTTCCAGATGGCTTTCATGAGTTTGCTTTCAAAAATAGTGGGAAATGCCGTCCGTGATGAAGAGAAAACACTTCACCAGGAGGCTTGTCGAATCTTCGCACAGTGAAGGGTGCTGCGCCTGACATTCCAGTTCCCCGAGCCGGGAGTTGATTTGCATCAGGCAATAAAAAAAGCGTGATGGAAAATATCACGCTTTTACATATGGAAGCATTGGAAAACTGAAGCCAGCGCAATCAGCGCCGCTTCAAAAATGCCGGGTGATCAACCAGCTGCCGTTGCCAGGCGCAGGTTTTTGCCTTCAACCGTCACTTGTGCACCTACAGCCACAGGGCTGGAGATTTCCATATTGCGTACCGAACCGTCGGCCATGCGAACCCGCACATCGTACACGGTGACACTTTTCATGTTTTGTTCAACCTTGTTGCCAGCATAAGCACCACCTGCTGCACCCAGAACAGCCATGGCTGTTTTGCCATTGCCGCCGCCAACCTGGTGACCCAGCAAACCGCCCAGCACACCACCGGCAACCGTGCCCAGACCAATGGTGGTGTTGCCAACAGCCACACCATTGACCTGACCCTGGCGTTTGATGGCGGTAACAGCTTCAACCGTGCCGCAATTGCTGCATACATTGGCCCGTGCAACCACTGCTGGCACCGGGCGAGCAGCGTTGTTGCTGCTGCTGTTGCTGTTGTTTGTGTAGACCGGTTTGGGCGCTGCAGCAACTGGCTTGGGCGCTGGCGGCACAGGTTTTACAACCGGAGCCGGGGCCGTGATGGCGGGCGCTGCAACGACGGGTGCAGCAAGGGCTACAGGTGCCGGAACACCCGACTGCGCTTCAGAACGATTGACGACCAGTGCAGCGGCAAGTGCCAGAACGGTCACACCAAGCACGGCAACGATGGCGACCAGGGCCTTGCTGTGTTTCATGCGATCTGCAAATGCGGGCTGGTAAGTAGCGCCTGGGGATTGAGTGGTTTCCATGATGTGGACTCCTGTTGTTGTTGATGCTTCAGTTGTACCAAGCCCGCCTTGTTTATTCTGTAGGACGATGTTGCAAAGGGTAAGCAGCGGTGTCCGTCAGCTGCTTTTTCCGGCCTTAACGTGAACTTGTCGCTAAAAGTGCTTTTAATTCAAAAGCTTTACATTTCAGGCGCATACGGGATGCAATGACTTGAAAAGCAGGTTTCACACACCACCATGCGGATGCGTCGGGTCAACCCACAACACGGTGTCGGGTTTTTCAACCGGTGTGATGTTCAGGTTGATGGCAATCGCCTCACCGTCGCTACGGCACAGCACACATTCCAGCGCATCGGTCGGGCTGGCGTTGATTTCCTGGTGCGGCACATAGGGCGGCACATAAATGAAGTCGCCAGGGCCGGCTTCGGCAGTGAACTCCAGCTTGTCACCCCAGCGCATGCGCGCCCTGCCCCTGATGACGTAAATCACACTTTCCAGGTGGCCATGGTGATGCGCGCCGGTTTTGGCGTCGGCATGAATCGTCACGGTACCGGCCCACAGTTTTTGTGCGCCCACACGTGCAAAATTGATGGCAGCCTTGCGGTCCATGCCCGGTGTCTGGGCCGTGTTGCCGTCCAGCTGATTGCCAGCAATCACACACACGCCATCGTTTTTCCAGCGCGGAGCATCGTCTTTATGAGCATGCCCGTGTGAATGCTCATGGCCGTGATGCTGGTGACTGTGGCCATGGCCATCGCCGTGTGAATGATCTGCTGTCATATCGAAGCCCTCCTCCACTCAAGTTATCAGCCCCAGGTTACTGGTACCTTTCACGCGCCAGCGCCGCACCCTGGGCCAGCGCCTGCAGTTTTTTGACCGCAATGTCCCTGTCCATGGGTGCCAGGCCGCAGTTTGTGCAGGGCAGCAGGCGGTTTTTTGGCACATATTGCAAAGCCTTGCCAATCGTGTCGGCAATCTGTTCCGGGGTTTCAATCTCGTCGCTGGCCACGTCAATCACACCCACCATCACATCCTTGCCTTCCAGCAAAGCCATCAGGTGCGGCGGCACATGTGAGTGGTAACACTCCAGGCTGACCTGCTGGATGCTGCTTCTGGCCAGTGCGGGCAGCACCTGCTCGTACTGCCGCCACTCATCACCCAGGGTTTCCTACCAGTCGTTGTTGGCCTTGATACCGTAGCCGTAGCAGATATGCACTGCGGTCGTACAGGTCAGGCCTTTGGCGGCTACTTCCAGCGCGGCCACGCCCCAGTCGGCGGCATCCGTCATATAGACATTAAAGGCCGGCTCATCAAACTGGATGATGTCCACCCCATCGGCCTGCAGCGCCAGTGCCTCCTGGTTCAGCAGTTCGGCAAAAGCCATGGCCATCTTGACCCTGTCGCCATAAAACTGGTCAGACACGGTGTCCACAATCGTCATTGGCCCTGGCAGGGTGAACTTGATCTTTTTGGCGGTATGGGCCCGCAGCAATTGCGCCTCGCTTGCATGCACACGGCCCTTGAGCCTGAGTTCAGACACCACCTGCGGCACCATTGCGTCATAACGGTTGTTGCGAATGCCCATCTTGACCTTGTTTTCAAAGTCAATGCCTTCAACCTGCTCCAGGAAACCATGCACAAAATGCTGGCGCGACTGCTCGCCGTCACCAATCACATCCAGGCCCGCGTCTTCCTGTGCCTTGATCCACAACAGCGTGGCATCAGCCTTGGCCTGTTTGAGTTCCTGCCCCTCGGCCTTCCATTGTGGCCAGAGTTTGTTGGTTTCCGACAGCCAGGCCGGTTTGGGCAGGCTGCCTGCAATGGTGGCGCTGAACAGTTTTGAAGTCATGGATTTCCTTGCTTTATCTCATTGTTATTAAAAAAATTCGCGTGCCAGCAGCTCGTAAGACCGCCTCTGCGCAGCCGCATCGTGCGTCCAGGTGATGATGACCAGCTCATCGACCTCCAGCCGCTCAGCCAGCGAACGCAACTTTTCGGCCACCTGCGGCCCGCTGCCGACCAGCGCAGTGCGCCGCAATGTGTCGGCTTCAAGCTGTTCTGAAGGACTGTAGGGCCGCGCAGCCACTTCAGCCGGTGACGGCAGCGGGCCCAGCACACCCTTGTTGCGATCAATCTTCCAGCCAAAGCTGAACAGACTCGGCTTGTTGCTAAGTTGCTGGTGACGAGACCCAAACTAGCAG
>JAZKIK010000812.1:3505-3766 GCA_040384925.1 Pseudomonadota bacterium | reverse complement strand
GGTGCGTAGTTAAAGGTGACTGCACCCGCCGGTGCATGGCGCACGCCGGTGGCCAGAATGCCCGAGTTAAAAACGCCACCCAGCGCAATTCGCACACCGCGTTCCACACACAAAGGCAGCAGTTCAGGCAGCGCGCTGTGGTCCAGCAGGCTGTATCGGCCGGCAAGCATCAACACATCCAGATCGGCCTTTTTCAAGACCTGCAGCACCACCTCAACATCATTGGTGCCAAGGCCAATGCTGCGTATCAGGCCTTCCTTT
>JAZKIK010000812.1:0-3495 GCA_040384925.1 Pseudomonadota bacterium | reverse complement strand
ACCTGTGCAGCCCGGTCGCCATGGGTGGCGGCATCGGGGTCATGAATGTAAACCGAGTCCAGCCGCGCCAGGCCCAGGCGCTGCAGGCTGTCTTCAACACTGCGGCGCGTGCCTGCGGCGCTGAAGTCCCATGACTGGTTGAAGGGCAACACATCGACATAGGCATGCTGGTCGCGCGCGGCAGCCACATCTGGCCGCAGCAGTCGCCCGACCTTGCTGGAGAGCAAAAATTCGTCGCGTGAATGCTGGCGCAAGGCATCACCCAGCCGCCTTTCAGACAGGCCGTGCCCGTAATGTGGCGCGGTGTCAAAGCTGCGGCAACCGCTGGCCCATGCGGCGTCTACCAACGCTGCAGCATCGGCGTTACTGACTGCAGAAAACAGATTGCCCAGCGGTGCACCGCCCAGGCCAAGACGCATTGGCTTCACTGCTGCGGAAAGGTGTTTTGTGCTCATTCAGGGTATTTACCAATAAAAGTTTAGCTATCTTATGACTAACATGTCAGTCATTGCCACCGGGAAATCCCGAACACAGAAAACCTGCCCATGCTGAAAAACATCTCGCCTTTGCTGACCCCTGACGCCCTGCATGCGCTGGCCAGCATGGGCCATGGTGACGATGTGGCGATTGTGGATGCCAACTTTCCGGCAGCCCGGCTGGCGCAGGCAGGCAGTGGCCGCCTGGTGCAGTTGTCGGGCGTGACCGCGTCCCAGGCGCTTAAAGCCGTGTTGCAGCTGCTGCCACTCGAAAATTTTGTGCCCGATGCAGCCTGGACCATGCAGGTGGTTGGAGATGCAGAGGCCACACCCGAACCAGTCGCCGAATTTGCAGCCGCCTTGGCAAATGCAGGCGAAAAGCCGGCCCAGACACTTGACCGTTTCGCGTTTTATGCGCAGGCGCAAGCCGCCTTTGTTATTTTGCAGACGGGCGAGCAGCGCAAGTACGGCAACATCCTGCTGCGCAAGGGTGTGATTTCACGCGACGTGAGCTGATTCATGAGCAGCATGCACCCTGCCCCAACCAGCTTGCGTGCGCAGGCCTATGAGAGTTTTCAGCAACAGATTGTGGATGCCAATATCCATCCCGGCCAATTCATTTCACAACGCGAGTTGATGCAGCTGCTGGGCATGCCACTCGGTGCCGTGCGCGAGCTGATTCCCCGGCTTGAAGCCGAGGGCCTGCTCAAAACCGTGCCTCAGCGCGGTTTGCAGGTCGCGCATGTGGACCTGAAACTGATCAACAACGCCTTTCAGCTGCGCAGCCTGCTGGAGCGCGAGGCTGCGGCTCGTTTTGTAGGCACGGTCACTGACCGCGACCTGGCTGCGATTGAGCAGTCACACCTGGACATCGTCAAAAGAGCGCGCAAAAACACCATTGACCACGCGCTGCTGAAAGACGCCACCACGGTGGACTGGGGCCTGCACGACATGATGATCGATGCGCTGGGCAACGAGATGATCTCGGAGGTCTACCGTATCAACAGCCTGCGTGTGCGGCTGATCAAGCTTGAAGGTTCAACCCTGTCTGCCGATGTATTGATTCCGGCCATGGAAGAACACCTGTGGTTTATCGACGCCCTGAAAAAGCGCGATGCACCGGCAGTCGTTGAACGTTTGAGCCACCACATTGAGAGCGCGCACCGTCGCGTGCTCGGACTGCCACGGCCAGCCATGCCGTGGTCTTTGGAGAACCTTGCATGACAGAAAACACCACAACAGGCAACAACGCAGCTTTCCGGGGCATCTGGCCCGCTTTGCTGACACCACTTGACAGCGAGCTGAACATTGACCATGCCCTGCTGGCAGCCCACTGCAAAGAGCTGCTTGCCAAGGGCTGCGGCGGCGTCACACCTTTCGGCACCACGGGCGAAGGGCCATCGTTTTCAATGGCCGAGCGCAAGGACACGATTGAGCAATTGATCAAAAACGGCATACCCGCAGAGCAGATCATGGTGTCAACCAGCTGCGCAGCCCTGCCTGAAACGCTGGAGCTGACCTTGCACGCCCTGAGGGCAGGCGCGCATGGTTGCCTGATGTTGCCGCCATTTTTTCTCAAGGGGGTGTCTGACGAAGGCATCATCGACTGTTATCGGTATGTGATTGATGCTGTCAACAAAAGTGATGTGGCAGGCAAGCTCAAGCTGTATCTGTATCACATACCGCAGGTTACCGGCGTGGGCCTGTCGCAGCATGTGATCAGCACCCTCAAAACGATGTACCCCGACACCATCCTGGGCATCAAGGACAGCGCCTGCACCACGGCACATTCCGTTGGCCTGGCCGAGGCCTTCATGAAGGACCTGACGGTGTATGTCGGTTTTGAGCCAGACTTGCCTGAAATGGGCAGGCGCGGCAGCACCGGTGCCATCAGCGGCCTGGCCAACTTCATGCCGCGTGTTGTCGGCCAGCTCGTCACCCAGCCCGACGCAGCCACCACACCTGCACAGCGCGAACGTGTGATCAAGCTGATAGACCTGCTGGGCGGCTATTCATTGATGCCATCCCTGAAGGGCATCATGGCAATTTTGACCAACGAACCAGCCTGGCTTCGTGTACGTGCGCCGCTGGTGGCCCTGAAACCAGAAGCGTTCAAGGCGCTGGAACAACAGATTCGTGACTTTGGCATTGACCTGAAGTGCGATTGAGCAGGGCATCACTCAGCCCACATCCATCAACTACAAAGAGAGACATCATGAGAACTTCCCTGAAACCCCTTTCCTTCAACATTCGCCGCAGCCTGCTGGGTGCCGCCTCCGCCGTGCTGATGCTGGGCGCGCTGCTGCCCGCAGCACAGGCGCAAAACAAGATAGTCCTGCGCATTTCAACGCCAGCTGTACCCGATGACTGGCATGCCAAGATGTGGACGGTGTTCAAGGACTCTCTTGAAAAAAGCGCACCCGGCGAATTTGATGTGCAGATCAATCTGAACGCTTCGCTGTTCAAACAGGGCACCGAGCCCGCCGCCATGGCGCGTGGCAACCTGGAGCTGTCGTCGATTTCTGCCTTTGACATTGCCAAACTGGTGCCCGAGTTTTCGGTGTTTACCTCGGGCTACATCGTGCGCGACCCCGATCACCAGCAAAAGGTCTTCAACGGCCCGATTGGCACAGAAATGTTCAAGACGGTTGCTGAAAAAATGGAAGTGACACCACTTTCAACGGTTTACCTCGGCACACGTCAGGTCAACCTGCGCGAAGTGCGCAACGTCAAGACACCAGCGGACTTAAAGGGCGTCAAGCTGCGCATGCCAGGTTCAAAAGAATGGCTGTTTCTGGGTGAAGCACTGGGTGCCACACCTACGCCACTGGCTTTTGGCGAAGTCTATCTGGGCCTTAAAACCGGCACCATTGACGGCCAGGACAACCCCCTGCCCTCAGTACGCGCCGCCAAGTTTTACGAAGTGACCAAACAGATCGTTCTGACCAGCCATCTGGTGGACGGTATTTTTATTGCCATTTCAAACAAGGCCCTGGGCAGCATGAACCCCACGCAAAAG
>JAZKIK010000811.1:0-1855 GCA_040384925.1 Pseudomonadota bacterium | reverse complement strand
TCGCGGTATAGCCTTCAGGCACAGTGATGCGGTCGGAGACAGCCTTGTTGACGGCCTTGAAGCCCAAAACGGTTGAATCTGCAACTGCCGGCCCGGTAGCGCAAGCCGTCAAGCCAAGTGTGCCCAAGCCGGCCATGGCCATGGCACCTACGCCGCCTTTCAACACATGCCGGCGGTGCAAACGCGCTGCCAGCACGTCATGCATGCTGGGGTTGCCGCTGTTGTTGTTGTCCAGATCATCAGGGTCAATGTTGTGCGTGAGATCTCTGGAGTTATTGGCGTGGGTCATCTTGGGCTTTCAAATAAAACAAACCCTAAATAATGCGTTTTATTTGTGACCACGCTGTGACGACGGCATCTCCTGGCAGTGTCAAAGCAGGCCAAAACTGACACGCGGCAGCGTTTTTCTCCGATATGGCCATTGCTGCCCCTGCCCCACAGTGGAGGCTCAACTTTTCAGCAACTTTTCGAGGAGAAAAACAATGTCATTTGCGCTTTATATGATCGGCTTCATCATCTTTCTGGCTGGCGTTATCTGGGGCGCTGTTGTTGCAGGTGTACCGCATCTGTACATTGGCATCGGTGCACTGATATTTCTGGGAATCGGAATTTTCAGCGCGGTTGCCCGGACGCGAAGCAAAGACCCATCGTGATAATTTAATTGACTAAGTCAATTAAATGCTTGATGATGGCACTATGTTGCCATCTATCCCTTTAAAAAAGTCAGGCGATTCCGATTCGCCGTCCACCCTCGACAAAGACCCCGACATCCAGGCCATCCGCGCCTTCAACCGCTTTTACACCCAGCGGGCAGAGATACTGGAGCCGTATCTGGGCAGCGACTTTTCCTTGACCGAAGCCAGGGTGATGTATGAACTGGCCCAGCGTGGGCAGACCACAGCCGTGGTCTTGAGTCGTGAGCTGGCGCTGGATGCCGGTTATTTGAGTCGCATCATCAAGCGTTTTGAAAAACAGGGCTGGTTGCGGCGACTTGCGTCTGCGGTCGATGGCCGACAGATGCTGCTGGAGCTGACGTCGGCCGGGCATGAGGTTTTTGCGCCGCTGCAGCAGAAGTCATGTGAATCAGCGGCCACGCTGCTCGGCTCCCTGAAGCCAACCGGACGCACACAACTGCTTGGTGCCATGGCCTCCATACAAAAACTGTTGTCGCTTTCGGCTGAGAACCAGTCCGCCACCCGCGTCATTGTCTTGCGCGACCCGGCCCCTGGTGATATGGGTTGGGTAGTGCAGCAGCATGGTGAAATTTATGCGCGTGAATTTGGCTGGGACATTTCTTTTGAGGCCAGGGTGGCCGAGATTGCGGCACAGTTTCTCAACAACTTTCAGCCTGCCTGGGAAAAAGGCTGGATTGCCGAACTTGATGGTGAACGTGTGGGGGCGATCTTTGTGGTTCGCCAGTCAGACGAGGTGGCCAAGCTGCGCATGTTGATACTGACGCCAGCCGCACGCGGTCTGGGTCTGGGCGGGAAGCTGACGGATGAATGTGTACGTTTCGCGCGCAACAAGGGCTACAAAATGCTTGAACTCTGGACACACAGCTGTCTGGAGGCAGCCAGAGTGATTTACAGCAAACGTGGGTTCAGGCTGATTCACAGCGAACCATATGAAGGTTTTGGCCAGAAACTGGTCAGTGAAACCTGGCAATTGCAGCTTTGAAGTTTGACGGCCCGATTCGGCAGGCCAATGCCTGTTTGACACCATTCATTCGGATAGTAGCGTTAGCGCCTTTTGGCAGGTCTCACCGCAGCTGGCAACGCAAACATGCGGCGATAATTTGCCCATGACCCCGCCACCCACTGAAGACCGTCCCAAACCCGAATCACTGACCGACCTT
>JAZKIK010000810.1:0-3217 GCA_040384925.1 Pseudomonadota bacterium | reverse complement strand
CATGTTCAATACCCGAGGCACGCAGATTTTGACCCTGAGCGGATTGCGTTTTGATGCCAATCTGGGCATTCTGGAGCAGGAAAAGACTGACCCGCAGCCGATTCAGGTCGATGCCGAGCTGAATCTGGGCACCCAGCCCTTGATGCCGCGCGACGACGACATCAACCATGTGCTGGACTACCGCAAGGTGCGCCAGATCATCATCACCGAATGCACGTCCGAGCATGTCAACCTGCTTGAAAGCCTGATTGGCAAACTGGCGCACCGGCTGATGACCTTGCCTGGTGTGCTGGGTGTGCGTGTCAAGATTGCAAAACTTGAAATATTTGAAGACTGCGAAGTAGCCATTCGCGTTGAAACAGGACAGTGGTGAACAACATGGGAGCCAATGACATGAGTGCAGTCTGGATTGAAGACGAAACCGCGCAAGACATCACACAAACCGCCTCGGCCGCATCGCGGCTGAAAGTCGAGCGTGAAGACCACAAGCTGGAAAAACGCCTGTGCCGCGAAGTGGGCCGCGCGATTGTGGACTTCAACATGATTGAAGAAGGCGACAAGGTGATGGTGTGTGTGTCGGGCGGCAAGGACAGTTATGCCATGCTGGACATTTTGCTCAAGCTGCAAAAACGAGCACCGATCAACTTCAGCCTGGTCGCCGTCAACCTGGACCAGAAGCAGCCCGGTTTTCCGGAACACATACTGCCCGAGTACCTGGCCAGGCTGGGTGTGCCTTTTCACATCGAAAACCAGGACACCTACAGCATCGTCAAACGGGTGATTCCCGAGGGCAAGACGCTTTGCTCCCTGTGCTCAAGGCTGCGCCGCGGCATTTTGTACCGGGTGGCGGGTGAGCTGGGCTGCACCAAGGTGGCGCTGGGCCACCACCGTGATGACATGTTGCAGACCTTTTTTCTGAACATGTTTTTTGCCGCAAAACTCAAGGGCATGCCGCCCAAGCTGGTCAGTGACGACGGCAAGAATGTGGTGATCAGGCCCATGGCCTATGTGACTGAAAAAGACCTGACCCGCTGGGCCGAGGTGCGTGAGTTCCCCATCATCCCCTGCACCCTGTGCGGCAGCCAGGAAAACCTGCAGCGCAAGCAGGTAGGCAATATGCTGCGTGACTGGGACAAAAAATTTCCGGGCCGGCTTGAAAACATGTTTGCCAGCCTGCAAAACATCGTGCCTTCACACCTGATGGACGGCAAACGCCATGACTTCAAGGGCATACATGCAACCGGTGTGCCGGACGCTGATGGCGACAAGGCATTTGATTCCGAGGAGTTCAGGCAGGCCTCACCCTCGGGTCGGCCGGTGTTTGACCTCCAGTCCTTATGAAACGCAGGGGCATGGCTGGAAATGCCAGGCGCACCCCTGCGTGATTGCAAAGCAGGCACCATGACACAAGCCACACGCATTATTGCTATCCGGCACGGCGAAACCACCTGGAATGTTGATACACGCATACAGGGCCAGCTGGATATTCCGCTCAACGAAACCGGCCGCAGGCAGGCCAACCGTCTGGCCGCCGCGTTGCGTGACGAACCCATACGCGCAATTTACGCCAGCGACCTGGCCAGAGCCTGGGAAACCGCAAGTTATCTGGGCCGGGCGCTTGATTTGAATGTGGTCAAGGAAGAAGGCTTGCGTGAACGTGGTTTTGGTGATTTTGAAGGAAAAACCTTTGCCGAAATCGCCACGCTGCTGCCCGAGCAATCCATGCTCTGGCGCAAACGTGACCCGCTTTTTGCCCCGGCGGGTGGCGAATCGCTGCTGGCGCTGCGCAGCCGTGTGGTTCAGGCCGCCGCAAAACTGGCCGCCCGGCACCCCGGCCAGCTTATCGCCATGGTGGCGCATGGTGGTGTCATGGATGTGTTGTACCGTGCTGCCACCCGGCTCGACATTCAGGCCCCGCGCACCTGGGCACTGGGCAATACCGCCATCAACCGCCTGTTGTGGACACCCGAGGGCTTCACGCTGGTGGGCTGGGCTGATACCCAGCACCTGGATGACGATACGCTGGATGAAACAACTGTTAATTGAATCGGGAAAAACCGGCTTCAAAGTAACATCAGTTAGTTGACTAACTTTATGTAAAAGACTGCCTTCATGCGCGCATTCAGTGCGAGACTCGGGCCATGAAGCCAAAAGTACACCAAATCTGATGCCACTCAAAAAAGGGACAACAAGCGACCCCGTCCCCGGGGCGCCTGCCAGCAAAAACGGAACTCACAGCGTCATGAATGATTTGCAAACGCTTATCGGGCAGCCGGTTGCCGCCATAGACACGCCGGCGCTGGTGGTCGACCTGGATGCGATGGAGCGCAACCTGGCAGCCATGGCGGCGTTTGCCACCCGCCACAAGGTCAAATTGCGGCCCCACGCAAAAATGCATAAAAGCGCCGCGCTGGCTCTGATGCAGATAAAGGCCGGTGCAGCAGGTGTGTGTGTGCAAAAAACATCCGAGGCCGAAATTCTGGTGGCGCGTGGTGTTTACAACATTTTTATCAGCAACGAGGTCATCGCGCCGCAAAAGCTGGTGCGTGTGGCCGCACTGACCCGCGTCGTGGCACCACACGGCGGCAAGATTGCCATTTGTGTGGACAGTCTGGACGGCATCAACCGCCTGGCCATCTGCATGAACGAAGCCCGGCTGGCCAGCGGCGTGGCGACTTCGATTGACGTGTTTATTGAAGTCAACGTCGGACAGAACCGCTGCGGTGTTGAACCCGGCCCGCACGCCGCCGCCCTGGCACTGGAAATCCGCAAACACCCGGCGCTTAACTTTGCCGGCCTGCAGGCCTACCACGGCAAGGCCCAGCACATGCGCAGCCCGGCCGAACGCCGCGAAGCCATCACCACCGCCATCAAGCTGGTGGCAAAAACCCGTGCATTCATAGAGGCAGAAGGCCTGATTGTGCGTCTGGTGACGGGTGCCGGCACGGGCACGGCTGCACTTGAGGCAGCCAGCGGTGTGTATGGCGAGCTGCAGGCAGGTTCCTATCTTTTCATGGATGCCGACTATGGCAGCAACGAGCTGGACCCGGCCCAGCCACGGTTTGAACACGCCTTGTTCATCAAAACCCAGGTTGTCAGCACCCATACCGACTATGTGGTCTGCGACGCCGGCCACAAAAGCCACGCCATCGATTCAGGTATGCCCAAGGTGCATGCCTTCAGTTCACGCAGCAAACTTGAATATTCAAACGGCGGT
>JAZKIK010000809.1:0-10750 GCA_040384925.1 Pseudomonadota bacterium | reverse complement strand
CTGGTGGAGCGCGCCGTCATCATGGCTGAAATGGAGGGCCTGATTGATGTGCATCACCTGTTTACAGGGGGCGAAACCCTGAGCAGCGACATTCTGACCCTGCAAGTCAAAGGCAACTCGGCCACCTTGAACTTTGCAGAAGCGGTTGTCAACGCAAAAACTTTTGAGTCCGTCAGGTCGCCGTCCGTGTCAGCTGGCGCGCAGTCTCTGGATCAGATTGAACGCGAGACATTGCAGCATGCCATTTCCAGTGCGCAGGGCAATCTTTCGGCTGCTGCACGCAGCCTTAACACCACCCGGCCCAAATTTGCTTATCGGGCGAAAAAACACGGCTTGCTCTAGATTTTTCTTTCAGCCGGCAGGTGACTCAACCTAGAAACCGCAGTTGACCGCTTGTAAACATCTCCAAGGCCATATGGACATTGGCTTTTTTGCCTTCGCTCATAGCCACCATTTGGTGAAAGCGCTATGCACCCGATTGCACCGCGCCCGACGTGCCTGGCTGCGTTGCTCCTCCTTGCGGGCTGTAGCCCGCAGCGTCGTCACGCCTTGCCATACACGCCGCTCGCAGCGCACTCGGACGCATCCAACTGCGGTTTCTAGGTTCAAATGGACAAAAAAAAGCCCAATCTTTCGACTGGGCTTAATTGGATCCGTGAAACCGAATTTCTGGAAGGACCCAAGGAGACAACTTGTCTGGAAAACCACCCGGTTTTTCAACAGGGCAGAGTTTCAATTTCTGATGCAATCAGCAAATTAACGCTTTTTGGCGGTAGCTGTCTTGGTGGCGTTCACAGCGGTGGTTGCCACGGTGTTGAAGTTGGTTTCGGCCATGTCGCTGGCTTGTTTGACAGCTTTTTGCATGGATTCAAAAGCGTTGTTGGCAGCAGCCACGGCGCTTTTCATCACGGCAACAGCGGTTTCCGAACCGGCTGGTGCATTTTTGGTGGCGTTGTCAACCAGACCCAGTACTTTTTTCTGGGCTTCAGCGGTTTGAGCTTCGAAAGTTTTGGTCAGGTCAGCACCGGCAGCCGATGCGATGTCATACAGGTGACGGCTGTAAGCAGCGGTTTTTTCAGCCAGGGGCTGAACCATGCCAGCTTGCAGGGCGATCAGTTCTTGTGCGTCTTTCACGCCCAGAACAGCTTGTGCGTGGTTGGCGGACTCGGCCAGAGCAGCTTTGGTAGCTTGCACGTTCAGTTCGACCAGTTTTTCAACGCCTTCGAAGGCTTTGTGGGTCAGACCAAACAGGGTTTCGATGTTTGCTTTGTGGGAAGCCATGATTTGTTCAGCGGTCAGCATAATGAATCTCCAGTATGGTTACAAAAAGGTAAGGGAAAAATCTGTTGCTTTGCGCTGAATTGCTGCACTGCAACATGACCTTAAGTATAGGGAATACCCGAAACATTGCAAGTATTTTTTGCTGCACTGCAACATTTTAGTTGCAACACCCTATTTGGCTGGTTTCAGCCGGGGTTTTGCATCACCCGCACAATCACCTGATCTGTTTTGACGAGACAATCTTTTGCAAGCTTTTTACGCTGACAACTTTGTGTTGCCGCTGCCTGAAGGGCACCGTTTCCCGATGGCCAAGTACCGCCTTCTGCGTGACCGTGTGGTCAGCGAGCTGTCGGGCGTGCGCATGCAACAGGCACCCGCTGCCAGTGATGGGGAACTGGCGCTGGTGCATACCCCCTCTTACATCGAAGCGATTTCCGGCGGCACCCTGCCTGCAGCGGCGCAGCGTGAAATCGGCTTTCCCTGGAGCCTGGGCATGGCCGAACGTGCGCGCCGCTCGGTGGGGGCCACGCTGGCAGCGGCGCGAGTTGCACTGGGGCTGGCTTCGTCCGCGCGGCCTGAGGGCATTGCAGCCAATCTGGCGGGCGGCACGCACCACGCTTATGCCCACAAGGGCAGTGGATTTTGTGTATTTAACGATGTGGCGGTGACTGCACGGCTGATGCAGGCCGAGTGGGCGAGGGCCTTCAGGCACACCCGCAAACCGCTGCAGGTGGCCGTGATTGATCTGGACGTGCACCAGGGCAATGGCACAGCCAGCATTTTTGCCAATGACAACACGGTTTTTACGCTGTCGCTGCATGGTGAAAAGAACTTTCCGTTTCGCAAGGAAGCCAGCAGTCTGGACATTGAACTGCCCGATGCTTGCCAGGATGCAGCTTATCTACAGGCGCTGGAGCATGCACTTGACGAGCTGGGACGGCGGTTTGAGCCTGGCCTGCTGCTTTTTCTGGCTGGTGCCGACCCGTTTGAAGGCGACAGGCTGGGGCGCCTGGCCCTGAGCTTTGATGGTCTGGAGGCGCGTGACCGCCGGGTTTTTGACTGGGCCTTCCAGCGCCGGATACCGCTGGCGTTTTGTATGGCGGGCGGATATGGCAAACGGATTGATGAAACCGTGCAGGTTCAGGTCAATACCTACCGGGTAGCGTTTGAATACTGGCAGCGATGGCAAAACTGCAATTTATAGTCTGTACATCGGCAAAAAAGAAAACAAGGGACAAATGACAAGCAGAGTACCCCTTTCCGTAGAGGTTTCAAGCAAGCAGGCAGCGCCGTCCACCTTGAAAATACTGATTCTGGGTGGTGCCGGTTTTATTGGTCGCCACGCAGTGGCTGCAGCGCAGGCCGCAGGTCTGCAAGTCGTCATCGGCAGCCGACACCCCGAGCGTCACGAAGCGCTGCATCCAGGCACCGCCTGGTCTGCCGTGCGTTTTGAAAGGCTGTTGAACCCCGGCGACTGGGCGCTGCTGCTGGAGGGCGTGGATGTGGTGCTCAATTGCGTCGGCATTTTGCGGCAAAGGCCTGACGAGTCTTATGAGCACATCCACCACCGTGCGCCTGCCGCACTTGCTGCGGCGTGCGCCAGTGCCAATATCCGGCTGATTCACACCTCTGCCCTGGGCTTGCACAAAGGAGCAAAAAGCCGCTTTTTATCGAGCAAACTGCTGGGTGAGCAAGCCATAGCAGCGTCTGGATGTGACTACAGCATCGTGCGGCCATCCCTGCTGGACGGCGAGGGTGGTTTTGGTGCCAGCTGGTTGCGTGGTTTGTCGCGCTCGCCATTGCATTTCATTCCACGCAGTGCGCGTGGCGGTATTGCCGCCATGCGCTGCAGCGATCTGGGCGAGGCTTTTGCAGTGCTTGCCAGGCTTCCAACTCTGGTCGGGCACCGTGAAGTGGAGCTTGGTGGCATTCATTCTTATGGTTACGCAGAATATCTGCGTGAACTGCGCAAGGGCTACACCACCTCAAACGCGCTGCAACTGAGCCTGCCAGATTGGCTGGCCCGTCTGGGCGCGCATGTGTGTGACGGTCTGCATTTTTCACCTTTCTCTTACGGGCACTGGATATTGCTTCAGCGGGACAACGTGCCTTCATTCAATCATTTGCCCGATCTGCTGGGCAGGGTGCCGCACCCGATCAGCTCCACACCAGTTCAAGCCACCGGCCTTCCCGCCAAATCATCCCATCCATCACCGGTCCAGTGAATCATGTCCACCCAACGCCCTCAAGCTGAACCCCGCAACGCCTATAAGGCTTTTCGCAACATCCAGACCCGCTGGTCTGACAACGATGTATTCGGCCATGTCAACAACGTCGTTTATTACAGCTGGTTTGACACCGCTGTCAACGGCCTGCTGATTGAGCGCGACGCCATAGACATCCATGCCGGTGCCGTGATTGGCCTGGTGATTGAAACCCAGTGCAATTATTTTGCGCCGCTGGCTTTTCCAGAGGGCGTTGTTGCGGGCGTCCGGGTGGCGCATATCGGTTCTTCCAGCGTGCGTTACGAGGTCGGGCTTTTCCCTGAGGACGCTGCCCAGCCCTGTGCGGCCAGAGGCCATTTCATTCACGTTTATGTAGATCGCGCCAGCCGCCGGCCGGTGGTTTTACCCCCACAACTATTAGCTGTACTGGAGACATTGAAGTGAGTTCCACCCCGCCCGACTCGTCCCCGAATGACGCGCCAGACACAGTTCAGGAGGCCATCAACAGTCGCCGGTCCATACGCGAGTTTTTGCCTACACCGGTTCCGCAGGCCTCCATCAGCCATTTGCTGAATGTGGCCAGCCGCGCAGGCACCAACACCCGGCCCTGGAAGGTTTATGTATTGCAGAGCACCAGCCGTGACGGGCTGGTAGAAAAAGTCTGTGCTGCAGGCGATGCCATACGCGCCAATCCGGCCCTGGCAGCCGACTACAGGGAAGCCTACGACTATTACCCTGAAAAATGGGTGTCACCCTTTATTGACCGTCGCCGTGAAAACGGCTGGGGCTTGTATGGCCTGCTGGGCATCACCAAGGGTGACAAGGACAGGATGCACACCCAGCACCAGCGCAACTTCAGGTTTTTTGACGCACCTGTGGGGCTGATGTTCACAATTGACAAGGCCTTGGGTCGCGACTCACTGGTGGACTGCGGCATGTTTTTGCAAAACATCATGGTCGCCGCACGCAGTCAGGGCATGCACACTTGCCCGCAGGCCGCCTGGAACGGATTTGCAAACATCATCCTCCCGCACATAGGTGCCGGGCCAGACGAGATGCTGGTTTGCGGCATGGCGCTCGGTTACGCCGACGAGAAAGCGCTGGTCAATACATTTCGCACGCCGCGTGTGCCTGCGAGTGAGTTCACGACCTGGCTGGAGTGACCGGAGGCGCGTGCAGGCTCACCACTGTTGCGGGTAAAGTCGGGGGCTGCGCGAAAAGCGCTTTACCAGCTGCTTTTTGTCTTTTTCGGCGCTTCAACCGTTTCCGGCAAATCTCTCAACATCCAATATTTCTTCAGGAAAGACCCAAGTCATGACAATTACCACCACCGCTTCCGGCCTGCAGTACGAGGACACCGTTCTGGGCACCGGTGCCATTGCCAAGGCTGGCCAGCACGTCAAGGTGCATTACACCGGCTGGCTTTACAACGATGGTGTGCAGGGTGCCAAGTTTGATTCCAGCAAAGACCGAGGCCAGCCTTTCCAGTTTGGCCTCGGTGCTGGCCAGGTCATCAAGGGCTGGGACGAGGGCGTGCAGGGCATGTCGGTGGGCGGCACCCGTCGCCTGATCATTCCGGCAGCTCTTGGTTATGGCGCACGCGGCGCGGGTGGCGTGATTCCACCTAACGCAACGCTGCTGTTTGAAGTGGACTTTCTCGGTACGTAATTTACCCAGCACAGGCCCACAGCTTTTTGCCCAACCGGATCCCCGATGATCATCACCAGCCTCATTGACACCGACCTGTACAAATTCACCATGATGCAGGTGGTGTTGCACCAGTTTCCGGGGGCTGAGGTGGAATACCGCTTCAAGTGTCGTAATGCCGGTGCACCCGGTATTGCTGACCTGGCACCTTTTGTCAATGAGATTCGGGAAGAGATTCGCGGCCTGTGCAGTTTGCGTTTTCAGGATGCCGAGCTGGCCTATCTCAAGGCCATGCGCTTCATCAAAAGTGACTTTATCGATTTTCTGGGCCTGTTCCGGCTCAATGAAAAGTATGTCACCGTCACGGCCATGCCAAATGGCGAAATAGAGGTGTCGATCAAGGGGCCGTGGCTGCACACCATATTGTTTGAAATTCCGGTGCTCAGCATCATCAATGAGGTGTATTTCCGCAACACCCAGAAGCAGCCTGACCTGAACGAAGGCCGCAAACGGCTGAACACCAAAATCCTTGAACTCCAGGCTGACGGTTTGTCGGCCCTCAAAATTGCCGACTATGGTACACGCAGGCGGTTTGGCCGGGCCTGGCACGAAGAAGTCTTGCGCACGCTGGTCGCGCGTCTGGGCTCGGGTGCCGGCGGCCAGTTTGCAGGTACCAGCAGTGTGCTGTTTGCCATGAAGCTTGGCCTGACGCCGCTGGGTACCATGGCCCATGAATATCTGCAGGCCTGCCAGGCGCTGGGACCGCGCTTGCGTGACAGCCAGGTGTTTGGTTTTGAAATGTGGGCCAAGGAATACCGTGGTGACCTGGGCATTGCGTTGTCAGACGTGTACGGCATGAGCGCTTTTTTGCGCGACTTTGACATGTATTTCTGCAAGCTGTTTGATGGTGCCCGGCATGACAGTGGAGACCCGTTTTTGTGGGGCGAACGCATGCTGGCGCACTATGCCAAAAACCGTGTTGACCCTAAAACCAAAACCCTGATTTTCAGCGACGGCCTGACGGTGCCGCGCACCATCGAGCTGTACCAGCAGTTCAAGGGGCGTTGTCAGCTGGCCTTTGGCATTGGCACCAATCTGACCAATGACCTGGGTTACGAGCCGCTGCAGATCGTCATCAAGATGATTCGCTGCAACGGCCAGCCCGTGGCCAAACTGTCAGACACGCCTTCAAAAAACATGTGTGATGACGAAAAATACCTGGCTTATCTGCGCCAGGTTTTCGAGATTGCGTGAGTCTGCAGATGGGCTTGCTTCCTTTAAGCTTGATTCAGCAACAGGACCCTGCCGGACAGCGGCAGTGACTGCAATGACGGTTTGCAACGAGAAACAACGAGACATTTGAATGAGGTTTTCCCCATGTCCAGCGCTTGCAGGCTTCTTGGCACTGCTGCTGCCAGGTCTTGTACGTGCGGCAGACATTGATGGCTCCAGGCTGGCGGTACAGTGGGCAATTCCATTTGCCGGCATTTTGCTGTCGATTGCCCTGATGCCGCTGCTGGTGCCGGCTTTCTGGCATCACCATTTCGGCAAGGTGTCGGCTGCCTGGACACTGGCATTTTTTCTGCCTTTTGCCATTGTTTTTGGTCCCACGCTGGCAGGCAGCAGCCTGGTTCACGCCTTGCTGGCTGAATATGTGCCTTTCATCATCCTGCTGACCGCGCTGTATACCGTTTCAGGCGGCATTTTTATACGCGGCAATCTGCATGGCAGCCCGGCGCTGAATGCTGGTTTGTTGCTGATTGGCACGGTGCTGGCCAGTTTCATGGGTACGACCGGTGCGTCGATGTTGATGATTCGCCCCCTGATACGCGCCAATGACAACCGGGTTCACAAGGCCCATGTGGTGGTGTTTTTTATTTTTCTGGTGTCCAACGTCGGCGGCTCGCTGACGCCGCTGGGTGACCCGCCACTTTTTCTGGGCTTTTTAAAGGGTGTGGACTTTTTCTGGACGGTCAGCCATATTTTTCCGGAAACCCTGTTTTTGACCGGCAGCCTGCTGGCCATTTTTTACGTCATTGACCGCTGGTATTACAGCCGTGAAGGTGTGCTGCCTGTTGACCCGACACCCGACACCAGCCGCATCGGTTTTGATGGTGCAAGCAATTTCTGGCTGCTGGCCGCCGTGATTTGCCTGGTGCTTTTGAGTGGTATCTGGAAGTCGCACGTGGTCTTTAATGTGTTTGGAACTGAAGTTGGCCTGCCAGGCCTGGTGCGTGATGCCGGTTTGCTGGTCGTCACCTTTGTGTCGCTCAAATTCACGGCGGCCAGGGTACACGCTGACAACCAGTTTTCGTGGGGCCCGATGCAGGAGGTCGCCAAGCTTTTTGCCGGCATCTTTTTAACCATCATCCCGGTCATTGCCATGCTCAAGGCGGGTATACAAGGCCCGTTTGGCGCGATTGTGGCCGCTGTGACACGGCCCGACGGCCAGCCTGATCCTGCCATGTATTTCTGGGCGACCGGTGCGCTCAGCTCATTTCTGGACAACGCGCCGACCTATCTGGTGTTTTTCAACACAGCAGGTGGCGACCCGGCCCAACTGATGACAACTCTGGCACCCACCCTGGCTGCCATTTCGGCTGGCGCTGTATTCATGGGTGCCAATTCCTACATCGGCAATGCGCCCAACATGATGGTCAAGGCGGTGGCTGAAGAGCGCGGCGTGAAGATGCCCAGCTTTTTTGGCTACATGGCCTGGTCGGGCGCTGTGCTGATTCCGCTGTTCATCATCATGACCTTCATCTGGTTCAAATAAATTCAGAAAGTTGAAACTTACATGACCAAACCAAAAATCCTGATCGCCCGCGCTGTTTTTCCTGAAATCATCAGCAAGCTTGAGCAGTTTTTTGAAGTCGACTCCAACCAGACCGACACGATTTTCAGCAAGGCCGAGATGATTTCCCGCCTGCAGGGCAAGCAGGGCGCTTTCACCACCGGCGGTGACCGCATTGACGCCGAAGTGCTGGCTGCCTGCCCGGACCTCAAAATCTGCGCCAATATGGCTGTCGGCTACAACAACTTTGACATCGACGCGATGACAAAAGCCGGTGTGCTTGCCACCAATGCCCCTGATGTATTGACCGAAACCACGGCAGACTTTGGTTTTGCGCTGCTGATGGCCACTGCCAGGCGTGTGACTGAAAGTGAACATTACCTGCGCGCCGGCAAGTGGAACAAATGGAGTTACGACATGTTTGCCGGCTCAGACATCCATGGCTCCACGCTCGGCATTCTGGGCATGGGCCGGATCGGCCAGGGTATTGCCAAGCGCGGTGCTTTTGGTTTTGGCATGAAAGTGATTTACCACAACCGCTCGCGCCTTGACACAGCACTTGAGGCCGAATGCAAGGCCAGTTATGTCGGCAAGGAAGAACTTCTCAAGACCGCAGATCACCTGGTGCTGGTGCTGCCGTATTCGCCAGCTTCGCACCACACGATTGGCACCGCCGAACTGGCGCTGATGAAACCGACTGCCAACCTGATCAACATCGCGCGTGGCGGCATTGTGGACGACGCTGCACTGGCCGCAGCGTTGCGCGGCAAACAGATTGCCGCTGCCGGACTTGATGTTTTTGAGGGTGAACCCACAGTTCATCCAGACTTGCTGACCGTGCCCAATGTTGTGCTGACGCCACATATTGCCAGCGCCACCATCCCCACCCGCCTGGCCATGGCCAGCCTGGCCGCTGACAACCTGATTGCCTTTTTTGAAGGAAAAGCGCCGCTGACGCCCCTGAACGCTTCGCAGCTGGCTGCGAAATAAGCAGCGGATGGCGGAACTTCAATCCTGGCTTGTCCTGGGTCTGTTGCTGCTGCTTGTATTGCTGCAGGTCTGGCTGCTGTTGCGCAAACCGCCTGAAAACCTGCAGGTTCTGGCAGCTTTGTTGTCGGGTGTCACGGCCGGCAATGAAAAGCTGGAGCGAGACCTGCGCCGTGAAATCAGTGACAGCTCACGCGCCAGCCGCCAGGAGCTGGCAACGATTTTTGCCACCTTCCAGCAGACCCTGGTCCGGCAAAGTGCCGAAGCCACCCGTACCCAGAACAGCCAGATTGATGCCTTCTCACAACAGCTGACCCTGCTGCAGAAAACACTGTCAGACACCCTGAGCACACAACTGCAGTTCGTCAGCGAGTCCAATGCACGCCGAATGCTGGAGGTGCGTGAAACGCTTGAGAGGCAACTGGCGCAATTGCAACAAAGCAATTCGGCCAAGCTCGACGAGATGCGCCAGACTGTGGACGAAAAACTGCAAACCACACTTGAAACCCGCCTGGGTGAGAGTTTCAAACAGGTGGCTGACCGGCTGGAGCAGGTTCACAAAGGGCTGGGTGACATGCAAACCCTGGCGCAGGGCGTGGGCGACCTCAAGCACCTGTTGACCAATGTCAAGACACGCGGCATTTTTGGTGAAGCACAACTGGGGGCATTGCTGGAACAGGTTTTCACAGTCGAGCAATATGCCGCTCAGGTGGTGACGCGGCCAGGTAGCCGGTTTACGGTGGACTTTGCGATCAGGCTGCCGGGGCGTTCCGATTCGGGTGAACCTCTGTGGTTGCCGATTGACGCCAAGTTTCCAAATGAAGATTACGAGCGTCTGCTGGACGCGCAGCAACGTGCCGATGCCCTGGGCGCTGAACTGGCTGGCAAGGCGCTTGAAGGCCGCATCCGGCTGGAGGCCAGATCAATCGCTGAAAAATACATCGCACCGCCTTACACCACCGATTTTGCGATCCTGTTCTTGCCGACGGAAGGCCTGTATGCCGAGGTCTTGCGCCGCCCAGGCCTGCTGGAAGCGCTGCAGCGTGACCACCGCATCACGCTGGCCGGGCCTACCACTTTGCTGGCGATGCTGAATTCGCTGCAAATGGGTTTCAGGACGCTGGCACTTGAAAAACGCTCCAGCGAAGTCTGGCAGGTACTGGGTGCCGTCAAAACCGAATTCGGCAAGTTTGGTGATGTGCTGGCCAAGGTCAAGTCGCAGACCGAAACCGTGCTCAATACCCTTTCAAGTGCTGAGCAGCGCAGCCGGGTGATGGGCAAGGCGCTGCGTGATGTCGAGGCGCTGCCCGAAGCGGATTCGGCCCGGCTGATCCCCATGAACAAAGAGCTGGACGAGATTTGACCCCCGAACTTGCCCGACTGATCCTTGCCCAGATCTGCCTGCACGCCTGCATGGCGGGTACACGTCTTGCCGCGCCACTGCTTGCGCTCCGCGAAGGCTACAGCCCGGCTGCCGTTGGTGTGTTGCTGGCGCTGTTTGCACTGGCGTCGGTGTTTCTGGCCTTGCCTGCAGGGCGTTTTGCCGACCGGCACGGGCTCAAGCGGCCCATCGGTTTCAGTGTGCTGGCTGCCGTGATGGGAGCTGGTGTGGCGGTGGTTTTTCCGGTGTTTCCGGTGCTTTGTTTCGCGGCGCTGATGACTGGCGGGGCCACGGGCGCAGCGGTTATCTCGCTGCAACGCCATGTGGGCCGGGCCGCCAGCGGGGTTTTGCAGTTGCGCCAGGTGTTCAGCTGGCTGTCGATTGGCCCGGCGGTGTCGAATTTTCTCGGGCCTTTTACGGCTGGCCTGCTGATTG
>JAZKIK010000808.1:1051-4267 GCA_040384925.1 Pseudomonadota bacterium | reverse complement strand
ACATCGGTTTCGCGCTGGAGATGCGCAAGATGCCCAAGGCAGAGCGCAAGCTGCGCATTGATGAAGTTGCAGCCATGCTGCAGATCACCCACCTGCTGGATCGTCGCCCCAGCCAGCTTTCGCATCGAGCTGGGAGAGATCGAGGCCAAGCTGGCCAATCTTGGCGATGTCGACCGGGCCCTGTGCGTTGGCGATGCCGTTCTGGCCAAAAAACAGGCTTTCGCCATACTGCAGTGCGTGTTTGCCGACCCGGATGGATGCGGGCATGCCGCCAACTGAACCCTTGGCATAAACAAAGGCATCCAGAATTTCATTGCCACGGCCATGCTGGTCGCGTGTGGCCGGAATGAACTCATTGGCCGCCTGGCCAGCGAAATTGCTGACACCCTGCATGCCGTCATTGCTGTTTGTTTTCAGGTATTTCGAGTCATACCAGGCCGAATGGCTGATGCGCAAGCCGAAGTTGCCATGTGCCACATCAAACTCGGTCAGCAGATCAAGCCGGTTGGAAACCACGCCCTTTTTGCTGAAGTTGTTGTTACCGTCGTTTTCATTGGCAACACCGGGGTCTCCAGCTGCTGGCGACGAAAGTGCAGCGGAAGCATCCTTCAGGCGATAGGCCATGCTGTATTTGGGCGTGAAGTCGAGCCGGATTTTGGTGTCCGGGTCACTTCCGAGCTCCATGGCCTGGGCTGACAGTGCACACAGCAGGCTGCTGGCCAGTGCCAGGGTGCTGGGTTTGAAGGGGGTGGGGGTTTTTCTCATCTTTGTCTCCTCGGGTTTTTGGTCTGCCGTTTGCTCAAAAAAATAAAAAATGGTTCAGAGATAGGTCGAGGCCAGGCCGCCATCGACAGGAATATTCACGCCGCTGACCCAGCGTGCTGCGTCGCTGCACAACCAGCAGATGACCTCGGCCACCTCGTCGGCATACGCCGGGCGCAACATGCGGTGGGCGTCTTTTTGAATCCGTTCTTCGCCCAGCATGGACACAAAGTCGCCCAGAATGGGGGTGAATACCGGCCCTGGTGCCACGCAGTTCATGCGCACGCCCTTGCCCATAAACCATTCCTGCGACTGACTGGCGCTCCAGACAATCAGCGCTTCCTTGAAGTACTGGTAACAGGTGGCGTGTGGCACCGGGTGCGTACGCAGCCAGGCCGCGCCAGCCTCAAAGCCCTTGCTTGCGGCCAGTTCCTTGTGCAAGTCAAGGCGCAGCGGCCATTCGGCACCCAGGATGGATGCCACGTTGACGATGCTGCTGCCGCGTGGCATGCGCGGCAGAACCGCTTCGGTCAGGTGCCGCAGGCCCAGGTAGTTGACCCGTGCCACCAGATCACCATCTGCGGTGCCGGGTACACCGGCCACATTGCAAAATGCATCAATGTGTGCGGGCAACTGGGCCACGGCGGCATCAATGGTGGCTGTTGTGCCCAGATCAGCTTTTACAAAGTCATGCAGCGTCAGGCTTGGGTCATTGCGGTCCATGCCAATGACTTTTGCGCCCTGAAAGCGCGCCAGCCGGGCCACTTCGGCCCCAATGCCGGACGATGCGCCTGTGATGACTATGGTTTTTCCTTGCAGACTCATGAATGCCTCCTCAAAAAATGGATGAAAGAAGTGACTTAAAACGGGTAGCTGGGCGCGGTGTCCTTGATGGTGATCCACTGCCACTGGGTGTATTCCTCCCAGTCAGACGGCCCGCCCACACTGCTGCCGTTGCCCGCAATGCCGGGGCCACCGAAAGGATTCACGCAGTCGTCATTGACGGTCTGGTCATTGATGTGAACCATGCCCGACTTGAGCTGCTGACCTACCGCCATGGCACGGCCTACCGATTTGGAAATAACGGCAGAAGACAGGCTGCCCGTGTTGTTGTTGGCCAGCGTTATCGCTTCTGCGTCGGTTTTGTAAGTGATGATGTTGGCCACCGGACCAAAGGTTTCTTCGTCATACGCACGCTGACCGGGCTTGATGCCTGTGAGCACGGTCGGTTTGTAAAACAGGCCGTCAAACGTGCCGCCCGCTTCCAGTTTTGCACCGGCCGCGATGCTGTCCTGCACGATGGCGTGGACCCGGTCACGCTGTCTGGCGTCAATCAGCGGGCCAAGGGCAACCTGGCCACTTGCGCCGTTGCCCATGGGCAGATGGACTGCTTTGGACACCAGCCGTCTGGTGAACTCGGCGGCCATGCTTTCGTGCACCAGGATGCGGTTGGATGCCATGCAGATCTGGCCCTGGTGAAAGTAGGCACCCCAGGCCGCATTGCTGGCGGCCACGTCCAGGTCAGCATCGTCCAGAATGATCAGCGAGTTGGCACCACCCAGCTCAAGAGACACCTTTTTCAAATGCCGGCCCGCCAGTTCGCCGATGCGGCGGCCCACGGCGGGTGAACCGGTAAAGGCGATCATGGGAACCAGTGGGTCGGTCACCAGTGCTTCGCCGGCTTCGGCATCACCTGGCAAGACTTGCAGCAGACCAGCGGGCAAACCGGCTTTCTCAAAAATGCTCGCAATCATCAGGCCGCCTGTCACGGGTGTGCGGGTGTCGGGTTTGATGACTACCGCATTGCCAGCTGCCAGTGCCGGTGCAACGGCGCGTATGGTCAGAATCATCGGAAAGTTAAAGGGAGAGATCACACCCACCACACCGTGTGGCACACGGCGCGCCATGCTGACGCGGCCTGGCACGCTGGGCAAGACATGGCCTTGCGACTGCAGGGGCATGCTGGCTGCCAGGTTGCAGATCAACGCAGCCTCGCGGATTTCATGCTGGCCCTTGGCCAGAATGCCGCCTGTTTCACGCGCGGCAAACAATGCCAGCGCATCAAAATGTTGTTGAAACAGTGCGGCAGCCCGGCGAAATATCTCGGCCTTTTCACGCGGCGGCACGGCCACCCAGGCTTTTTGTGCGCTGGCTGCCACGGCCGTTGCCCCCGCCACATCTGCGGCGTTGGCAATACCCACGCTGCACAAGACCTGGCCGGTCGCAGGTTCAATGACATTACGCGAGCCATTGCCCAGCGGGGCCTGTTTCAGTCCGGAAAAGTTAAATGAGGTCGCCTCTGCTGCATCCATGGAATTGCCTTTGGGTTGGGTTTGTTGTTTCGTCACTTTTTTGCTGACACGGCCATGTATTGCAATGCGCGGACCAGCCCTCGGCCACCCTGTCTTTTGCTGGCCCTCAAGCCGGGCTTTTTCCAAGGGAAATTAGGGACAT
>JAZKIK010000808.1:0-1041 GCA_040384925.1 Pseudomonadota bacterium | reverse complement strand
TCTTGCGGTGCCCATTTTGACAAGTCTTATTACCGAACCTGATCATAAATTTTGAAATTAACTTTTGTGTGAGATGCGGGGGACATTAAAAATAATATTATAATTTTTATTTTATAAAGGAAAATTTTTAGAAAACCCGTAAATTCACTGCACAAATGTAATTTTATTTATTTATTTGTATTGTTTTTTGATCAAATGCTTATAAAGTTGAATCAAATTTGCTCAATTGATAAAATTAAAAACCATGGGTAATTCCTCTCGCATCTCCCTGGCCGATGTGGCCCGGGCCACTGGCACCGTACTGGGCAGCTTTGACAGCACGTCGGTCAGCAAGGCGCTGGGTGGATTTGTCAGCACACACATCGGTGGGGATGCGCACCCCAACATTGCCGACATCAGTGAATGCCTGTTTTTTTCGCCCGGTGATGGCCGAATCTGGTTACAGGAGCAGCGAATGGTTCTGCTGCATACCGAAGCACTGGGTTCGCTGCGGCGTGAAATGATCGAGAGCCTGGGACTGAAACAGGCGCGTGGCCTGTTCACCAGGGCTGGCTACGTCAGCGGCGCGCGCGACGCCCAGCTGGTGCGCAAACAATGGCCAGATGCCGACCCGCTGGCCGCAGCAATTGCCGGCACACGCCTGCATGCGCTTGAAGGGGTGGTCAAGGTGGAACTGGTACGTGTGTCTTACGACCCCGACACCGAGGCTTACGAGGGTGAATTCCTGTGGCATAACTCCAGTGAAGACGACGAACACATCGCCGCCTATGGCATTGGCGGCTCACCGGCCTGCTGGATGCAGGTGGGTTACGCCACCGGTTATGTCAGCACCCTGTTTGGTCGGCTGATTGTTTTCAGGGAGGTCCAGTGCCGTTCCATGGGCGACGCACATTGCCGGGTGATTGGAAAATCTGCCGATCAGTGGGATGACATCACCGATGACATGCGTTACCTCAATGTGCGTGAGTTTGTGGACACCGCCGCCTATGCCCGGCCAGAACCCGGCCCGGCCGTGTTGCCGCAAGGCGTTTGGGCAGGTGA
>JAZKIK010000807.1:0-10891 GCA_040384925.1 Pseudomonadota bacterium | reverse complement strand
ATGTCGTAACGCTGGGTCCAGTCTGGCCTGGCGATGGAGAAATTGAGGCGCTCTTGGGCGTCGGCAAAATCAAGGCTGGGGCGGGCAGCGTCGCTGGCGCTCCAGGTGTCGCGGCGCGCTGCGGTGACTGCCGTGGCTGTCATCACAACGGCATCCTGGCCTGTTGCGTCACGCTGGCGCATTTCAACTGTCCAGTGCTGGGTTGAGCGGTTGGTGCGTACTGGTTTGGCAATGACTTCAAAAACCCCGGCAGCCAGGGCGGCGGCATAGTTGACGGTCAGCGCAATCGGTTCGCCCAGCAGCAAAGGGTGCAACATGATGGCGCAGACGGCGGTGGCGGCTGTGGTGCCGCCAAACGGCCCGACCATATTCCAGTAAGCCGGGCTGGTGGTGCCCAGCCAGGTGTCGGGCTGATCACTGCCCGCAGCCTCAAGGCGCATGGCCTCGTCAAAAGGATGTGTGTTCATGCTTCAAGTTTGCCGCAAGAGCGTGTTTCAGACGGTCGTGCTGGTGACGCTGACGGGCGCGACGGCCATCGCTTCAAACATCTGGCGGGTGCGTGGCCAAAGGCTTTTTTCAAACTGCTGGCGGAAAAAACCGAAGTGACCTATACGTTTGACCTGCAGGTCACCAGGTGCGATGCGCTGGACGCTGCGCGGCGCATTGGCATACAGATTGATCAGATTGTTTGTGCCGCGCCAGGTCACCAGTTCGTCGTCAGTCATCGACAGTGCCTGCACCGGAAAACGCACCTGTGCGTAACTCAAGCGGGCGCTTTCACCTTCGGCACCTACGCTGTATTGCGGGTTGAGGCACCATTTGCGCCACTGCAGCATCACACCCGCCGGCAAATCCCCGACTTTTTTAAGTTTGCGACCCGGAAAATAACCGCACAGCCGCGTGGCCAGCGGCACCAGCACATACCAGAAGTAAAGAATCAGGCGTTTGAGCTGCGGTGCGTTGTCACGCCAGTAACCGCTGCCTGCAGCAATGCTGACCAGACCATTGACCTTGTGCTGGTTCTTCAAAAAACCCGGCAGCTGGGCACCCAGGCTGTGCCCCAGCAGATACAGCGGTGCGTCAGGCAAGGCGGTTTTGGCGGTGTTTATGACGGCTTCGTAGTCGCTCGCCCAGTCCATCAGGTCCGCATCAAAACCACGCAGGCTGCCGCCCGGTGTGTCGGGCAAAGACTCCCCCATGCCGCGGTAGTCAAAGGTCGTGACCCTAAAACCCTGGCCGGACAGCCATACCGCAAAGTCTGCGTAAAAATCCTGCCGCACCCCCATGGCACCGCCAATCACCACGCTGGTATGGCTGATGCCCGATGCAGCCTCATAAGTACGCAGTGACAGCATTGCGTGTCCGTTTTTAACCGTCTGCCTGTGCATGAAAGCCTCCTGTTGACTGACTCCGTGCCGACGCCTAAACCCGCTCGAAAATACCGGCAGCGCCCTGACCCATGCCCACACACATTGTGACCATGCCGTATTTCAGCTTGTGCCGCTGCAGGGCGTGGATCACAGTTGCAGCACGGATGGCGCCGGTTGCGCCCAGCGGGTGGCCGAGTGCAATGGCGCCGCCCATGGGGTTGACCTTGGCCGGATCCAGGCCCAGGGTGTTCATGACGGCCAGGGACTGCGCGGCAAAGGCCTCGTTCAGTTCGAACCAGTCGATGTCTTCATGCTTGAGGCCAGCGTAACGCAGGGCCGCCGGAATCGCCTCGATCGGGCCAATGCCCATGATGTGCGGCGGCACACCCTTGGCGGCGTAACTGACAAAACGTGCCAGCGGTGTCAAACCGAATTGTTTGACCGCCTTTTCGCTGGCCAGAATCAGCGCGCCAGAACCATCAGAGGTTTGTGAACTGTTGCCGGCCGTGACCGAACCACGCGCCGCAAACACGGTTTTGAGTTTTGCCAGGCCTTCGACGGTGGTGTCGGGGCGCGCACCCTCGTCCATGCTGACCGTGCGGGTGGTGGCGATGACTTCACCGGTATCCAAATTAGCGGTACGGTCAGTGACTTCAACTGGCGTGATTTCGTTGGTGAACTCGCCAGCCTGCTGGGCCTTGAGCGCCTTCATGTGGGATGCGTAGGCAAATTCGTCCTGCGCCTGGCGTGAAACCTTCCACTGCTGGGCGACTTTTTCAGCCGTCAGGCCCATGCCATAGGCAATGCCTATGTTTTCGTCATTGGCAAACATGGCGGGCGACAACGAGGGCGAGTTGCCCGACATCGGCACCATGCTCATGCTTTCAACACCGGCGGCAATCATGACTTCAGCCTCGCCAACCCGGATGCGGTCAGCCGCCATCTGCACCGCAGACAGGCCAGAGGCGCAAAAGCGGTTGACCGTGATGCCACCCACACTGGTCGGCAAACCGGCCAGCACCGCGCCGATACGCGCAATGTTCAGACCCTGCGGGCCTTCAGGAATCGCACAGCCGCAGATGATGTCTTCAATCGCCTTGGGGTCCAGCGTGGGCACCTGAGCCAGCGCCGCCTGCAGCGCCTTGACCAGCAGATCGTCAGGCCGGGTGTTGCGGAAAAAACCGCGATGCGAACGGCCAATCGGCGTGCGTGTGGCGGCGACTATGTAGGCGTCCTGGACTTGTTTCATGTTGGTTCCTTGTTTCTCAATAAATGACTTGGTAGGCAAAGGCTGCAGCCCTCACCCTAATCCTGCTCCCGCAGGCGGGAGAGGGGACTGGATACAGGCTGCGGACTCGTCTTGCCCCCTCTCCCGCTTGCGGGAGAGGGCTGGGGTGAGGGTGTCTGCGGTTTGCAGTATTTGTTCAAGCACTGCCTCCAGTTGGTTTAACACGTCGTTATTCCAGAATCGCAAAGTCTGGAAACCAAGAGCCGCCATGTCGCTGCTGCGTTTATGGTCATGACCGACAGACACACCTTCAGCATGCTGGCCACCATCCAGCTCGATCACCAGACCGATTTCAAGGCAAGCGAAGTCAGCGAAATACGGCCCAATCGGACGCTGGCGACGAAACTTCAGGTTCAGCATCTGGCGATCCCTCAACTTTGACCACAGCAACGCCTCTGCATCGGTTTGCCCTTGGCGAAGCGCCCTTGCCCTCACCCTAGCCCTCTCCCGCGAGCGGGAGAGGGGACTGGAATCAGGTTCTGCAAACATGCCTGTTATCTTCTCGGGCCGGACGGAATCCATGCCCATACAAATTCACATTCGACCGGATGCACACCGGCCTCGTCAGTCACGGTAACCGCCACATTGACCTCGCCCTTGTCGCTGGCCTGCATCAGGACGCGCTGTTCGGCTGTCAAGGTGGCCACGGCACGCATATTGCCGGTGGCGCGTTTTTTGAAGGCCATCTTCAGCTCTTTGGCGAGTGGAATGCAGTCATCGCGCACATTCATGCCAACCACCATGCCGGTTGCGGTCTCGGCCAGCAGGTTCATCGCCGAAGCGTGTATGCCGCCTATGTGGTTCTGCACTTTTTTGACATTGTCCAAGCCGATTTCAACCATGCCTGGTGTCATCTGCAGAAACTTCAAACCTGCCGTGCCGGTAAAGGGCACGGCGCGGCGCAAGACCACGCTGCGAAACCACGGGCGGGCAAAGGCCGGTACTTCATCCAGCCGTTCCAGCTGGCGTTCAAGCCGGTTGGGCTGCGCTTTAAGTGCATCAGTCATGTCCAGCTCCCTTCCAGTAACAGCGCTGAACCGGCTTTGCCGGGCAGCAGATGTTGCCCCCTGCAAGGGGGGAAGGAGCTACACGCAGTGAGCGTCCGACAGGGGTGTTCAACATGTCTAGTTACGGACGGGTTTGCCGGTGCTCATCATCCCCATGATGCGTTCCTGCGTTTTTGCGTTTTCCAGCAGCGAACAGAATGCCTTGCGCTCCAGCGTCATCAAGTATTCCTCGGTCACCAAGGTGCCGTTGTCCACGTCGCCACCACAAACCACATTGGCAATCAGGCTGGCGATGTGAAAGTCATGCGCGCTGATAAACCCGCCGTCGCGCATGTTGACCAGTTGGCCCTTGATGGTGGCCAGGCCATTGCGGCCAACGACTGGAAAGCTGCGCTTCAAGGGTGCGCGGTAACCCGAGTTGAACATCGCACGCGCTTCATTGAGGGCGATAAACAGCAGTTCGTCCTTGTTCGGCACGATGACGTCGCTGTCAAGCAAATAACCGATCTTGCGGCTTTCAATCGCGCTGGTGCCTACCTTGGCCATGGCGGCTGCCGTGAAACCTTCGGTCAAAAATGGCAACATGTCCTTGTTGGTCGAGGTGGCTGCGTTTTCTGCAGCACGGCGGGCGATATAAGCCAGGCCGCCGGCACCTGGCACCAGGCCAACGCCGACTTCCACCAGGCCGATATAACTTTCCATCGCGGCCACACGTTTGGCTGAATACACCGCCATTTCACAACCGCCACCGAGTGCCAGGCCACGAATCGCCGACACCACAGGCACAGTCGCGTAAAGCATCTTGAGCATCACGTTCTGCAATTCGGCTTCTGCGCCTTCAACCGCAGCCGCACCGCCCATCATGAAGGCAGGCAGCATGGCCTGCAGGTCAGCACCAGCCGAGAACATCTCGTCATTGGACCAGATCACCAGACCCTTGTAGCTTTTTTCAGCCAGCTCGACCCCCATGGCGAGACCCTCGGCCACATCAGGGCTGATGGCGTGCATCTTGGTCTTGATGCTGGCGATCAGCACATCATCGCCATCAAGCGTCCACAAGCGGATCGCGTCGTCTTCATGAACCGTGGTTCCAGCGCTCAGGAAGTCTGGCGCATTGGATCCCAGCACGTTTTCCGGGAAATGCTGGCGTGCATAAACCGGCAGATCGCGGCGGGCAATGAACTTTTTGGCCGATGCGCTCCACGAGCCTTCAGGTGTATGCACGCCACCGGCATCAGCCACCGGGCCGTTGAACACCCAGTCTGGCAGCGGTGCGCTGGAAATGGCCTTGCCAGCGTCAATGTCTTCCTTGATCCAGGTCGCCACCTGCAGCCAGCCGGCCTGCTGCCAGAGTTCAAACGGGCCTTGTTTGGAGCCAAAACCCCAGCGCATTGCAAAGTCGATGTCGCGGGCGGTTTCGGCAATGCTTTCCAGATGCACGGCAGCATAGTGAAACTGGTCACGCAGGATGGCCCACAAAAAGCGCGCTTCTGCACCTTCCGCATTGCGCAGCAAACCGAGGCGTTCACCCGCAGGCTTTTTGAGCATACGGCCGACCACATCATCAGCCTTGGCACCTCCGGGCACGTATTCCATGCTTTGCGGGTCCAGCCGCAGAATGTCGCGGCCAACCTTTTTGTAAAAACCCGCGCCGGTTTTCTGGCCCAGGCTTTTGGATTCCAGCAGCTTGGCCAGCACCGGCGGTGTGCCATACATGCTTTCGAACGGGTCTGGCGTCTTGCCTTCACCAAGATTGTCCTGCAGCGTTTTGATGACATGCGCCATGGTGTCAAGGCCCACCACGTCGGCGGTGCGGAAGGTGCCTGAGCTGGCACGACCGAGTTTTTTGCCTGTCAGATCATCGACCACGTCGTAGCTGAGGCCAAAAATTTCGGCCTCCTTGATCGTTGCCAGCATGCTGGCAATACCCACCCGGTTGGCGATGAAGTTGGGTGTATCGTGGGCACGGATCACACCCTTGCCAAGTGCGCTCGTCACAAAGGCTTCCAGGTCGTCAAGCACCCTGGGTTCGGTGGTCGGGGTGTTGATCAGCTCGACCAGCGTCATGTAACGTGGCGGATTGAAGAAGTGGATGCCGCAAAAACGCGGCTTGATGCTTTCCGGCAGCGCTTCACTGAGTTTGGTAATCGACAGGCCGGAAGTGTTGCTGGCCACAATCGCACCTTCTGCAATGAAGGGTGCAATCTTGTGGTACAGGTCGGTTTTCCAGTCCATGCGCTCGGCAATCGCCTCGATGATGAGGTCACATTCGAGCAGTTGCTCCATGTGTTCTTCGTAATTGGCCAGGCCAATCAGCGCCGCATCTTCGGGCACGCCCAACGGTGCGGGCTTGAGTTTTTTCAGGCCGTCAATGGCACGCATGACGATGCCGTTCTTGGGGCCCTCCTTGGCGGGCAGGTCAAACAGCACCACCGGCACCTTCACATTGACCAGATGAGCGGCAATCTGCGCGCCCATGACACCTGCGCCCAGAACGGCGACTTTTTTCACTTGAAATCGGGACATGTTTTGTTCCTTGTCGATTGCTATCTTGTTTCGCTGCCCTGCCAGTGACAGCGTGGAACCGGCTTTGCCGGGCCACAGCTGTCGCCCCAGGAAGGGGGGATGCGGCTACACGCAGTGAGCCGCAGGCGGGGTGAGTCAATTTACCCGTGTCCAGGTCTGGGTGCGGCCAAAGGGGCCAAACGAGCCACGCACTTCCATTTTTTTACCGCCCTCAATCGGCGTCATCTTCAATGTGTAGTTGCGGCCGTTCTCGGGGTCAAGAATCTTGCCGCCCTCCCACACATCACCATCGGCTGATTTTTTGGCACCCCGGATGATCTCCAGGCCCAGCAGGGGCTGATCCTTGCGGTCATCGGTGCATTCGACACACAAGGCACCGGGCACAGCGGATTTAATCAGGCGTTTTTCGATTTTTCCGCTGACCACGCCTGCGGTTTCCACCACACGCACTTCAGCTTTGGGCTCGCCGGACTTTTCGTCAAAACTGCGCCACAGACCCACGGGCGTGCTCTGGGCGGCAGCAGAGATCGGGTTTGCCATCAAAACAATGGCAAGCAGCGCTCCATGGATAAGTGCAACAACATGATTCGACATAAAAATCCTTAAAAACACCTGCAAAACCAGACCAACAAACAACTCAGGCCAGCGCTTCGTCGGTATCCATCAGCGATTTGGAACCGGCACGCGCAGTACGCATCAGGGTTGCCGTTTCAGGCAGCAGCTTGGCAAAGTAAAAACGTGCAGTCTGCAGCTTGGCAAGGTAGAACTTGTCGGTATTGCCAGCGGCAATCTCGCGCAAGGCGACCTGCGCCATGCGCGCCCAGAAGTAGCTGAACACCAGATGGCCGGCAACGCGCAGATAGTCAACTGCGGCAGAACCAACTTCATCAGGATTCTGGAAACCCTTGAAGCCCAGCTCGGTGGTGAACTTGGTCATCTGGTCGGCCAGGTAAGCCAGCGGGTTGATGAATTCGGCCATCTTTTCATTGACGCCTTCTTCTTCAACCAGCGCCAGAATCAGTTTGCCAAACTTTTTCAGCGTGGCACCGTTGTTGCCCAGCACCTTGCGGCCCAGCAGGTCGAGCGACTGTATGGTGTTGGTGCCTTCATAAATCATGTTGATGCGGTTGTCGCGCACAAACTGCTCCATGCCCCATTCCTTGATGAAGCCATGGCCGCCGAAGACCTGCATGCAGGCGTTGGTGGCGATGTGGCCGTTGTCGGTGATGAAGGCCTTGACGATGGGCGTGAGCAGGGCCACGAGTTCTTCGGAGTCCTTGCGCACCTTCTCGTCCGGGTGGCTGTGCACCTTGTCCAGCAGCAGGGTGCAGAAGATCTGCAGCGCGCGGCCGCCTTCGGCATAGGCCTTGGCCGTGAGCAGCATCTTGCGCACATCGGGGTGCACGATGATGGGGTCGGCGTCCTTGTCCTTGGCCTTGGTGCCCGACAGGCTGCGCATCTGGATGCGGTCCTTGGCGTAGGCCAGCGCGTTCTGGTAAGCCACTTCGGTCAGGCCCAAAGACTGATTACCGACGCCGAGGCGAGCGGCGTTCATCATCACAAACATGGCAGCCAGGCCCTTGTTGGGCTGACCCACCAGCGTGCCGACAGCATCTTCCAGCACGATTTGCGCGGTGGCGTTGCCATGGATGCCCATCTTGTGCTCCAGACCGCCGCAATAAATGCCGTTGCGCGAACCCACGGAACCATCAGCATTGACATTGAACTTGGGCACCAGAAACAGGCTGATGCCTTTGCTGCCCTGCGGCGCATCAGGCAGGCGGGCCAGCACCAGATGAACGATGTTGCTGGTCATGTCGTGTTCACCAGCGCTGATGAAAATCTTGTTGCCGGTGAGTTTGTATGTGCCATCGGCCTGTGGTTCTGCCTTGGTGCGCAGCATGCCGAGGTCAGTGCCGCAATGCGGTTCTGTCAGGCACATGGTGCCTGTCCATTCACCGCTGACGAGTTTTGGCAGGTAGAGTTTTTTCTGCTCGTCGGTACCGTGGGCGTGCAGGGCTTCGTAAGCGCCGTGTGACAGACCGGGGTACATGGTCCAGGCCTGGTTGGCCGAATTGAGCATTTCATAAACACACTGGTTGACCACAAACGGCAGGCCCTGGCCGCCGTATTCAGGGTCGCAGCTCAGCGCGGCCCAGCCGCCTTCAACATACTGGGCATAGGCTTCCTTGAAACCCTTGGGCGGTGTGACTTCATGCGTAGCCCGGTCCAGTGTGCAGCCTTCTTCATCACCGCTGATATTCAGCGGAAAAGTCACCTGGGTGGCAAATTTGCCAGCTTCTTCAAGCACTGCATTGATGGTTTCAGCATCGGTGTCTGCGTGTTTTGGGATGGACTTGAATTCGTCTGTGACCTTGAATACTTCGTGCAAAACAAACTGCATGTCGCGCAGGGGCGGGTTGTAGATGGGCATGTGATTACTCCTTGGAGGCTGGGGTGGATTTGGTGGAATGGGCAGATCTGGCGGCTTGCGGAACGCTGGCAGCAGATGTGTCTTGCTGACCGTAACGCGCAACAATGTGGGCAAAACCGGTGTTGGCGCGTTCAATCGAGCCAGGGGTCTTGAGAAAACGGGCTTCGTAATGCAGCGCCAGAATCAGACCGTGGATTTCAAAGGCCATCTGGTGTTCGTCGGCGTCCGCGCGCAGATGCCCGGCCACCTTGGCCTGCACAACAGCTCGATACATGGCTGACAGCCAGGTCTTGACCGATCCGGCCAGCGCATCACGCACCGGGCCGGGACGGTCGTCAAATTCAACCGCACCGCTGATGTAGAGGCAACCCGAGTCAATCTCGACCGAGGTGCGGTTCATCCAGTTCTGAAACAGCGCCTGCAGCCGCGGCAGTCCACGGGCAGCCTGCAGCGCCGGGTAAAACACTTCTTCTTCAAAACGGACGTGATATTCACGAATGACCGAAATCTGCAACTCTTCACGCGAGCCAAAGTGGGCAAACACGCCCGACTTGCTCATGCGCATGACCTCGGCCAAAGCACCTATGCTCAAGCCCTCAAGGCCGATTTGTGTCGCCAGGCCCAGTGCCGCGTCGACAATCGCGGCTTTGGTCTGCTGGCCTTTTTGCATGACATGGCCGCCCGAACCACCGGAGCCACCCTCGCGGCCATCCCTGGGCGCAGGTCGGGCAGTTTTGCTTGAAATTTCTGTGACGGACATGATGCTGGTTGTTAAAAATAAAACGAACGGTCGTTCTATTTTGCAACAATTTGCCAGCTATCAGGTGTTTTGTGGAAATAAATCCCGGTTTATAGGGTTTGTTATCTAAGGTGTTCGCGGGTTAACCCTGTAATAAGTCTGTACATCGGCTTGGCCCGAAGGGCGCAAGCCGACAAACCGGCTGCGGCAAGGCGGGTGTCAGGTCACGCTGTGCCAAACCGCCTACAGCTTCACATTGCTACAGCTCAAATTTTAAAAGCCACCACTTCCTGGCGCTGCTCGCCCAGGCCCTGAATGCCCAGTGTCATCACATCGCCCTTTTTGACATACAGCGGCGGTTTCATGCCCAGGCCCACACCGGGTGGTGTGCCGGTGGTGATGATGTCACCTGGCATCAGCGTCATGAACTGGCTGACATAACTGACGATTTTGGCGACGCTGAACACCATGGTTTTGGTGTTGCCGGTCTGCATGCGTTTGCCGTTCAGGTCCAGCCACATAGCCAACTTTTGCGGGTTCGGCACTTCGTCACGCGTGACCAGCCAGGGGCCGATGGGCCCAAAGGTGTCACAGCCCTTGCCCTTGTCCCAGGTGCCGCCACGCTCAATCTGAAATTCTCGCTCACTGACGTCGTTGATGGTGCAATAACCAGCCACATATTTGAGCGCGTCTTTTTGCGACACATAACGCGCGCGGGTGCCAATCACCACCCCAAGCTCGACTTCCCAGTCGGTCTTGACCGAACCCTTGGGCAACATCACCGGGTCATTCGGCCCCTGGATGCAGGAGGTGGCTTTCATGAACACCACCGGCTCGGCGGGAATCGGCAGGCCGGACTCGGCGGCGTGGTCGGCGTAATTCAAGCCGATGGCGATGAATTTGGGTGTGCCATTGACCGGACAGCCATAACGCGGCGAGCCCTTGACCACAGGCAACTTGGCAACATCAAGCGCGGCAATTTTGGCCAGCACTTCATCACCGAGCTGGTCCGGGCCTATGTCCTTGACGACCTTGCTCAGGTCGCGCAGCTTGCCTTCAGCATCTATCAGGCCGGGTTTTTCCTTGCCTGGCTGGCCATAACGAACAAGTTTCATGGTTTTCCTTTGGGGTTGTTGTTTGAAGAAGCCACCTTGGCAACTATATAAAAATCAGATCGTGATGCCGCCATCAATGTTGTAAGCCTGGCCGGTCACAAAAGCCGAATCCTCACTGGCCAGAAAAACCACCAGGGGTGCAATTTCATGCGCCTGAGCGAGGCGGCCCAGCGGCTGGCGCGCTACAAAAATCTTGCGCGCTTCCACCGGGTCGGCGTTGGAATTGATGCGGTCCTGCAGCGAAGGTGTATCAACCGTGCCAGGGCAAATGGCGTTGCAGCGAACACCAAAACCCACAAAATCGGCAGCCACACTTTTGGTCAGGCCCAGCACGGCGGCCTTGGTCGTGCCATAGACAAAACGGTTGGGCAGGCCCTTGATGCTGCTGCAGACGCTGGCCATGTTGATGATG
>JAZKIK010000806.1:0-2342 GCA_040384925.1 Pseudomonadota bacterium | reverse complement strand
AGGTCCTGACGCTGGCAACAGTGTGGGGGTTCGAGTCCCCCCCCGCGCACCACTTATTTGATGAAGGACAGTACGCCGTTGTTTAGCGACGCGCCCTGTCCACAAACCTTTCGTTTAGGAGACTGACCATGGCCGTTACTGTAGAAACTCTGGACAAGCTGGAGCGAAAAATCACCCTGACACTGCCAGTCGGTGCGATCCAGACCGAAGTTGATTCGCGTTTGCGCAAGCTGGCGCGCACCGTCAAGATGGATGGTTTCCGTCCTGGCAAAGTGCCCATGAACGTGGTGGCCCAGCGTTATGGTTATTCGGTGCATTACGAAGTGATGAACGACAAGGTTGGCCAGGCATTTGCCTCTGCCGCCAATGAGGCTGAACTGCGCGTTGCCGGTCAGCCCCGCATCACCGAAAGCCAAACGTCTCCCGAAGGCCAAATGGCGTTTGATGCCGTGTTTGAGGTCTACCCGGAAGTCAAGATCGGTGATTTGGCGACCGCCGAAGTGGAAAAGATCAGCGCCGAAGTGACCGACGCTGCCATCGACAAAACCGTTGAAATCTTGCGCAAGCAGCGCCGTACATTCGCTCTGCGCGCCAAAGACGCTCCTGCACAAGACACCGACCGCGTGGTGGTGGACTTCGAAGGCAAGATCGACGGTGAACCTTTCGCCGGCGGCAAGGCAGATGACTACCAGTTCATCGTGGGCGATGGCCAGATGCTGAAGGAATTCGAAGAAGCCGTGCGTGGCATGAAGCTGGGAGAAAGCAAGACGTTCCCCCTGGCATTCCCTGCCGATTACCACGGACAGGATGTGGCTGGCAAGACGGCCGACTTCATGGTTACCGTGAAGAAGATTGAAGCCGCCAACCTGCCTGAAGTGGACGGCGCTTTGGCCAAGTCCCTGGGTATTGCTGATGCCACCGTGGAAGGCCTGCGCGGCGATATCCGCAAGAACCTGGAGCGTGAAGTCAAGTACCGCTTGTTGTCCCGCAACAAGCAGGTGGCCATGGACGCGTTGTTGACCAAGGCCGAGCTGGATCTGCCCAAGTCCAGCGTGCAAGCCGAACTGGATCGCATGATCGAAAGCGCCCGTGCAGACCTGAAGCAACGTGGTATCAAGGATGCGGATACGACCCCCATCCCTGACGATATTTTCCGCCCCCAAGCCGAGCGCCGCGTGCGCCTGGGCTTGGTTGTGGCTGAGTTGGTGCGCGCCAATGCGCTGCATGCCAAGCCTGAGCAGATCAAGACCCACATCGACGAACTGGCCGCCAGCTACGAGAAGCCAGCCGATGTGGTGCGCTGGTACTACGGTGACAACCGCCGTATGGCTGAAGTCGAAGGCATCGTGATCGAGAACAATGTGACGGAATTCATCTTGGCCAAGGCCAAGGTCAGCGAAAAGGCCATCACATTTGACGAGTTGATGGGCCAGAACTAAATATCTGCTCGCTGGGATACAGCGAGCAGGTTTTTGATGCGATGGGGCTTGGGCAGGGCTTGCAGTCCTGCAGGCAAGCCCCATTTGCGTTAAGGGTCAGGATTTTTCGGTACAGTCAACACAGTTCTTTGGAGACGTTATGCATATGAATTACGGGCGGACGAACGGTATGGACACACAGGCTCTGGGCATGGTGCCCATGGTCATCGAGCAGTCGGGTCGGGGCGAGCGCTCGTACGATATCTACTCGCGCCTGCTCAAAGAGCGCGTGATTTTCCTGGTCGGCCCGGTCAATGACCAGACGGCCAACCTGGTGGTGGCGCAGCTGTTGTTCCTGGAAAGCGAAAATCCTGACAAGGACATTTCTTTCTACATCAACTCGCCCGGTGGCTCGGTCAGCGCTGGCATGGCGATCTTTGACACCATGAATTTCATCAAACCCGAGGTTTCCACTCTGTGCATTGGCATGGCAGCCAGCATGGGTGCATTTTTGCTGGCCGCGGGCGCCAAGGGAAAGCGTTTTTGCCTGCCCAATTCCAAGATCATGATCCACCAACCTTCAGGTGGCAGTCAAGGTCAGGCGACCGAAATTGAAATTGCAGCACGTGAAATCCTGAAAACCCGTGAGCAACTGAACAAAATCCTGGCGGAGCGAACCGGCCAGCCTCTGGAACGTATCGCCCGCGACACTGAGCGTGATTACTACATGACGGCAGAAGAGACCAAGGAATACGGCCTGATTGACCAGGTGATTGCCAAGCGCGCCTGAGCGAGCAGGGGCTTTCCTACCGGCGGTGCTCTGCAGTGAGGCGGGCACCGTTTTTTATTTGAGTATCATTCGGGCATCAACCGAAAAGGCGAGCGTCACATGGCCGAGAAAAAAGGCTCTTCCAGCGAAAAAAC
>JAZKIK010000805.1:0-5530 GCA_040384925.1 Pseudomonadota bacterium | reverse complement strand
CGGGACGCAAAGGTTTCACCGGGGCGTGTCAGCAGGGGCAGGCCGGCATGCAGGGCGGCTACGCCTGTGGCACCGGCGCCGTAGTGGGTGGTGTCCAGAAACAGGTCGGCCAAAGCGCAAAGATTTTCAAACTCGGTAGACGGCACCTTGGGCGTGAAAACGATGCGGGCCGGGTCAAGACCCATGGCACTTGCGCGCTGGCGCAGGCGCTGCTGAACCAGGGGGGACTCCTGTATCAGCCACAAAACGCTGCCTGGCACCTGTTGTAAAACGCTCAGCCACACGTCGAATGTCTGCGGATCCAGCTTGTGGGCGCGGTTAAAACAGGCATAAACCGTGCCTTTTTCAGGCAAGCCAAGAGCGCTGCGGGCAGCCAGTCGGGCATCTGCACTGTTGGCATTTGCTGAAGTGCTTCCTTCAGGCAAGGGGCTCCAGACAAAAGCACAGGGCAGGCGATGCACTTTTTCGCGGTAACCTGGCTCCAGTTCCGTCGGTATCAGCCAGTCATCGGCAATCGTGCCGTCCACAAAATCCGCGCCCATGGAACCGGGGTAACCCAGGTACAGCAGTTGCAGCGACGCGGGGCGCATGGCCAGCACGGCCGGGCGGCCCTGGTGGGTGTGGCCCATCAGGTCGATCAACACATCAATTTGGTCAGCCCTTATGCCTTGCGCCAGCGCCTGGGCGTCCATGGCCGAAGCGTCGCAGAAATGATCGACACCTTGTCGTACAGACGCCGTAAAGGCGTCGTCACGGTCTGACAGGGAATAGGCAAAAATTTCAAACCGCGCCCGGTCATGGTGGGCAAACAGACCGTGAATCAGGTTGCCCATGGGGTGATTGCGAAAATCGGCGCTAAGGTAGCCCACCCGAATCGGCATCTGACTGCCTGAAATGCTGGCTTTAAGCGGCGGCAGCCGCAGAGAGTGCGTGCTCTGGCTGATGGCGTCAGACCAGCCCTGCGCCAGACGCCGATGCAGCGCCAGCGGCAGCGGAAAACTCAGCAGCCCCAGCGGTGACAAACCCGCGCGTGCGCCCAGCATGCTGCGCGCCTCAAGATTTTTCTGCAAGCCGGCCATACGTGTGTCGTAGTCATCCCAGTCGCACAGGCCAAGGCGCAGGTATTCGTACTGGCACAGGACTTCGGTTGCTGCCGGGTCAAGTTCCAGCACGGCCTTGTGGGCCAGCAAGGCGTCCTCATCCCGCCCAAGGGATTCCAGCGTCTGGCCCAGGTTGTAAAGCGCCATGCGGTGCCCGGGCTGCAGCCGCAGCAGCCGTGCAAAACAGCGCTGGGCAGCTTCATAAGTGCTCAGCAACATAAACACGCCGCCCAGTTCCAGCAAAGCCTCAACATGGTTGGAGTTCTGCTTCAATACCAGCCGTAGCTCAGCCACGGCCTCGCGGTGGCGATGTGCCAGCCGCAAACGCCGGGCCCATTCAAAACGCAAGCCGATGTTGTCAGGTCTGCGCTGCAGGGCCGCCTGAATCAGCCGGTCAGCCTGCGTATGCTGACCTGTGCGGTCAAGCAGACCAATCCAGTTGCTCAGTGCCTGGGCCAGATCGGGATTGAGTTCCAGCGCGCGCTGATAAGCCCGTGCCGCACCAGCGCTGTCACCCTGCATGACCAGCAGCGCACCCAGGTTGCAATGCGCTGCAGGCTGTAGCGGGTCAAGCCTTATCAATTTTTGCAGCCCGGCCATCGCTTCATGATGCCGGCCCAGATGCTGAAGCACAGTAGCACGCTGCAACATCGCCGCCTTGTGTCCAGGGTACTGGGCCAGCAGATGGCTGTAGGCCCGCTCTGCCGCCGGCCAGTCACCGGTTTTTTCCAGCGCACGCGCCTGTTTGAAGGCTTGCTGCTGGGGGGATATTGCTGGCTGGGTGGTGGGTTCGGTCATCAGGGTTTGAAGCGGTTTTGCAGTTATCTTTTAAAGGCCACAGATTGTCCAAATTGAGCTGATACAGGCGCAAGCACCTATTGTGCAATTGCCCGCCGCCGATTTTTTCTGTGAAAAAAATAGTTCTCTTTTAAGGATGCTCTGCATAACTCCCTGCGGTCTGTGATCAGCCGGGCTCGGGCGGTATGCTGCGTTGTTTTTCTTGCCAATAGGCATACTATTGGCTGCAAAAAAAGCCTTGCAGCCCATCCCGATCCGACTGCCACAGGACCGCGAGGCTTATACAGAGCATCCCTAGCACACCCCCCTCAAAATGAATTTTCTATTTCGCCCGCCAAAGTTTCCGGTGCTTCTCGACACCGGAGAGCGACTGCTTTATGCAAACAACCAAGGCCAGTTGAAGTCAAAAATCGCAAAAATCGGTTTTACTGACGATGCAACAAAAAACATCATCGACTCGCAAGTGCAAATTTTCTGGCTTAAACCCGTCAGCATGGTGGTCTCACCCGGTTTCATCAACAGGCAGTGGACCAAACTCCAGATCATCGAACTCTATAACGCCAGACGCCAGCAAGGTGAACCGGAGCTTCGCTCTACCTCGCTCGGAAACCGACGTCTTGATCAGGTTTTCAGTGAGGTGTTTGAGCAGGTTTCCCGCAATGCTGGATCGGGTTCATGAGCCTGCTTGTTGTCCTGCTTCTGCTTGCCGCTACCTATGTTGTGGCCATGAACTGGGCGTGTGTTTATTTCAGTTACCGCAATGCCAAACGAGGCATTGACAAACATCACTCAAGCGCTCCTTTGCTTGTCCAGATTCTTGTAGGGATGGCCTGGCTGATATCCACGCCGGGAAGCCCTTCATGGTTGCCATCAACAAGTTTTTGCATTATTGCGTTGGCTGACATATCGCTTTGGTTTCTTGTAGTTTTCGCCTTGCGCCTGGCCTTCAAGGCTTTCAGAAACGCCTGAGCGCTGCACCTTTCTTAAGCCAGCCTTAAACCCGCGTTCAGAATGCAAAATGGATGAAACAGCCTGTTACCCTTGCATGTCCGGCTGACTGAAATCTGACTCTTCCAAGGCAATTGATTCATGCTCCTGCTTATCGCCCCTGAAACCTGGCCTTTTGGCACCTCGCTGGCCATCATGGTCTGCCTCAGTCTGATTGAGGGTATCGGTTTGCTGGTGGCCAGCAGTCCTTCCAGCCTGCTTGACAACCTGCTGCCCGAGATGCCTGACGGTGCCGATAGCCCACTCGACTGGCTGCATGTGGGCAAGGTGCCGGTGCTGGTCTTGCTGATTCTTTTTCTGGGCGGTTTTACTGCGGCTGGTTTTGCGCTGCAGGCGGTTCTGCAAGCTGTGACGGGCGCGCTGCTGCCAGCTTGGCTGGCGGCGATTCCGGCTTTTCTGGTGGGGGTTTTTACGGTTGGCAGCCTGGGCGGTTTGCTGGCCAGAATCATCCCTCAGGATGAAACCCGCGCCGTCAGTGAACAAAGCCTGCTGGGCCGCAACGGTGTGGTGATTCAGGGTATAGCGCGGGATGGCATGGCGGCACAGGCCAAGGTGCGTGATGTTCATGGCCACATGCACTATGTGATGGTGGAACCAGACCTGGCCGGGGAAACCTTTGCCGAAGGCAGTGATGTGCTGCTGGTGCGCAAGGTGGGCGCACGTTTCAAATGCCTGCGCAACCCGCATCCGGATATTTTGTAAAACAAACCAAAGAGGGAATTTCATGATCGACCTGCTTATCAATATTGCCATTCCAACCGGACTGGTGCTTTTTCCGCTGCTGATTGTTGGCATGATCCTGGCGCGGCTGTATCACCGCGCCACCAAGGAAACCGCGTTTGTGCGAACCGGCCTGGGTGGGCAGAAAGTCATCATGGATGGCGGTGCGATTGTGTTGCCGGTGTTTCATGAAACCATTCCGGTCAACATGAACACCCTCAAGCTGGAGGTGTCGCGCCGTGAAGAACAAAGCCTGATTGCACTTGACCGCATGCGGGTGGACGTGGCGGCGGCGTTTTTTGTACGGGTCAAACAGACGGCCGAATCGGTCAGCACCGCAGCACAGACGCTGGGTCGCAAAACCATGGAGCCGGCGGCGCTCAAGATACTGGTTGAAGACAAGTTTGTGGACGCCCTGCGCGCCACCGCCGCCACAATGTCGATGCGCGAACTGCAGGACAAACGCCGGGAATTTGTGCAGGCCGTGCAAAACGCCGTGGCCGAAGACCTTGAAAAAAACGGACTGGAGCTGGAATCGGTGTCCCTGACCAGCATGGACCAGACCGCCAAGGAGTTTTTCAACCCCAACAATGCTTTTGACGCCGAGGGCCTGACACGCCTGACCGAAGAAACCGAAAGCCGCCGCAAACAGCGCAATGACATTGAGCAAGACACCGAAGTGCAGGTGCGTACCAAAAACCTCGAAGCCGAGCGCCTGAAACTGACGATTCTGAAAGAGCAGGAATTTGCCACCCTGACCCAACAGCAGGAAATACTGAATGCCAAAGCCGAACAAAGCGCCAGCATTGCAAAAATAGAAGCTGAACGCCACCGCGAAGCCGAAGAAGTGCGCATCAATGCAGACCGGCTGGTCAAGGAAAGGCGTATCGAGGCCGACCGTACCGTCAACAACGCCGAGATTGACAAAAATTTGTCGGTCCAGAAAAAGCAGATCGAAGCTGATCGCGAAACCAAAGTCAAACAGGCCGAGCAACGCCAGGCAATCGAGCTGGCAAACCAGGGCGCGGCCATTGCCATTGCCAAAAAATCTGAAGAGCAATCCCAGGCTGATGCCGCCGCCAACACCGCCCGCGCTGAATCCGTCAAGTCTGAAGAGCTGGTCAACACCGCCCGCGCCGTGGCCATTGCCGAGCGCGGCAAGTCAATCCAGCTGATTGATGCTGCACGAGAAGCCGAGCAGCAAGCTATCTCCATCACCGTTGCAGCCGAAGCCGAACGTGAAGCTGCGGAAAACCGCGCCCTTGCACTGCGGGTAGAAGCCGACGCCAAAAAATCAGCCGCCCTGGCCGAAGCCGAAGGCATAGCCGCCATCAACGAAGCCAAAAACCGCCTGGGCGCCGCCCAGATCGACATGGCCGTGCGTGTGCAGCTGATTCAGGCCCTGCCCTTGATCATTCAGCAGTCCGTCAAGCCCATGGAAAAAATCGAGTCGATACGGCTGTTTCAGGTCAACGGCATGCCTGCGGGTGCTATGTCAGGCAGCGCATCCAGCGGTTCTGCGAGTGGCAGCACAGGCGGCACCGGCAACCCAGGCACCCTGCCAGAACAGGTCGTCAACTCCGCCCTGCAGTACCAGATTGCCAAACCGATTGTTGACGCCATCATGAAGGACGCTGGGCTGAGCAATCCTTCACTGACCGGGATCTCGGAATCGCTGGCGGGCATGGTGGCGATGCCTGTTGTCAAACGAGACATTTGACAACGGCCGACAGATTTGAAGCGTACTTCCTTTGTAACTACTAAGCATCATGTACGGTCATTCTTGCTCCCTCTCTCTCTCTCTGGGAGAGGGTTGGGGTGAGGGGCAGCGGCACACAAAAAACAGCTGCGTTGTGCGAAGGCCGCCAGCCCTCACCCCCGCCCTCTCCCAGAGGGAGAGGGAG
>JAZKIK010000804.1:1283-5953 GCA_040384925.1 Pseudomonadota bacterium | reverse complement strand
CTCGGTAGCCGACCTGCAGGCAGAAAACACCAGACTGCGCCAGGAGATTGAAGCCCTGCGCCAGCAGCGCGCCGCTGCACCTGCAGCCTCTGTGAACGCCAGCCCGGCAGCGTCTGCCCTAGCAATTGCTCCCCCAAAACCCGCCGTACAGCCTGAACAGACCCTGGGTGCAGTAGTGGTCACCGCCCGTAACCGTGAAGAAATCGCCCAGGATGTGCCTTTGCCCGTGCAAGTGATTGGTGGTGAACAGCTCGAACGTGAAGGCGTCAAGTCAATCTGGGACCTGACCGGCAAAGCTCCCAATTTGCAGATCAACCCGCCCGGTGAAAACGCCCGCAAGGTCAGCATCTCGATTCGCGGTATTGGCCGCAATGGCGCAAATGACTCGGCTGAAGGCAGCGTTTCGACCATCGTTGATGGCGTGACCCTGTATTACGCCGGCCAGGCCTGGACTGACTATGTGGATCTGGACCGCATCGAGGTCTTGCGTGGGCCGCAGGGTACGCTGATGGGTAAAAACACCACACTGGGTGCCATCAACATCGTCACCCGCGCGCCCAGTTTCACGCCTGGCCAGAGTTTTGAACTCACTGCCGGTAACCTGAATGACCTGAGCGGCAAGTTTTCAAGCACCGGCCCGCTGGTCGACGGTTTGCTGGCTTACCGCGCCAGTTTTGTCGCCGACCGTGCCGACGGGCTTTACACCAACACCTACCAGAGCTTTGGTTATTCCAGGGAAACCTGGAACGAAACCAACCGCCTGGCCGGCCGCGTGCAGTTTTTGCTGACGCCCACACCGAACCTGAGCGCGCGTTTTATCGTGGACAAACTGCGCTCTGACGAACGCACCAACCTCGGTTTTCAGAACACCAATGGGCCAGACACCTGGGCCGATGGCGTCAAGCGCGCCACCGTCAGCGCGCCTGCGGCTTACACCGGAAGTTATGCCAACTATGGTTACCTTGGCAAGTTTGCGCAGCGGGCGGCCTGGTTCCACAACGCCGATGGTTCGGTTTACCAGCCGCGCCTGGGCACACAGGAGTTTGGCAATTCCGAGGCCAGGCCACAAATCACCAACCAGCGCGGCATCTCCTCAGAGCTCAACTGGAATGTGGCGAATCACACCATCACCTCCATCACGGCCTCGCGCTTTCAGGACTTTGACATCAAGAACGGCGGCAACTACGACCAGTTCTATATCAGCAACGGCGGCCAGCAACTGTGGAACAAACAGTTCTCGCAGGAACTGCGCATTGCCTCCACACCCGCACCGGGCAAGGCGGTGGACTACCAGGCCGGGCTTTATTACCTGAAAGCGCGGGTTTACAGCGATGACCCGACTTATTACGGCCCTGATTCGGGTGCCTTCAACGCATCCAACAGCCAGTACAACGCGCTGATCGGCAACGCCGCCGGGCGTGAGTTGCTGCGTGCATCACTTGACGGGGTTTACCAAAGCTCGGTAACCGATGCCAAGGTGCGCAGTCTGGGCCTTTACGGTCAGAGCGACTGGCATGTGACTGACAAAACCACGCTGACTGGCGGCGTGCGTGTCACCAGCGAGCAAAAAACCAACAGCATCAGCCAGCAGCTTGACCGGCCCGGCCTTGTGCTGACGGCCGCCAACTTCCCCAACGCATCTGCCGCGCAACTGGCAGCGGCACAGGCCGTGCGTGATGCGCGTGTGCTCAAAACCTATGGCCCGACTGAAGGCACGCCGATTGATGCAACCTTGGGCGCATGGAACACTGGTGCCAGCTACAAACTGGCACCAGACATCCTGCTCTACACCTCGGCCGGGCTGGGCGTGAAGTCTGGTGTGGTGACCTGGAAAGAGATTGCGCTCAATGCAGCCGGTCAACTGGTACCCAACAACCTGAAGTCCGAGAAATCGCGCGACATCGAACTGGGCTTCAAAAGCCTGTTGCTGGGCGACAAGCTGATGCTCAACGTCAACGCCTACCGCACGCAGATCACCGACTACCAGACCTCTGTCAGCATCCTGCAGCCTGACGGCATCACCTTTGCCAACCAATGGACCAACGCACCCGGTGTGCTGGCACGCGGGCTGGAACTGGAAGCTTCTTATCAGGCCAGCCGCAACCTGCAGTTCACCGCCACCGGCGCACACAACCGTTCGACCTATGACGGTGAGTTTCTGGTCGCCACACCTGAGGTGGACACCAGCTTGCCGCAATACGCGGGTCGGGCTGGTTTGAGTGACCTCAACGGCAGGCAACTGGCCAATGCACCCAAGGTGTCGCTCAATCTGGGCGTGAATTACCAGCAGCCCATTTTTGGATTGCTGGGTCGTGTGAGCCTGGTCAACTCTTATCGTTCGGGTGCCTATCTGGCCAGCAATCTGGCCGAATCCACCTGGCAAGAGGGCTATAGCATCCTGAATCTCGGTATTGGCCTGGGCAGCCTGGACAAACGTTGGGAAATCTCGCTGGTAGCCAAAAACCTGCTGGATAAAAACTACGCCACCAGCAAATCGGCCTACACCAGCACCGCAGCAGGCAATCTGCAACTGGGCGCGCCACGTTATGTGGGCATCACCTTGCGCACAAAGATCTGACAGCGCAGGCAAGGGGAACGAAGCAATAATTTGCGTATAAGCAAACCATAAATGCTTCGTTCCCTTTTGTGTCTGGTCTTAATAGACTGCGGTCATCGATAGCCACAACAAAAAACGATGACCCACTTATTGACCTTTCCCGATTCCCAGCACCAGATATTGAGCATACGGGCCAAGGCGCTGGTGTTTAACGATGCCGGCTCCAAAGCCCTGCTGGCGCAGGCCGAGCGGGTGGCCGCCAGCGATGCCACCGTGCTCATCATTGGTGAAACCGGCACGGGCAAAGAGCTGCTGGCCCGCCATGTACACAACAAAAGCGGTCGCCGAGGCCCGTTTCTGGCCATCAACTGTGGCGCTTTCAGTGAAAACCTGGTTGAAGCCGAACTGTTTGGCCACGAAGTTGGTGCCTACACCGGTGCCAGCGGCGCACGGGCCGGCTGGTTTGAAGCAGCTGACTGCGGCACGCTGTTTCTTGATGAGGTCGGTGACTTGCCGCTATCGATACAGGTCAAGCTGCTGCGTGTGCTGCAGGAACGCCAGGTGGTGCGTCTGGGTTCGCGCAAACCCATAGACGTCAACGTGCGGCTGGTGGCTGCTACCAATGTGCGGCTGGAGCAGGCCGTGGCAGCAGGGCATTTCCGGGCTGATCTTTATTACCGCCTCAGCGTGGCAACCCTGCCTTTGGCACCGCTGGCGCAGCGGCCCGGCGACATCATTGCACTGGCTGAACATTTCATCAGCGTTTACAGCCGCAGGCTGGGGCTGCAGGGTGTACGTCTGGGTCTGGACACACGTGCCGCTCTGCTCAGCTACAGCTGGCCGGGCAATATCCGCGAGCTGGAAAACGTGATTCATTACGCGCTGATCGTCAACAGCGACGGGGTGCTGGCTGTCAGTGACCTGCAATTGCGTGGGGTCAGCGGACCTGCACAGGCAACAACAAGCATCACAGCCGAAAGCCTGGCCTGGTCGCAGCATGGTGCTGCACCGCGTTCTGCCAATAATGCTGCCAATGAGTCTGGCAGCAGCTCATCTGCATCCACCGCTCTGGAACGTCTGGCCGCCGCTTTTGCTCAACTGTGCGAAGAAGGGGGGAGCAATTTGTATGAACGTATAGAACAGACACTGATACATACCGCCTACAGCCATTGCGAGCGCAACCAGGTACACACGGCAGATTTGCTGGGCATTACCCGTAATGTATTGCGCACCCAACTCAAAAGATTCGGCTTGCTGGCGGGTGGCCGAAGTCTTGCGGATCAGGATTCCGAGGCTGTTTCAATCTGAGTTTTTGCTATTCAGGCTGGCCTATTGCAGCCTTTTGCCCTGAGTTCCCGGTTTTTGCTTGAGGTGCACAAGCCGCGCACCTCAAGCAAACCCTATCCCGCTACCTCAAGCGGCTTTGTACCGCCGTCAGGCCAGCCACCGCACAAGCTTCGTCCACCTCGCTGCCGCGCGCGCCACCAACGCCAATCGCGCCAATCACCTCATCACCAACCCGCACCAGAATGCCACCAGCTCTGGCATTGAGCTTGGGGTCGGCTGCAATCTTGTCGGCCAGGGCTTTGTCGGTTTTAAGCTGTTCGGCCAGCGCGCTGGTCGGCGACTTGAACTGCAGTGCGGTCAAGGCCTTGCTGGTGCTGGATGCCACACCGCGTGCTGAGCTGCCGTCGGTAGCCAGAACCACCTTGATGACACCGGCAGAGTCAAGCACCGTTACGCCGATCTTCTGGCTGCGTTCGGTACATGTGCTGATGGCGGTGCGGGCCGCGTCAAGCGCCGCGTCCAGCGCCGGACCGCGTGCTGCGGGCACCGGCGTGGGGGCAGATGCGGCAGCGGCTGGTGGGCTGGTCTGGGCCATGGCTTGTGAACAAAGCAGGGCGCAGGCCAGCGTTGGAAGAGCGGAAAAAGTCAGTTTCATTGTGTTCAGGTTTTTTGTTGAAGAGGGAATTACTTTTTGGCGACCAGCGGTGCTGGCCAGGGGGTTTTGGTGTTGGGATACCAGTAAGCCGTGTGGCAGTGCTCGCAGGCTGCATCCAGGTTCTGGCCTGCCACCAGCAGTTTGTTGATGTCGCGTGAATCAATTGCGGCG
>JAZKIK010000804.1:688-1273 GCA_040384925.1 Pseudomonadota bacterium | reverse complement strand
GTGCACGGCCGATAAAGGCCGGGCGGTCTTTTGCGATGGCGGCGCTGATGTCTTCTGGCGTGTTGATGCCTTCAACATGATGGTCTTCCAGCTTTTTGCCCGCATGGACAATCGGTCGGCCTTCGGTCTGCAGCAGCGCCGCGCCCTCGATCAGGCGCAGCGCGTGGTTGCGCACTTCCTGCCACTCGGCATCGGTACGCGGCTGTTTTTCTTCAACGCCTTTTTTGGTCACGGTGGTGGAGACGGATTCCCAGATGCCATCGGCAGATGAATCGACAAATGCCTGCATGACTTCCTGCAGCGACACCACAGACGGTATTTGCGGTTTGACCTCCAGTCTGGCCAAAGGCGGCGGGCTGGCAGGAGGCTCGGCGCTTGGCTGGCAGGCTGCAAGGGAAAGCGTGATGGCGCTGGCCAGCAGTGTTTTTAAAAGCATGTATGGGTATGGCTGCATCGTGAAGGTCAAAAAAAATTACATGAAACCAATGGCACGCCCAGCCAGGCCGGTGCCAAACCAGAGCGCCAGTGAAGCCAGCGCGCCGCCTTTGGCCAGCAGCGGGTGAGAAGGTGTTGACACCAGCTTGC
>JAZKIK010000804.1:0-678 GCA_040384925.1 Pseudomonadota bacterium | reverse complement strand
AGGCCGATCTGCAGCAGCACGGCCAGCACCAGCAGCACCAGCTTGGCCTGCAGGGCCGGGTGCGCGGCGTAAACCAGTGCGTTGGACGCAAACATCACCAGACCGCTGAGCATGGTGGCGGCCAGGCCCCACCACAAAAAGGGGCGCGCCAGTTCGGCGACCTCGGCCACGCTTTGCCGTTTGAGGCCCAGGCCAAGCAGGCGCAGCGCAAGCAGCAAAACCGAAGTCAGCAGCAGCACCAGGCCGATGATGTGGACAAACTGGAACACCGCCCCCACCAGAATGTTCGAGCCGCGCAGCAACTGGCCAAGCGGCCCGTCTTGCAGAGATTGAAGAAAACTCATGGTGAAACCTCAGCTCAGATAGGGAATCAGCCTGCCGGTCAGCAAGACCAGGCCCCACAGGGTCAGCGAGGCCAGGCCGGCAAAACGTGCTGCGGCAGGCAAGCGGACGTTTTCACCCCACTGCGCCGCAAGCGGCGCCAGCCGGGTTTCAAAAACCAGGGCATTGGCACAGGCCAGTACCAGAAACACCAGCTTGGCCACAAAAGCCGGGTTGAAGATCATTTTTGCGGCCTCGGCCCAGAACAGCAGCACGCCGCTGGCAAAGGTCACGGCAAAACCTGCCAGCACCCAGGGCCGCAACTGGTTCAGCACATCAACGGAGGGTGTTTTTTTC
>JAZKIK010000803.1:0-6498 GCA_040384925.1 Pseudomonadota bacterium | reverse complement strand
TGGGCTGACGGGGCTGGCATGGCCTTGGGGACTGGTGTTTGTGTTGTGTTTTGGACCAAAGATGCGTTTGAACCACTGCGCCAGATCGTCCATATAACAATAGGTGACGGGCACCACCACCAGTGTCAGCAGTGATGAGGTGATCACGCCGCCAATCACGGCCTGGCCCATGGGCGCGCGTTGTTCTGAACCCTCTGTCAGCGCAAAAGCCAGCGGCACCATGCCAAAAATCATCGCCAGTGTGGTCATCAAGATCGGTCGCAGGCGGACTTTGGCGGCTTCCAGCAGGGCTGCGTTGCGCTCCATGCCATCGGCTCTGGCGCGAATTGCAAAGTCAACCAGCAAAATCGCGTTTTTGGTCACCAGGCCCATCAGCATGACCACCCCGATGATGGAGAACATCGACAGTGTCGAATGAAACATCAGCAGCGCCAGCACCACGCCAATCAGCGTCAGCGGCAGAGATGTCATCAGCGCCAGGGGCTGCAGGAAACTCTTGAACTGGCTGGCCAGAATCATGTAGATGAACAAAATCGCCATGACCAGCGCAGAAACCGCATACCCAAACGATTCGGCCATGTTTTTTGTCGAACCACTGAACTGGTAACGGTAACCTGGCGGAAACCGCACACCGTCAAGCGCTGCCTTGATGTCAGTTGACACCTCACCTGCCGAGCGCTGGTAGACATTGCCATTGATGGCGACTTCACGTACCAGGTCACGCCGGTTGATCTGGTTGGGGCCTGTGCTTTCCCTGATGCTGGCGACCTGGTTCAGTCGCACGATGCGGCTGGTTCCATCGGCGCTGCCTGCGCTGGTCATGAAGGGCAGGCGTTCAAGGTCTTGCGGGGCGGCCCTGGCGTCAGGCGCCAGCCGTACATTGACGTCGTAGGTCTGGTCGTCGGGAGCGCGCCAGTTGCCAACGGTTTGCCCGGCCACCAGGGTACGCAGGGACGCGGCAATCTGCGCTACCGACAGACCCAGGTCGCTCGCCGCCTCGCGCCTTACCTGGACTTCAATCACCGGTTTGTCAGCCTTGACGCTTGAATCCAGATCGACCAGGCCAGGAATGGCGCGGATTTTGTCAGTCACCAGGCCGCTCAGTCGCTCCAACTCCTTCAGGTCAGGGCCTTGCAGTGAAAACTCGACCTGCTTGCCGCCGCCTACCGCATCCAGCAGGCCGACATGGGTTACGGTGATGCCCGGCACCTGCCGCAGCCGCTCGCGCAGCACACCAGACATCTGGTCAACACTGCGGCTGCGCGCCTTGCGGTCAACCAGCCGTACATAGATATTGGCGTACATCTTGCCCTGCGCGTTGCCGGTGTTTAGGGTGGCCAGCGTGTATCTGACTTCCGGGAACTGGCGAATGATGGTTTCAACCTGGAGCGCCTTGGCTTCAGTCGCTTCCAGTGATGAGCCAACCGGCGTGTAAAAGTTGAGTGTGGTTTCCGAGAAATCTGCCTTGGGCACAAACTCGGTTCCCAGCAGCGGCACCATAAAGATGCTGGTGACAAAAATCACCAAAGCCAGCGCCAGCGTAGCCAGCCTGTGGCCCAGTGCCCAGCGCAGGATAGCCTGGTAGCTGTTGCTCAGCGACTCGGTGGCGCGGTCAAACCAGCCGGTGACACGGCCTATGGTCTTGTCGTAAAAGGTGACGGGCGCATGGTGTTTGCCATGCGATTCAATCGACGGGTCATGCCAGATGCTGGACAACATGGGGTCGAGCGTGAAACTTACAAACATCGAGATCAGCACCGCCGCCACAATGGTGATGCCAAATTCATGAAAAAACTTGCCAATGATGCCGCCCATAAAACCAATTGGCAAAAACACGGCAACGATTGAAAAGGTGGTGGCCAGCACTGCCAGGCCAATCTCGCGGGTGCCTTCAAGTGAGGCGACGTAGGAGCTTTTGCCCATCTGCACATGGCGCACGATGTTTTCACGCACCACGATCGCGTCGTCAATCAAAAGGCCCACACACAGGCTCAAAGCCATCAGCGTGATCATGTTGATGGTGAAACCAAACATGTTCATGAACAAAAAGGTGCCAATGATGGAAATCGGCAAGGTCAGGCCGGTAATGACGGTGGAACGCCAGGAGTTGAGGAACAAAAACACGATCAGCACGGTCAGCAGCGCACCTTCAATCAGGGTGCGGCGCACATTTTCAACCGCCACCCGGATCGGCCGTGAACTGTCGCCAATCAGCTCCAGCCGGGCACCTGGCGGCAACTGGGGTGTGATGTCGGCTACCGCCTTGTTCAGGCCGTCTACCACGTCTATGGTGTTTTCATCCTGTGCTTTTTGCACTGTCAGCAGCAGGGTGCGCTGGCCGTTGTAAAGCGCCAGGCTGTCAATTTCCTGCGCGCCGTCGCTTATGCGGGCGACCTGGCCAACGGTAATCGGAGCGCCATTCTTGCGGGCCACGATGATGTTGCCAAAATCTTCTGGCCGTTTCATGCGGGCATCAATCTTGACCACCCGCTCCTGTGCCAGCGAACGGATGGCACCCACAGGCAAGTCCTGGTTTTCATTGCGAACCGCGTTGACCACCTGCTCAGCCGTGATGCCCAGCGACTCCATGGCCTGCGGGTTCAGGTAAACATTTATTTCGCGTTTGGTGCCCCCCACCAGTGTGACCGAACCTGCACCCCGCACGTTTTCAAGCCGCTTTTTCAGCACCTGGTCAGCCCAGCTGGTCAGCTCGATGGCCGACATGCCCTGGGTTGCAGTACCTGTCGTGCCGGGCACAGCTTTTTCAGGAGGTGTGGATGCTTCTTCCTTCAAGCAGGGGCCGCGGGACTGGCTTTGCCAGACCGCAGGCGCAGCGGCCCCCTCGGGGGGCAGCGAACCACACGCAGTGGGGAGCGTGGGGGCCACATTCGGCAACACGGCAACTGACCAGACTGCCCGGCTTGACGGATCAAAACGCAGTACACGCGGCTCCTTGACCTCATCACGGAACAGCGGGCGTATCGCCGAAATCTTTTCGCGCACGTCTTCGGCTGCCTTGCGCCCGTCGATGTAGAGCTGAAACTCGATGATGACCACGGACTGGCCTTCGTAGCTGCGCGAGGTCAGGGCGTTGACACCGGCAATCGAGTTGACACCTTCTTCAATCTTTTTGGTGACTTCACTCTCGACAATTTCAGGTGAGGCACCGGGGTATTCAGCCGTGATGACAACCACCGGAAAATCAATGTTCGGGAACTGGTCAACCTTCATGCGCTGGTACGAAAAAAGTCCCAGCACCACAATGGCCAGCATGAGCATGGTGGCAAAAACCGGATTCTTGAGACTGACCTGCGTGAACCACATGGACTGGGCTTTGTTTTATTGTTTTGTGGTCTGAATCGGTTCAGGGCGCTGTTTTTGCAGGCAGGGCGGAGCCAGCGGCTGTAAACCTGACAGGCATGCCTTCACGAATCGCACCCACATTGCCGCGTATCACCTGCGTACCTTCAAGCAGGCCCTTGACGGCCACCACCATCTCCCCATTGACCAGGCCGCGCGCGCCTTGCTCAACGGCTTTGTGTTGCACCTTGCCGTTTTCAATCGTCTGTACATAAGGCGCGGGTTTGTCGATGCGTACACTGGCCAGTGGCACGGCCAGCAGCGCGCTGCTGCTGATGCCCAGGGTACCCTGGGCAAACAGGCCCTGGCGCAGCGGCATGCTGTCAGGGCTGCCCGGGTTGTCTAGGCTCAGGTAGGCCAGCACGCTGCGGCTGCCCGCCTGCGCACTCGGGTTGATACGTACCACCCTGGCCGTCACAGGCTGCGGGCTGCCTTCAATTTTCAGCTCGGCCGTCTGGCCCAGGCGAAGCTGCGTGGAATCTGTTGCCGCCAGTGTGGCCTCAAGCTCCAGGCGGCTCACATCCACTATTTCAATGATGCGGGCGTCAATACCCACCCGTTCGCCCGCTTGTGACAGCCGCTGCGACACCTGGCCGGCAATCGGCGCCCGCAAGACCGTGTCATCTACCGATTTGGCGCTGATTTCCGTGGCCGCCAGCGCCGCCTTGTAGGTGGCCTGTGCGGCATTGAGGTTGGCCAGCGAGGTCTCCAGGCTGGTTCTGGAGATAAAACCCTGGTCAACCAGTGCCTTGTTGTTGTCGTACTGGCGCTGAACCACTTCAACCTGGGCTTTTGCCGAATCAGCCTGGTTTTGCGCCTGCCGCACCCGCGACTGGTACTCGCTCGCGTCAATCCGCGCAATGACCTGCCCGGCCTTGACAAAATCACCTTCACGAACCGTCAGCCCACGCAATTCACCAGCCACACGGGCCTTGACGATGGCCGAGTTGACCGCCTTGAGCGAACCTGAAATTGGCAAACCCAGGACGATGTTCAGGGTTTTGGCCTTGACGACATCACTGGCCGCCAGCTCTACCAGCAGTGTGTCTCTGGCTGCGCTGGTTTCGGCCAGTTGCTGCGCCTGTTGCTTGCGCGCCGACAAGGTGCGCAACAGGCCCCAGGCCAGCAGCGCCACCACAAGCAGCGCCACAAGCCATTTGCCCCATCCCTTTTTTGCGACCGTCATGAAGATGCCTTTTTATCGTCTGTGCCTGCGTCAACGGGGGCACTGCACATGCCATGCAAAATAATATTTACCTGCGAAGCAATGTATTTTTTCGGCTCCAGTGTGATGTCGTTGCGCACACAGACACCCAGGGAATGTTTGGCCAGCAGCAGGTAAATCATCGGTGCGATCAGGCTGTAAACCGCGTAGTCCAGGTCCATGGTGCGAAACTCGCCGCTGTCGATGCCGCGCTGCAGGATGCGCCGGATCAGCAATTGCCCCGGTTGAATCACTTCGGTCTGGTAAAACGTGACCAGTTCCGGAAAATTCTGCGCCTCGCTCATCATCAGTTTGGTAATGCCCGACGCGCGGGTTGCGCCTACCCGCTCCCACCAGCTGTTCAGGCAATAGGTCACCATTTCAGCGGTGCTGCCTTCAAAAGTCTCAAACTCCTCACCCCATTCTTTGTAGCGGCCCGAAATGTTTTCACGCACCACGGCCTTGAAGAGTTCTTCCTTGCTCTGGAAGTACAGGAAAAGAGTGCCTTTGGATACGCCCGCACGGGCCGCAACTTCTTCAGCACGGGTCGCTGCAAAACCTTTTTCGACAAAAAGATCCAGCGCGGCTTCCAGCAGTTCGCCGGGACGCGCCTCTTTGCGCCGCTCACGTTTTACAGTGGCAACGGCAGTTTTGGGACAGAATAATTTGGAAAAAGACATGATTACTGACTGACTGGTTAGTAATGTAGCTATTCGGCTTTGACGCGTCAACTCAAACCAGCAAAGGGGCGCATGAAGAAGGTAAACCGCCTGTAAAGCTGGCCGGGCAGCAGTCAAACCGCCATGAAACGCCCCGCCAGCAAGGCCAGCCATTCACGCAGCACCTGTTGTGAACCCTGCAGGCCAGGGCCGGAAGGCAGCCATTCAATAAAACGGTTTTGCACCGGGCTCATGAAGGCCATGGGCGCAGGAGTGACGAGCAGCCCTGCACCTTCAAAAGCCGCCACCGAGCGCGGCATGTGCCAGGCTTCGGTGACCAGCACGATGCGCTGGATGCCTTCACGCTGCAGCAGCGGAGCCATGCGCCGTGCATTGCTTATCGTGTCACGTGATTCGGATTCAGCCCAGCGCAGTTGCACCCCGTAGTCCTGCAGCGCCGAGCGGCTGGCCACTTCGGCCTCGGATTCCTTTTGCATGTTGCTGGCGGTCCAGCCCAGGCCACCTGCAAAAGCAATTGGCAAGTTGGCTGGCGCCGACTGGCGCGCCAGCCAGACGCCGTAACGCAGCCGCGCCGTGGAGTTTGCACTGAGCTGGGCCACGCCATATTCAGGTGCTTCAGGCAACACACCACCGCCCAGAACCACAATGGCCTGCACATCCGAAATTTTAAGCTGGCTGACGGCCAGCGGCGCAAATTGCGGCAATATCGTGCGCGAAAGCCATACCGCCATGCCGTGGCAACTGATCAGCCACAACAGACTGATGGCCAGCAGCGCCAGGGTCAGGCCAGTACGTCTTCTTTTGAGTGCCAGCAGCAGACCCAGCAGGCTCAGCAGTAAAAGCAATAGCGGCGGCATGACCAGACTGGTCAGAACGGGTTTAAGCGCGCCGAGTTCCATTGATTGCTATAAAAATAGTAGCTACTTGCGGCTGTAGATATTGGTTGATGGCACCCGGCTTTGAAAAGGGTGGCTGCGAACCCCTTGGCTGCCAACCCTGGGCTGTCGGCTGATTTTATTTCTTTTTCCCCAGATGACGCCGCGACAATTCAAGGGCAATGGCTTGTCGGCAGGGAGCATGTGAGTCCCTTCAAGGAGCCTTGTTTGCCTCCCTCAGTTGTGGTCAGTGAAGAATAAGGTGCCCTGGCATTATTTTTGGGGCGTTTATGCGGCATACTGCGGTCGCTAAGTTTTTATAAATCTAATACTTTTGAGGGTTACTCATGCTTTCCTATTTGAAATTTGCCGTCATGGC
>JAZKIK010000802.1:0-6748 GCA_040384925.1 Pseudomonadota bacterium | reverse complement strand
GCCTTTCTTTTTGAGTAAAGCATCCAGCAGCGGGAAAACGCGCCGCGTGTTGGCTTCGTAAATCTGGTGGCGGTCAGCGTCGCTCAGGATTTTTGAGGACTCGATATAGCGTTTGGTATCGTCAAAATAATGGCCGGTTTCGGGGTCTATACCGCGCACGGCACCAATCATTTCAGACGCAAACAGTACGTTTTTGACGGGAATCACGGTGTTCAGCAAATCAATGCCGGGTTGGTGGTACACGCAGGTGTCAAAAAAGATGTTGTTGAGCAGATGTTCGGACAACAGCGGTTTTTTAAGCTCCTGCGCCAGGCCACGAAAACGCCCCCAGTGGTAAGGCACGGCACCACCACCATGCGGAATCAGAAAACGCAGCGTCGGAAAGTCCTTGAACAGATCACTGGTCAGGCACTGCATGAAAGCCGTGGTGTCGGCATTCAGATAATGAGCGCCGGTGGTGTGAAAACACGCGTTACAACTGGTAGAGACGTGAATCATGGCCGGAATGTCGTACTCGACCATTTTTTCGTAGATCGGGTACCAGTGGCGATCTGACAGCGGCGGTGATGTCCAGTGCCCACCCGATGGGTCGGGGTTCAGGTTGATGCCGACATTGCCAAACTCCCTGATGCATTTTTCAAGCTCGGGGATGCAGCTGACCGGGTCCACACCTGGCGACTGCGGCAGCATGGCGACCGGCACAAAATGCTCAGGGAAAAGCTGGCTCACCCGATAACACAACTCATTGCAGATGGCTGCCCAGGTGCTCGATACATTGAAGTCACCAATGTGGTGGGCCATGAAGCTGGCGCGTGGTGAAAACAATGTGATGTCGCTGCCGCGCTCTTTCATCAGGCGCAGCTGGTTGCTTTCAATCGATTCACGCAATTCGTCGTCGCCGATTTTCAGTTCTGACACCTTTGGCATGGAAGCCGGGTCTTTGATACCGGCAATCTGCCGGTTGCGCCAGGCTTCCAGCGCCTTGGGCGCCGTGGTGTAGTGGCCGTGACAGTCGATGATGAGGCTCATGATTTTCCTGTTTTAAATTCAGCAAATGTGTAGTTCAGGCGGACAACATGCCCTTGCGGCATTTGGCTTCAGCGGTATCGGGCGACAACAAAAAGGCCAAAAACTGGCGCACCGCATCTGGCTGGGTGGACGCCGCACAGAGTCCGGCAGAAAAAGTGGTGTTGATCTGCACAGCTTCGGGCAGCGGGCCGACGATGCTGATACCTTCAACAAACAGCAACTCACTCAGTTGCTGAAAACCCAGCTCAACATCGCCACGCGCTACCAGGCTGGCTACGGGCACACCGGCTGGTGCCTGAACACAATGCGGCAGGACTCGGTCGCTAATGCCCCAGTGTTCAAACAGTTTGACAAGCGCCACCCCGCTGGGGCCGGTTGAATAGCCAATGCTTTTGGCGGCCAGTACCGTGTTTTTCAAAGCCGTTTCAGAGCCGATATCTGGCAGTACAGCACCAGCCTGCACACAGACGGACACACCGGAGTTGACCAGATCGGTTTTACTGTCAGCCACAATCTGCCCGGTTTTGATCAGTTTGTTGATGGTGTCAAGCGCCAGCACCACCACATCAAAGCCCTCCCCCGCTTCAACACGCCGGGCCGCATCGACACCCCCGACTGATTCGACCTTGACAACACAGCCGGAGCGCTGCTGCCAGTCGGCTGCCAGATCCGCCAGCAACTGACGGGTAGCCATGGACGAAATCACGCTGATGGTAAGGGCACTCATAAATCGGTACTGTACAAAAACATGCGGCGATTTTGCTCACAGCAAGCATTTAAGCCAAGCGCTACTTCCCGCTATCAGTTATAACAAAGCAGCATAATTTCAGGCAAGTTATTCAATCGGAAGCAGACATGGACTTAAAACAGCTCGAATATTTTGTGCGTGTTGCTGAACTGGGCAGTTTTACCCGTGCCGCGATTGCGCTTGACATTGCCCAGCCCGCGCTGAGCCGCCAGGTGCGGCTGCTGGAAGTCGAACTGCGCCAGAACCTGCTGGTGCGAAACGGCCGTGGTGCGCTACCGACCGAGGCCGGACAACTGTTGCTGGCACATGCACGCGGCATACTGCATCAGGTGGCGCGGGCGCGCGAGGCGCTGGCGCAGGCGCGTGGTGCATTTGACGGGCGTGTTGCCATTGGCCTGCCGCCCAGTGTGGCGCGAGCATTGACCGTGCCGCTGGGCCGCGCCTTTCGCCAGCAGATGCCGCAGGCCACCTTGTCGATCAGCGAGGGGCTGTCAGTCGCGCTGCAAGACAGCCTGGGCAACGGACGCCTTGACATTGCCGTGCTTTACAACGCCCAGGCCAGCGCCGAAATGGAATGCAGCCCGCTGGTGAATGAAGAACTGGTGCTGATCCAGGCGCGGCGCACGGTGCAGGATCAAAGCCAACTGTCCGGCCCCGTCAGCTTGCAGACATTGGCCACATTGCCACTGCTGATTCCCAGCCAGCCCAATGCCATCCGCATGCATGTGGAATCAGAACTCGCCGCCGCTGGCTTGCGCCCCACGATTGCGCTGGAAATCGACGGCGTGTCGGCAATTCTGGAACTGGTGGCCGATGGCGCGGGCTGCGCCGTGCTGAGCCGCCACGCAGTGGTCGGCTCACCCCACGCTTCTGCATTTGCCGTGCAGCAGATAGGCCTGAGTCCATTCCGTATCGGCCTGTTTCTGGCTACCAGCAGCCGCAGGCCGTCGACGCTGACGCAGAAGGCGGCGTTGCAGTTGTTGCGAGAATTGGCGGGCAGGCATCTGTAGCCCGGCAATACAGCTTTTTCAGCTGACTACATTTAGCCCGCTTGTCAGCTATCAAAACAAGGCAATTAGCCTTCAAAAAGCCATAAATGAAATAACCCATTCCCGGCCATCCCAAAGTGTTATATCTGCTAGTGCTGCACCCTGCTTTTCAGAAGCCCTGGGGGTTCTGACAATGCCGTTGATTCAAACATCGGCATGGCATGCCACTACATAACCTCTGGAGACTTCTATGAAACGTCGTATTGCGGCTGCTGCCAGCGCCCGTATTCTGCTGGCTGTGGCCGCTTTGCTGGCCCTGGGCCAGGCCGGGGCGCAGGATTTTCCGACCAAACCGGTGCGCATCATCACGCCGTTCCCGGTGGGCAGCGGCCCTGAAGGGGTGTTGCGGCTGGTGGCTGACAAACTCTCGCGGACCTGGGGCAAACCGGTGATTATTGAAAACCGGCCAGGCGGCAATGGTTTTATTGCGATTGACGCCTTCAAGCGCGGAGCCACGGATGGGCATGATCTGATACAGCTCGACAACGTACACCTGTCGGCATACCCGCATCTGTTCAAAAAGCTGCCGTATGACGCACAAAAAGACTTTGACCCGATTCTGCCGCTGTTCAAGACCTACTTTTTTGTGACCACGGCCACCAACAGCCCCTACAAAAACATGGCCGATCTGATCAACGATGCCAAAGCCAGGCCGGGCCAGCTCAACTATGGCTCATGGTCTGTGGGCAATCCGGTGCATCTGGGTTCTGCATTGCTGGAAACCGTGACCAAAACCGACATGATGCATGTGATTTTCAAGGAAACATCCACGCTGTACACCTCGGTGGCTACCGGTGACCTGAACTTTGCGCTGGGCACCAGTGCCACTGCCGGGCCGCTTTACAAGGCTGGCAAGCTGCGCTTTCTGGCCGTGGCCGCGCCGCGCCGCATGCCGGCCTACCCCGATGTGCCGACAGTGGCAGAAGCAGGTGGTCCGGCTGGTTTTGAAGTCAGCGGCTGGACTGCGATTGCAGCGCCCCCTGGCCTGCCAAAGGCGGTGACTGAAAAAATCCAGAAAGACATCGAAAAAGCCCTGTCCGAACCCGACATCAAGGAAAAATACCTGTCGTTTGGCTATGAGCTGTTCCCGCAGACCCGTGAACAATTTGCCCAATACCGCCAGGCCGAGTCCACCCGCTTTGCCGAAGTCATCCAGAAGACCAAGGCGTCGCTGGACTGATCCACTCAAAACAAAGCAGAAAGCACTTTTTCATGGCCAGCATCATTGGCGCAGTCGCCGCCTCCCATACACCGACCATTGGTTTTGCACTGGACAACAGCAAACAGGCAGACCCGGTCTGGGCTCCGATTTTTGAGGCTTTTGATGCACCACGCCAATGGCTGGCCGACCAGAAACCTGATGCGCTGGTAGTGATTTACAACGACCACATCAGCTCGTTTTTTCTTGACCACTATTCGGCTTTTTCGCTGGGTGTTGGTGAGAGTTTTCCAGTGGCAGACGAAGGCGGTGGCGTGCGCAATCTGCCGCCCATCAGTGGCCACCCGCTGCTGGCCGCGCATATCGGCCAGTCGGTGATGGCTGATTCGTTTGACCTGTCGTTTTTTCAGGGCAAGGCGCTGGACCACGGCTGCTTTTCCCCCTTGTCCCTGCTGCTGCCCTGCGGTGATGAAAACGATGTTGAAAATGGCACCAAGGCAGGCTGGCCGGTGCCCATCATTCCGCTGCAGATTGGTGTGCTGCAGGTCCCCACTCCGACGGCCAGGCGCTGTTTCGAGCTGGGCAAGGCCTTGCGCCGGGCGATTGAAAGTTACCCCGAGCCGCTACGGGTGGCGATTGTGGCCACGGGCGGTTTGTCGCATCAGGTGCATGGTGAACGGGCGGGTTTTAATAACACGGCCTGGGACGAAAAATTTCTGGACCTGATTGAACACGACCCCGAACGCCTGGCCGACCTGACGCAGGCTGAACTGGTGGAGCTGGGCGGTGCAGAGGGCTCGGAAGTCATCATGTGGCTGGTGATGCGTGGCGCGCTATCGGCCTCGGTCAAAAAAACCCATCAGAGTTATTACCTGCCCTCCATGACGGCGATTGCGACAGCGATTTATGAAAACCGCAGCCACGGGGCTGTGGCTGGCGAAGTGGAACGGCATTTTCAGAAAACCCGGCTGCAACTGCAGGGTGCTGAAAACGTCGCCGGGACTTATCCCTACACCCTGGCGCGCAGCGTCAAGGCTTTTCGCCTGAACCGTTTTCTGCATGGCATGACCCGGCCGGCAGAACGTGAAGCCTTTTTGCAGGACGAAGAAACGGCTTACAAAGCGGCAAGCCTGACGGAGGAAGAATCTACCCTGCTGCGCACCCGCGACTGGCGCGGCCTGATCCACTACGGAGTGATCTTTTTTGTGCTCGAAAAATGGGCCGCAACACAGGGCATCAGCAATCTGCATGTTTACGCTGCCATGCGCGGGCAGAACCTCGCCGAATTCCAGCAGACACGCAATGCGCCTGGGGCGGTTTATTCGGTGGGCAAACTTAAAGGTGACTGAGCGTCCTGCAAAGGCAAAAAAGGCAGTTTTTGAACCTTTTATGCCGATTGATTTAGGCCACCGGGCTTGAGAAGCTATATATTCAATAGCAAATGATTTTTCGGAGTTGGGTCAAACCGATATCTGCTGCTCAACATCCGCAGTCTTGCGGCGGGCCAGAGCCAGGTTGGATTTGGACTTGTCAAGCACGAGATACACAAACAGGCCTTCCTTGCGCGCCATCGGGCGTAGGATGTGATATTGCTTGCCGAGGGTGATCAGGATGTCTTCAATCACATCATTCAAACCCAGGGCCCGCATGGTTTTGAGTTTGGAACGCATCACCTCGGTATTGCCAGCCGCAGCTACTTCCAGATCCACACCCGTGCCGATCTGCCCCAGCATCATGCCGCTGCTTGAGTCCACCAGCGCAGCGCACAGGGCGCCGTCCAGTGTCATCAGCTCTTCCATAGATTGTTTGATCGTAGCCATCAGTCAGATTCTTTCTTCAGTTCATCGCCCTGGGGAATCAGGCAGCCGCCGGGCGACGGTTTGGCGACTGCCTTGTTTTTGAATATTTCGGGCTGGCAGGCTACAAAACGCTCGAAGTAGCGCCTGGAGCAAGGGCTTTTTTAAGCAGCAACAGGTTTTCGCCCCATGTTGCCCAGTCCATGGTCTGTTTCACAGCCACGCAGACCAGCACCAGTTCAGGCACCTGGCTGCACGGAAAAATTGCAATCACGCGCTTGTCAAACGAATGGGCGGACGACCTGAGCGGGCCAAAGTTCTGCAGGCAGGCCGGCAAACGCCTTTGCACACGCCAGAACTCGACGGCGGCCTCGCCTATCAGTTCTATATCTGCCAGCGCGCCGGCATGGTGCCAGTTCATGCCCGTGTCGGCATCCACCAGCGCACAGCCATGCACGCCCGGAAAATTCGCCAATTGTTCAACCAGGGTTTTGATCATTTTAATGAGTAGCTCAGGCGCGCTGCAGTTCTGCTGCAGCCTGTTTGGAAAAATAAAGCACCTGGCCCAGCACGACCTCACGGCTGGTGATCACACTCAGGATCAAACCCATGCTGTGGTGCCGCACCTGCAGCATGATGATGTAACCGGAAGTAGCCTCAATGGTCACGCTGTCGCATTGGCCCAGGCTGCTTTCTTCACCTGCCAGCGCGCCCAGAACCACCAGGGAGCTGGCCATGGCCGACAGGCGGTCGACCTGGGCGGTGTTTTCAACGCGTGAGGCCAGTTCAAAACCGTCTTCAGTGGACACCAGCACGGCCTTGATACCACGCACCTCATCCCTGAGTTTTTCAATGACTGCCTCGGCAACGCTGCGGACTTCAGGGGGAATACTGATGGATGTCATGACTTGGGAATTGATTTTTCAAACTGTTGAGGCAGGGCAACATCAGCCTCACGGCTCCAGCT
>JAZKIK010000801.1:0-5976 GCA_040384925.1 Pseudomonadota bacterium | reverse complement strand
CTGGGGAAAAAGCAGTAAACCCCACCTCGGGTCGTGATGGTGCGGTCAAAACCGGTCAGGGTGGTATTGCCCGTACCGTTTTTGCCCAATCCCGGCAAGGTGAATGAGCTGTCTGCTGGATCATTGACACCTAAAAACACATCCTGCCCGCTGATATTGAAGACAGCATTGCCGTCGATTGAGCCGCCGGGGCCTGTCGCTGATTTCACAAAATCCGAGGTGTTGTTCCACTGGCTGCTCAGAAACTCGAACTGGTTCTGTATGTTGGCATTGATGAAGAAGCCTACCAGGCCGCGCGGCCTATCGTCAGGGGATTGCGGGTCATAGGCCGGGCCATAAGGCATGGCACGCCGGACAATCCGGTGGAGTGTGCTGCCAGAGCCGGTAATGGCTTCATTGCGCGGATTGTTGCGGCGAATGTGCGACCCGATCGGGCACTTCAGCCCCAGGGTGTCGTCGCTGGCCGGGTCGCTGCTGACATAGTTGAAATTGTTCAACTTCGAGTTGGGCAGCACGGTGCCCTGTTCATTCGGAAACTGTTCCAGCGGATTGCCGTTGCGCCAGCGCCCGCAAATCTTGGCTGCCAGCATCTCTGTATCCATGCCCGCCTGGGGTGCCAGGGTCTGCAGCAGGTTTTCAAAACCAGCAACATCCTGTTCAAGAATGCGAAATACGCCATAACTGCTGTTGCTTGAAAGTGCTGTGGGTGTGACCTTGTAGGTGCCGCCGGTTTCATTCGGGTAACCGAGCAGAAACTCCCCGGTTTTCACGGCAGGCTGGTCATCGGGCGGGCACTTGCTGGCCGGTGCGCCTATGACATTTGGCTGTGCAATGCTGTCGCGATAGCCAAAATGCACCTTGTTATCGGGGAGCGCCGCTGCATCATGGGCCGACAGTTCCAACATGCTGCAGGCAAAAGCTGCACGCAGCTGTGACGACACCGACTCCAGAACCTCCAGCGAATCGCTCACCCACAGGCTCAGCAGCACATGCACCTGAGCGCCCTGGCTCAAACCGCCAATCCAGTTCTGTGGTGCGCTGGCACCGGTATCGCCAACGTTGCTGGCCACTGCCGGGTTGGTGGCACCCAGTTGAAAAGACCCGTCAAAACTTTGCAGGTCGCTTGCGCTGACACCCAGTTGCGCCAATCCGGCGGCGGTGAAACTGATGTTTAAAAAACACGCAGGTTTGGGCCAGGTCCGGCGTGCCGTGGTGATTTTTGGCAGCCCCTTGCTTCCATCGATCAGGGCGTTGATGAACTGCCCAGCCGCTGCCGCATGGCTGATGCTCAAAACAAAATGGCGCGCAAAATCCACACGATAACCCCGAAGGATGGTGCCTTGCACGTCAGCATGGTCAATAACAGCTTCTGTCATGTCCGGAACTCCCTGATGAATTGAATGGGGTGCACCACACCACTGGCCTTATTGGTCAGGGGAGTGGCGCAGGCGCATCAGGAAAACGCGGCGATGACCTGTTGCACGGTCTGTGGATAGGCCTGGTACAGGCTGGTGTTCGGTGCGTGCTGGGAAGCGTCGTTGGCTGTGACGAATGCGTTGAAAGCTGCTACGTTGTCCTGCACGGGAATCACCGCCGCGCCTCCCACCACAAATTGCAGGTTGGTATTGAACACGTCACCCAGCTCACGCACAAAATCATTGATATAGGCGTCAAAACTGCCGTCATATTCGGTGATGACGGAAATCACCAGGGTGTCAGACGGAACATCCAGATTGTTGATGTCGGGGATCAGGTTGGGCTGCGAGGTGTCCAGCAACAGGAAGCGGGCGAAATGAACGGTTCCTATGGACGTCAGTGCCGCGTTGGCCTGCTCCTGGCCTTGTGCCTGCGCTGTCAGAATGGAACTCATGGTGGTGCCTGGCAGCACTGGCATAAAAAGACTGAGGGGGTTTGTTTGATTTGGCATGTCGCCTCCTGAATATTGTTAAATGTGCATGAACGCACATCAGTGATGTTGATGTGCAACACAAGCATATCGGGATTCCTGGAATACAAATATGTGAATATGGACATGCTTGTGTTTTGCAGGCCATGCATGCATGGCGGCAGACATCAAAAACTGTCTTGTTTTTAGCCCGATTCTGGGGAACACTACACAGGCACGGTGCCCACGTGGTGCCTGGTTTTTGCCATTTCACGCAGGGATTGCCTTCAATGAAGTTATTGAATCCATCGCCACAACAAACCGCCACCCTGGTTCAGGCGCTGTATGCCGTTGTTACCGCACAGGGCAGCATGGCCGCGCTGCCACTTGATGTTGCCAGCATTGATGCCATTCAGCGCCATATGCTGCTGCAGCAGACGCCGCTGGCTGCCGGTGCTGCCACCACTTTGCCGGCTGATCTTGAGGTGGTTCTCGATACCCCCGAGCTGCGCCGCCAGACCGTTCGTTTCATGGTCATTCTGGCTGTAATTGACCGCAAGATACTGCCCGCCAAGGTGGATGTGGTCGAAGCCGCCGCCGCCCGACTGCAGGTGGACGAGTTCGGCCTCAAGCTGCTGCGCCATGCGGCCCATGGCAAGTTCAAAAGCATTGCCTTCGGGCTGATGACCCGGTTTGTCAACTGGTGGTCGCCTACCGGCAAGGCCCGGTTTGCCGACTGGATGCAGTTTTTGTGGTGGATGCTGCCGGTGCTGCATGGTGAAAAGACCCGGACCAAAAACCGTGAGCTGGCAACCCGCTACGCTGCATTGGCGAGCTTGCCGGATGGCAGTTTTGGCAAGACGCTGCTGGATTTTTACACCACCTTTGGCATCAGCCTGCCAGGCGAGCCCAAAAGTGTGCCCTGGGCCATGCACGAGGTCTGCCATGTATTGAGTGGTTACGGTGTTTCGCTGGAAAGTGAGCTCTGGCTGACCGCCTTCATAGGCGGCAGCCAGGAAGAAACCTGTCTTGACCAGATCCTGTTTGGCCTGCTGTCCTACCACGTAGGCAAACAGATTGTTCTGGGCGTGATTTCAGAAGGCCTGTTTTCGCCCGAGCCTTACTTTCGCGCCATGGCGCGTGGTGCATCCATCAATGTCGATCTGGTCAACGGCTGGGACTTGTGGGAGGTGGCTGAAGTGCCGATTCATGAACTGCGCGCCCGTTACAAGCTGCCGCCGATATCGACCTGGGAGCTTGAACGCATCAGCCTGAACAACGGCTTGCTGACTGGCCCTGGTCACCCGATGCCCACCTTTGCCTGAAATTCGCCTGAAGCCCTGAGCATGACCACTTCCACCACAAAAACTCCCTTGCCCACTGTCTGGACTGACAAACTTTTCCGCCAGCGCCTGCGCCTGGACCCGCGTGCCGGTCTGCAGGCGCTGGGTGTTGAAGTGCCCCAGGGCGTACAGATCAAAACCATTGCCAGCAAAGGTGCGCCCTCGGATGTTGAAGAGGCCTCGCTGCTGCAGTTTTTGCTGGAAACCGACAAGGGCTCATCCTACTTTTTTCTGCCCTCGCCGCGCAGTGCCTGTGCGCAGCAGGCAGTATTTGGCACCGTGATCAGCCGTGAGATTGACGACCCGGTGTTTGCCGAGCGTTTTTTTGCCGATGCATCGTCGGCCGTGCTGGCGGTGGCACCATGAAAATTGTCAAACTGACTCCGGCGCAGAACGCCGTACTTGTCCAGGCCTTTTACGCCGTGATTTCGGCCGGCGGCAGCATCAAACCTGTGCAGGATGAAATCGACAGCATCAAGGCCATACAGCACCACCTGTTTCTGCAGGATGTGCCGATTGAGGGCACGCCGGGGCCACTGCCCGCCAATCTGGCCGAAGCCCTGGATTCGCCGGATCTACGACTTCAGGTCGTCCGGCTGATGGCCATGCTGCCGCCGATTGACAAAGAGCTGAGCATCAAAAAGGTAGAAGTTGTCGAAGCAGCAGCGGCGCTACTCGGCGTGTCAGAGTTCGGGCTGGTCATGCTGCGCCGCATAGCGCTAAAGCAGTACAGCCGCATCATGTTCAAACTCATGAAGCGGTTTATTGACCACTATTGGCCCATCAGCGGCCAGCCCGAACTGCGCAGCTGGCTGAGTTTGTGGTGGAGCGTCACACCCTGGTTTCCCGGCCTGCGGCGCAGGCTGCAGCTTGACGAGCTGCATGCCAGGTATGCCGCACTTGAAAAGCTGCCGCCCGGCACCCTGGGCCATGCGGTACACAGCTATTACGCAAAAAACGGCTTTCCGGTACCGGGTTCACCCAAAAGCATTCCCGAAGGCTGGGCGCGGCACGAGGTTTATCACATCATCAGCAACTACGGCACCACACTGCCGGGCGAGATGCTGCTGGCCGGGTTCATCGCCGGCAATACCTCTGAAATGGTGCTTGAGGTGGTGCTGCCCGCGCTGGTGCAATTGCATCTGGGTCGCAAGTTTGCGCCCGGCCCGATTGCGCAGGACGTGTTCCGGCCTGAGGAGTTTTTTCATGCCATGGCGCGTGGCGCGGCCATGTCTGTTGACCTGCTGGCCGGCTGGCGGCTGTGGGAACACGCCGGAGTCGAGCTTGACGAGTTGCGTGCCCGCTACGACTTGCCGCGCCTGAGCGCTGACAAAACCCGCGAACTCGCCGCGCAGGATGCGCTGCTGGTGCCAGCCTGAAGCCTGCCTGAAATTGCCAAACCCGGCTTGTTATAAAAAATGGCTGCCATTCACGCCTGCTGCATAAGTGCTCTGGTCATCTCCTCATTTCATAACCGTAGTGACTACAACGATGCGCATCATTTATCCCAATGAACAACAGGTTTTTGCCATCGTCCAGGCGATGTATGCCGTGGCCTCGGCCCGTGGCCGTATCAGCCTGCTGCCGGTTGAGCAGGAAAGCATTGATGCCATGCAGCGCCACCTTTTGCATCAGGCCACACCGCTGCCCGTACCAGCGTCCATGGCTTTGCCGCCCGATCTGGCGCAAACCATTCCTGACCCGGTGATGCGTACACAGCTCGTTCGCATGCTGGCCATGCTGCCTGTTCTTGACCAGCAGGTGCTGGCCGAAAAAGCCGCCGTGGTTGAGGAGGCAGCGGCGCAACTGGCGGTGCATGACCTGGGGCTGAAGCTGTTGCGCCAGGGTGTCAAACGCCAGTTCAGGCGCATGGCTTTTGGTTTGATGGGGCGTTCTGTCGCTTTTTACTGGTCACCCACAGGCAAGGCCCGGCTGCGTGACTGGCTGGACATGCTGCGTATCATGATGCCCAAGGTACCGGGGCTGTATGAGCTGATGACAGACACCCGCCTTTTGAAAAAATACACTGAGCTGAAAGCCTACCCCGCCGAGACCCTGGGCCATCATCTGTACAGTTTTTATACCCGCCACGGTTTTCCCCTGCCAGGCGAGCCCAAAAGTTTCCCCGAAGGCTGGGCCAAACACGAGATTTACCACATCATCAGCGAGTACGAAGCCACCGACCAGGGTGAAATGCTCAACGCAGCCTTCAGTGGCGGCAACACAGAAGTCCTGTGCATGGACTTGCTGATGTTGACACTGCTGCAGTTCCAGGCTGGTTTTCAGATCATGCCAGGGCCGGCCCCCAAAGGCGCGTTGCAGCCAGATGCGTTTTTTCGCGCCGTGGCGCGCGGTGCTGCCACCAATGTCGATCTGCTCAACGGCTGGGATTTGTGGACAGTCGTTGCCATGCCGCTTGAAGAACTGCGCCGCCGTTTTGAGGTGCCCTCACTGCGTGAGGACGAGCGCGTAATACTCAAACAATGGAACGCCCTGATGGTGTAATTATCCTGGACATGAATGATTTGTAAACGCAAGGAGTCATCAAGCGTTGTTATGGCTTTAGCGGTAAAAATGTGATGCACCTCAAAACGGGTTTGTGTGTGATCACCCCGTTCCCAACACCTGCCTGAAGCCTGAACCCTGGGGATGCCCCCTTGCGGTTCTTTTTGTCTGGAAAAAGCATGCTTGAAGAATTTGACCTCCCCACAGCGCTGCTACAGCCAAGGGAAAGGCCACCGGTAGAGA
>JAZKIK010000800.1:0-4729 GCA_040384925.1 Pseudomonadota bacterium | reverse complement strand
GGGTGTTGCACCCCTTGCCAATAGCTGTGCTATTGGCGGCGGGCTGCGCCTACCACCGCATCCCGGCAAGGCTGCTGCGCGACCCCGTATAGACCGTGAACACGTTCCAAACAGAAAGTTCAGCCCAGCCAGCGCAAAACCTGCGTCGCAAGCTCAGGCCTGTCAAGCAGCCCCATGTGGCCCGTACCGTAGGCAATCCACTGGTTTTGCGCCTCAAACGCCAGGGTGTGAGCTGCCTCGTCGTGCTGTCCGAGGGCACTGCGCAGCGGCACCAGGCCGTCACCAATCAATGCGTCCCTGATTCCGCCGGGGGCGTTGGAGGTGGTGGCGGCTACAGTAAAACACGCCACATTGGCGGGTAGAGGCAAGGGTTCGCGCAGGTCAGGTGAACGCTGGAAGCGGTCAATGCCCTGCCAGCTCGATGCCAGCACATGGCCATAACGCAGGTCCGTGATGCCGCTGCTGCGTATCTGGGCGATTTTGCCAAAGGGTCTGGTCACCAGATTGCTGCCCAGCGCCGTATCCACCCAGTTGCCGACCCGCTCCAGCGGCGCGCCATGGTGCGGCGTGCCCAGAAACACGATGTTTTTCAAGTTTTTGCGCCAGGCCTTGCCAGACAGCTCGGCCTGCTGGCAGGCGCTGCGGGCCACCAGGCCACCCATGCTGTGAACAAGAAAACTCAAGTCCTGCACCGGCACCGGCCAGGCGGCGAGCAGCGCTTCAAGCAGGTCGGCAAACTGCTGGCCGTTGATGGAGGTGTGCAGGCCGGTGTTGTAGTGCAGGTAAACCGGGGTGTAGCCGAGTTCACGCGCCAGCACTTCGGCATGGCTGTTGTCGGTGCCCCATTGCAGGTCATTCATGCACAGGCCGTGAAGCAGTACCAGCACCTTGCCGCCAGCCTGCGGCAGGCGCTGCGCCAGACCCTCCTTGTCCAGCGGCAAGGTCTGACCCTGATGCCGAAAACTCATCTGGATGGCCAGCGGATTGGCGGTTTCAAGCAAATGGTCACCCAGAACGCCGTTGATGGCTGACAGCACGGCTTCACGTTCTGGCGATGATTTCTGTTTTGGCAACATCGGCCCGGCGCGCGACAACACAGCGTTGACAGTGCCGCCCGTCAGACGCGTGATGCCTCTGACGCCGCCATACACCAGGCCGGTGATGCCCAGCGCTTTGACACCACTGCTGCCGGGTGTGCCGTCCACAAAACGCGAGCCGAGCAGGCCAAACGGTGCAGCCACGGTTTTGTACACACTGCCTTGCACGGTTTCAGCCAGCCCAGCAACACCCAGAACACCCTGGGTCGCCAGTTGCGCCAGGCCCTGAATGTCGGCGACATGCAGGTATGTGGGCAGCTTTGCGAGCGGGCCGGTCTGGGGCCTGGTGGGTAGAGGTGTGGGCATGATCCCGATTGTGGGCGAATGTGCCGGATGTGGCGAGTGCGGATTTTAGGGAGTTGCCACCAATGGAAAATCAATTGTCAATTACTGCGAAATCAATCGCGGCGTATGCCCAGGTATTGCCTCGGTTTCACCCTCAGAACACCATAAAGTCAGCCACCGTCAGGTCAGCCGTCACCATGCCGGTGAACTGGATGACATTGCCGTCGCCCAGATCGAGCAGCGCTGATCCCCACATGTCCTTCACATGTGCCAAAGCGCTTGCGGCGTCGATGATGCCTGAGCCGTTAAGGTTGCTCTGCAGGCTGATTTTGTCGCCTTCTGCGCGGTTGAAGTCCTTGATGATGTCGCGTCCACTGCCTGTATAAAAGAGGAAGGCGTCCGCACCCAGCCCGCCTGTCATGACATCGCGGCCGGCACCGCCGGTCAACTGGTCTGCACCGGCCCCACCTGTCAGGATGTCGTTTCCTGCAGCGCCGTTCAGGCTGTCGTTGCCGATGCCGCCGTACAGGCTGTTGTCAAGTTCGTTGCCGGTCAAGCTGGCTGCTGCAGATGTTTTGATGACGCCGCGCTCGACGTTGCCGGTCAGGGTGTAGCTGCTGAGGTAGCTGTAGAGGGTGTCTGTGCCGCTGTTGACAGCATTGGTTTCAATGACGATGTCGCCTGCGCTGTCAACATGGTAGTCGTCGTTGCCGTCGCCGCCCAGCATGGTGTCGTTGCCTGCGCCTCCGGTCAGGGTGTCCTGACCTGCACCGCCAATCAGGCTGTCATTGCCATTGCCGCCGCTGAGGTTGTCGTTGCCACCCTGGCCGTTGAGTGTGTTGGCACCGGTGCCGCCTGTCAGGACGTTGTTCAGTTCATTGCCGGTCAGGCTGGCTGTACCTGCGGTCTTGATGGTGCCGCGCTCGACATTGCTGGTCAGGGTGTAGCTGCTCAGGTAGCTGTACACCGTGTCAACGCCGGCTGTCAGGGGGTCTGTGCCGGTTTCAATGACCTGGTCGCCCGCACTGTCAATGTAGTAGTAGTCACTACCGTCGCCGCCTGTCATGGTGTCAGCACCTGTTCCGCCGTCAAGGATGTCCTTGCCGTCTCCGCCTTGCAGGCTGTCATTGCCGCCCTGGCCGAACAGGCTGTCCTTGCCTTCCCCGCCATCCAGATGGTCCGTACCCTCACGCCCTGCAAGCCGGTCGTTTCCGCCCGCACCGTCCAGGCTGTCGTCGCCTGCGCCGCCGGTGATTTTTTCTGGTGCGCTGCTGCCTGTCTGATCAATGCTGAGCGTGTCATAGGTGAGGCTGGGGCTACTGCCTGCGCCGCCGCTGTTGCCTACAGCATCGGTATAAGCTGCGCTGGCAACCGTGATGCTGGCCGTGCCTGCGCGCACGCCTGCTACGGGGGTAAAAGTGGCAGCTCGGGTCAGGCCGCTGCCGGTGATGGCGCTCAAGGTGCCACCGGTGACAACAATATCGCCGCTGCTGCCGTCCCAGGCAAAGCTGGCACCGGGGTCTTCGCTGAAGGTAAAGGTAATCAGCGCGGTTTGGCCGGTGCCCAGGGTGCTGTCGCTGCTGGTGATGGCAAGTGTGGGGGCAATGCCGTCTATCACCAGGTTGGCATTGGCAGCCAGCGAACCATAGGTACCAGGGGTACCAAGTGTCAAGACCGCGTCATTGCCCGCAGCGTCGCGAATGCTTGCGCCGTTCATCGTCCATGCTGTGCTGCTGAGCAGATCCAGGTCGGCCGAGGTATCGCCAGCCTGTACCGTGTAGCTAAAACTCAGGGTCTTGCCGCCCGAGCCACCGCTGTAGGTGGCCAGCCGGTCAAACGCACCGGTCTCCAGCGCCAGAGTGGGCGTGCCGCCAGTGACGAAGACATTTTCCGAGAAGTCCACCTTCAGGGTGATGACGCTGCCAATGCCATAGCTTCCATTGGCCGTACTGGCGTACACGGTGCCGTCCAGGCCGCCGGTGTTCAGGTAAATCACAGTATTGCCGAAAGCGCCGCCAACCAGGGCATCCAGATCGCCATCCGCGTCGATGTCGGCCAGGGTGGTACTGGCCCGATTAAAACTGCCTGGACCGGCGAAACCATTCAGGCGGGTAAAGCTGCCGTCCAGCACAAACGACGGGATGCTGGCGCTGCCGTCGTTTCTGTAGAACAAGGTGTAGCCGTCGCGGTTGCCAATCAGGGCATCGACGTCTCCATCGCCGTCAACATCTGCAAAAACAGGGCTGGCCACGGCATCAACATCGCTCAGCCCGTAGTCAGTGCTATCAAGCACAAACGCCGGGTTGCTGGCGTTGCCGGTATTGCGGTAGAGCAGCGTCAGGCCGTCATAGTTGCCAATGAAGGCATCCAGATCACCGTCGCCGTCAATGTCCACAAAGCTGGGACTGGCCTGACCGCCCACATCGCCCAGGCCGTACAGGTTGGTACCCGACAGCACAAAAGCCGGGGTGCTGGCGCTGCCCGTGTTCAGGTAGACCAGCGTGTTGCCATTGACTTCACCAATAAACAGATCCAGATCGCCGTCCGCGTCGATGTCTGCAAGGGCGGGATTGGCCACAGAGCCTGCGTCGGCCAGGCCGTACACATTCATGCCCAGCAGCGCAAAGGCCGGGCTGCTGGCGCTGCCTGTGTTCAGGTAAACCAGCGTGTTGCCGTCTCCCTCGCCAATAAAAGCATCCAGGTCACCGTCCCCATCAATGTCGCCCAAGGCCGGACTGGCATACAGGGGCACGGGGCCCAGGCCAAAAGGCGAGGCGGTGATGGGTGCTGAAAAGACCGGCCTTGTGGTGCTTCCGATCTCGGGCGCAACGGTGTCAATCACCAGTGCTGCATTGGACGACAGCGAGCCATAGGTACCCGGCGCCACGACGCCGAGGTCAGCATCGTTGCCTACGGCGTCGCGGATGGTCGCGCCGTTCAGTACCAGGGCATTGATGCTCGTCACGTCCAGGTCGGCCGAGTTGTCGCCTGCCTGCACCGTGTAGGTAAAAGTCAGCGTGCTGGTGCCCGAGCCGCCACTGTAGGTGGCCAGACGGTCAGCAGCACCGGTTTCCAGCGCCAGCGTCGGGCCGCTGCCACCGCCAGCATCAACAAAGAGGGTTTCCGAAAAACTGAGCTGCAATGTGATGACACTGCCCACAGCAAAAGTGCCATCGGGGGTGGTGGACGTCACCGGTGCCCTGTAGTTGCCGGTGTTCAGAACGACCAGCGTGTTGCCGTAGGCGTTGCCAACAAAAGCGTCCAGATCACCGTCACCGTCAATATCTGCAAAGGCTGGACGGGCGCGGAAGCCAAAATTCGCCAGACCAGCAGGGCTGGCCTCCTGT
>JAZKIK010000799.1:840-2442 GCA_040384925.1 Pseudomonadota bacterium | reverse complement strand
GCTTGCCCATGCGTTTGGCCAGCATGGCCTGGCCTATGGTGTTGTTGATCTTGTGCGCGCCGGTATGGTTCAGGTCTTCGCGCTTCAGGTAAATCTGCGCGCCGCCTTGCTCGCGGCTCATGCGGGCTGCGTGGTAGATCGGTGATGGGCGGCCCACAAAGTGTTTCAGTTCGGAGTGGAATTCAGCCAGAAATTCCGGTTCGTACTGGTATTTTGCGTAGGCCTCCTTGAGCTCATTGATGGCGTGGGTCAGGGTTTCAGATACAAAACTGCCGCCGTAAACGCCGAAGTGGCCGGAAATATCAGGTTGTTGGTACTCGTACATGATGGATAGCGCTTCCTGCAAGTTGGGTGTCTGCAGCACGAACGGCTGCGACGAATTGAATGATTTTGTCGGCGCTTTTGATTCCTTTGAGGGTTGTCCCTCCGGTAGCTGAAATCTCTACGCCGGAACTCACATCAACGGCCAGCGTTTTACAACGCGGCCTGACTTGCAAAATGCCATCGATCACGTTTGCAGGCGTCAATCCACCAGACAAAACGAGGTGAGCGCTGACGTTTGGAGGAAGGAGTGACCAATTGAATGTTTTTCCGCCACCACCAAAACCTTCAACATGGGCGTCGAGAAGTATGGCCTGGGCTGATTTAAAATCGTTTGCGTATTTTACGAGATCAAAACGGGCCTGTGGCTCAAGGGCTTCTTCGCCTGCCGGAATTCGGGCGGCACGCATGAAGGGCCTGGCAATTTCCAGACATTCTGCAACTGTCTCGTCACCATGAAACTGCACCAGAGCGCATGGAACAAGGGCGCAGGCTGCCACTATTTCACTGGCAGGTGCATTGACAAACAGCAGTACCGGTGTCACGAAGGGGGGCAAACGGCGGGCCAGTTCGGCCGCCCGCTCAGCGCTGACATGACGTGGACTGGCTTTGTAAAGCACAAATCCAATGGCATCGGCACCCGCAGCAACAGCTGCATCCACATCTTCTTCGCGCGTGAGCCCGCAAATCTTGATACGTGTTCTGCTGGCCTCAAAGGTGTTGGCGGTATTCATGGCAACCAGTCAAAAGCAGGGGTTCGCTCCGGCAAACCATAACGGCTTTCATAGAGCGGACCCAGAAAATAAAGCCCATCGGGCGAAAAAGTCGGTGCCGCAGCATCCCGGCGACGTGCGGCCAGCACTTGCGCCAGCCATTCGGGTGGGTGGCTGCCCTGGCCGACCGCCAGCAGGCAACCCATGATATTGCGAATCATGTGATGCAAAAAGGCGTTGGCTTCAAACTCGAAACGCCAGTACCTGGAGTCGCTGCTTTCACGTTGCGAGATGTCGATGCGCCTGATGTTTTTTACCGGTGTTTTTGCCTGGCACTGGGCTGCCCGGAAGGAGCTGAAGTCATGCTCGCCAATCAGATGCAAGGCTGCCTGTTTGATGGCTGCACCGTCCATGGGCCGGTAAACCCAGCCAACACGGCCAGCCTCCACACTGGGCCTGACAATGGATTCCAGCACCACATAAGCGTAGCGCCGTGCCACCGCGCTGCCACGCGAGTGAAACTCGTCAGGCATGACACGCGCCCATTGAACCGCGATGTCTCGTGGCA
>JAZKIK010000799.1:0-830 GCA_040384925.1 Pseudomonadota bacterium | reverse complement strand
GAAGCTGTTTCGCGTTGAAGGGGGGTGTCAAAATGCACCACCTGCATTAATGCATGGACTCCGGCGTCAGTGCGACCGGCGCACATCACACGAATGGGTCGTGCTGCAAATTTGCCCAGTGCCAGCTCCAGCCTGTCCTGGACAGTATTGCCTGAAAGCTGGCTTTGCCAGCCTTCATAGGCACTGCCGCTGTAACTTATGCCGAGCGCTATCCTCATGTATGGCTTGCAGGCAATGAAGGAGGATAGGGCAGAAAACAAAAGCCAGTGAACGCAGCGCGTTCAGCTGGCGTTCAGGACAGGGCGTTCAGGAAAGCCTGGGCCTTGTTTTTAAGAGAACCTTTGGCTTCGGCAAGAACTTCTTCCGCCAATGAACGGGCACCATCCAGATCGCCCAGTGCACGGAACTCTTCGGCCAGCGAAAACTTGGTTTCCAGCGGGCCATCGGCCGCTTCGGCCTCAGGGCTTTCGGTGGTCGGGCCGTCCAGATCGAGCGACAGCGAACCCAGGTCAAACTCCAGCATGCCACTGTCCATCACAGCGGGTGCTGCTGGTGCTGCGGGTTTGGGAGCCACCAGCGGTGTTGCGGTGAAGGTCAAACCACTGGCCGAGAGTGCATCATCCGTTTTCTTGCTGGGGGCTGGTACTGGTGCCGGGACTGGTGCCTGTGGCACAGGTTTCAGGGCCATCGTGCCCGTGCCAAAGTCCATGTCCAGGCCATCGAACAGGGGCTCAGCTGTCACCACTGGTTTCATCGACACCGTGGGTTCGGGTTTGGGCGTCGGTGCTGCCTGGAAGACTGGTGCTGGTGGCGTTGGTGGTGGTTTGACC
>JAZKIK010000798.1:5432-27799 GCA_040384925.1 Pseudomonadota bacterium | reverse complement strand
TACCAATGACCAGATCATGGCCTGGATGATGGACACCTATTCAATGAACACCGGCTCCACCGCCACCGGCGTGGTGACAGGCAAACCCGTGGATCTGGGCGGTTCCCTGGGTCGCCGCGAAGCAACCGGCCGTGGTGTGTTCACCGTCGGCACCGAAGCTGCAAAACACATCGGTCTTGAAATCTCCGGTGCACGGGTTGCCGTGCAGGGTTTTGGCAATGTGGGTGGTGTGGCCGGCAAACTGTTTGCCGAAGCCGGTGCACGCGTGGTGGCCGTGCAAGACCATGGTGGCACGATTTACCGTGAAGCTGGTCTGGATGTACCCAGCCTGCTCAAACACGTTGAAGAAAATGGCAGCGTCGGCGGTTTTGAACAAGCCGAAGTGATCAGCAATGACAGCTTCTGGGACGTTGAGTGCGACATTTTGATCCCCGCCGCGCTTGAGCAGCAGATCACCGCGCAAAACGCAGGCCGCATCAAGGCCCGCATGATTATTGAAGGCGCCAATGGCCCGACGACTCCTGCAGCCGACGACATTCTGCAGTCACGCAATATTCTGGTGCTGCCGGATGTGATCGCCAATGCCGGCGGTGTGACCGTCAGCTATTTTGAATGGGTGCAGGATTTCTCAAGCTTCTTCTGGGACGAAGAAGAAATCAACGCCCGCCTGGTCAAGATCATGAAGGAAGCCTTTGCCGGCGTCTGGAACGTGGCCCAGGACCGCAAGGTCAGCCTGCGTACCGCAACCTTTATCGTCGCCTGCAAGCGGATTTTGCATACCCGTGAATTGCGTGGTTTGTATCCTTGAGATGAACTGTCCAGCGGGTAGCCCTGATTGAAACCGCTTTAGCACTAACCAGGGGATAAAAAAGTGGAGTTGCCACTGGCGGCTCCGCTTTTTGCATTTCAGCCTTCCTGCCTGAGACCACCATTCGCCGCGTCGGCATCAAGCGTGCCGGAATAACTCAGGACTTTGCCCATCACGGGCAAGGCAAATTCAACGTGAAAAACATATTTGCCGTCAACAATACGTTTGCCAGCCCTGGATTGAGGCAACAGGCAAAGCGGCAAGCGTAGTCCCCTATAACTCGCACGCAGGGGACGCCATTGCCAGGCACCATCGTTGACGTCCACCGTCAATTGCAGGCTCAAAGGTCCGGTCCGTTCAATCCAGTAACCCTGGGGCCAGACTCCGACAGGTTCAAAAATCGAGACCAGGGTTTGCCCGTTGTCGAAAGTGCGCCGCCACTCCAGCGCCTTGCTCGTGTGCCTGATCTCGACCTCAAAGCCCCGGCGCAGCTTGTCAACCGGAATGCCGAGTGAAGCGGCGAGTCTTTTGCCAATCCACGCTGCAAGCCCTGCACCGGTCCGTATCTCGATCATGCCGCGCAATGTGCCGCCCTTGAGGTGAAGTGATTGAAGCAGCGGATGCAGTTCAGAAAACCGCTTGCCAAACCAGCGGCTGACCACAGTGGTTTGTTCTACTTGTTCTGTTTGCGTCATGGCACAAGTTTAATGTTGAACTTGTTGCGAGGCGCTGCTGACCGGTCAGGATGGCTCGGTGCCCGGCAAACCTACCACCACCCGCGCATCCTCATGCAACTGCGCCAGGGCCGCAAGCTTCATCAGCGCCGGAGCCAGGCAGGCACCTTTGGGCATGGCCTGCGCGCTCAGGGTGGCTTCGAGCAGGGTTTTCAGTGCATCGGCCAGCGTAAAAAGGCTTTGTGTTGCAAGCTGGCGCACGGTCTGCTTGCAGTCGGTTTTCCAGCCCGCAGGCAGTTGGGTCAAACCATGGTGCAGCAAGCTTGCCAGCACCTCGCGCAGGCTGCTTAGTGCTTTTGCAAGCGGATCACTTGTTTCATCGGGCAAAAAACCGAGGGGCAGGCTGGCCAGTGCGTCGCTGCTCTGGGCTGAAGCGGCGGCAAAGTCGGGCACGACGATGCCGCTGGCGGCTACTGCCCAGGGCTCAATCACCGGCAGGCCGCCTGACCAGTGCAGCAAACCTGCCACATGCCTTAGCTCACCCTGCTTGCCTGAAAGTGCTTCGGCCAGCGCGGCCAGGGCATGGCGGTTGTGGCTCTCAAAACTGCGTTTGAGCAGCAGGGGCTGGTCATCTGCGTCATACAGCAGGGCCATCAGAGCCTGTGCGTGGGGGTCGTAACTCGGGGTTTCCAGTCGTGCGGGTGTAAAAACGATAAAACGCTGGGCCGCATGGCGGGGCAAAACCTGCGCTGTGGGCTGGGCCTGCTGGGCAGCGGCCAGCGCGCGCACGCTGTCATAACGCAAAGGCGCACCAAGCTGCATCCAGTCGGGTACTTGCGGCAGCACGCTGTTGTGTGAACTTCGGCTTTTGGCAAGCTTGAGGCTGCCGTCGGGCAAACGGCGGGCCTGCCGGGCCAGCAACTGGCCACGGCTCAGGGCTTCAAGCGACACACCGGGGGCCAGACGTTCTGATGCGCGGGCGCTGGTTTCGTCCACTGCCGTGTCGGCTGCCACCTTCCACTCATGGGTCAATACCAGGGCCGTGCCAGTGTCGGTATCGGCCAGCAGCAGACGTGTGCGACGGTTTGGGCCGTCGCGCACGGTGCGTGCACCCAGGCAGACCAGCCGCAGACGATCCAGCTCGGTTTCACCGGGTTCGGCCAGGCCCAACACGGCCCTGGCGCTGCCGGGCAACACGCAGGCATGAAGGCGCAGTGCCAGTTCGGCCACCAGGGCCAGGCCATCTGTTGCCTGATAAGACGCACTGCGTGCAAACCAGGCACCACACCATTGCTCAAGGTCTTGCAGCAGATACACCAGCCAGGTGGCATTCAGGGCCCGGCTGGCTTCCAGCGCATGGCTCAAAGCCTGGGCCATGGGTGCGGCACCGCCGCTGAGGCCATGAAGAACAATCGCTTCAACCAGCGCCTGCCACGGCGCGGTGTCCAGGGCCAGGCGGGTGCCATCGCTGCCCAGGCGCACGACCTGTGCTGCTTGCGTCAAATCATTGTCAGCCTGCCGGAAGGCCCAGACGCCCAGTGCCACATGCTCACAGGCCGCTGCGGCAATGCAGTCGCAGCGTGCAGCCTCCAGCGCGGCACCCGCCCAGAAGCGCACCGTGGCCGATGGCAGGCGTGCGGTGTCGCAGGGCTCGCCGCTGGCTGTTCTGCGAATGGTGACGGACAAACCGGCGTCACGCGCCAGCACCGCTCTGGCCAGCAAGGTGGCGGGAATGACACGCGCAAGCATGTCATCGCTGGCATGGCCGGGGGATGCTGCCGGAGCAACCGGAGCCGTATCTGCAGATGCATGTCCAGACGAGTCCCCAACCTGTGCATCATCGCGCACTGCATCACGCACCTCTTCCCGATAGGCCAGCGCCACAATAATGCGGTGCCTGCAAACCGTGGCTGCACCACAGCTGCAACGCACTTGCCCGATTGGCGTGGCCGCTGGCCAGATGGTGTGTATGCCATCGCTGAAGGTCGCCTGAAGCGTGGCATCGGCACCAAGCGTCAGTTGCGGCCGGTAACCGCCTTCCAGCTCACGTACCGCACGTTTGACAACACCGGCATTGGCGGCCTGGGCCAGCGCCTCGGGGCTCAGGTGCAAAAGGTCTTGCCTTGGACTCATTTTTCGCTCACCCCAGTTTCTCCGCCAGCCAGGCCGCCAGTTGGCCCGGTGTCATCGCACCAATATGCGCGCCCACATCAGCCAGCCTGCCGGCCAGGGCGCGGTCGTAGTCGGGGTTGGCCTTTTCATCCAGCGCAGCCAGCCCCAGCACCTGTGTGCCCTGGGCGCACAGGGCACGCACCTGGCTGATGAGCACATGCTCGGCGGCGCCTTCGTAAAAGTCGCTGATGATGACAACGATGGCACGGCGTGGTGCTTCAATCTGACCGGCGGCATACACCACGGCCTTGCCAATGTCGGTGCCGCCGCCGAGTTGCACACCCATCAGCACCTCCACCGGGTCCTGCACACGGTCGCTCAAGTCCACCACATCGGTGTCAAACGCCACCAGATGGGTTTTGACGCCGGGCAAGGCCCACAGGCATGAGGCCGTCACCGCCGAGTGAATCACGCTTGACACCATGCTGCCGCTTTGGTCGACCAGCAAAAAAACCTGCCACGGCTGCAGCGAGCGGCGGGTGTTGACATAAAACAGCGGCTTTTCAATCAACAGCCGCTGGCGGCGCAAGTCGTAGTGCTTCAGGTTGCGCTGCAGGGTTTCGCGGGCGGCAAACTGGCTCAGTGAGCCGCGTGTTGACAGCTGCTGGCGTTTGCGTGTGCCGCTGAAGGAGCGCTGCACCTCTTTGGCGAGTTTTTCAATCAGTTCGGCCACCACCCTGGCGACCAGTTGGCGCGCCATGGCCAGCACCTGCGGGTTCATCAGGTGTTTGGTGCGCAGCACGGCCTGCAGCAGTGCCGGGTTGGGTGTGGCGCGTGCCAGCACCTCGGGGTTGGTCACGACTTCGTCAATCCCGTAACGCTCGATGGCGTCGCGCTCCAGCCGTTCTATGGTTTCCTTTGGGAACAGCTCATGGATTTCATTGATCCATTCAGGTACCGTCAGTTGTGAGGCACCTGCGCCGCCGTGGCGGTCCAGCCGGTCTGCAGCATCACCGCCGCCATCACCCTGGCCATCGGGCGCATCACGGCCATAAAGCCAGGCCAGGGCGCGGTCCATGGCCATGGCCTGCATGTCAGCCGAGCCGCCCAGGCCGCCCGCCAAAGGCTGCTGCGCAGCCTCACCGAGCAGCAGTCGCCAGCGTTCTGCGGCTGAAAGAACCATCACTGGTTTCATACCTGAATCTCCAGCGCCCTGGCCCAGGCCAGCGCCTGCGCCTCTATACGTTTGGCGTCCAGCAACGCATGGCTGCCAGTGTGCAGCGACAGCAGGCCCGATTGTTCGCTGGCCGACAAGCCCAGCAAGGCAGCCACCCGCACGGCCAGCGCACCACGCTCGCGTGGTGGAAACCAGGCAAAAGCGGCCCGCAACTGCGGCAGTGCGACCAGAAAATCATCGCTGCCCATGCCCTCCAGCGCCTCATGCACAGCGCCCACGATGGCGTCTGATTCAGTGGCCAGCACACGCGCACAGCAAAACAGGCCATATAAAAAATCGCCCAGCTCATCACGCGGCGGCACGGCGCGAACCAGGGCCAGAATCTGCTGGGCTGCCTGTTCGCCCAAAGCGTCGTGTACATACACCACAGCCAAAGCCGCACCTCGCAGCGCGGGTGGCGATTGGGCACTGCGCGCCAGACGCAACAAGCTTGCCAGAGTGGCACTGCGGCTCAGCCCTGCCGGGGCCTCCAGTTGCAGGCGCAGCAGGCTGTCAAACACGCTGACGGCTGCCACGTCGGCTTCCAGCTGTTTGGCTTGCGTGCCCTGGCGCGACTCCAGCAGCCACAAAATGCGCGCAGCCAGCACAGACAGGGCACGCTCCAGCAAGGCGCGGGTGTCCTGTCCCCAGAAGCCGGCCTGCACGACCTGCAGCAGCAGCCCCGCAGCCCTGGCCAGCGCTGCCAGGTCATGCGCGGCGGGAATTGCCGCTTCAAGCTGCTGGCCCAGCGCATCACCCATGTCCAGCAGGCCGGCACGCACGGCTTTCAGCAGGCAAGCGGCGGCCTGGGCCACGTCGGCCTGGCTTTGGCTTATCAGCTGGGTCAGGCAATTTCTGGCTGCTGATTCAAGCGTTGCACCATAAGCTGCAGCTTCGATCAGGTTGGGAAACCAGTGCTCACCCTTTGTCAATGACCAATGTTCCTCGAAATTCAGCGCCGCTGGCAGCTGGCGGGCTGCGTGGGGGGCGCGGGTTTCGAGAAGTTTTGCGCCTTCAAGGCCAATCAGCTGCAACTGCCACAGCGTGTGCGCGCGTGGCAGGTCAGCAGCACGGCGGCGGTCAATGATGATGTTTTGCCTGTTTTTGCCAGGCTGATGTTGCGACTGTGGCGTCAGCTCGCACTGTGCCAGTCGGGCCGTCACGTCATGCACCAGCGGCGGCAGAGGTGTGTCGATATGCAGCCTGCCACCGCCCTCGCCTGTCAGGGCCAGCAAGGCTTCACGCAATACGGGGTGGTGCTGGTCACCAAGCAGGCCCTGACTGGCCCAGGGTGCGGGGGCTTCCAGCGCCTCCTTGATCACGGTTGACTGCAACGCATCCAGAATGTCACCACGCAGGGGCAAGGCGTGGCCACGCAGTTGCGCCAGAGATTGCTGGGCGCAACGCATGGCAATCATTTCTGCGGTAGAAAAAGCCACATCTTTGGCACGCAGGCGCTGGGTGATGCGCTGCAGCGCCTGCTCCCCCGCGCCTGCCAGGCCGGACTGCCATACCCATTGGTAAAAAAGTGGCGACTGCATGCCCGAGCTGTAACCGCCCAGCGCATCAACTTGCCGGTATTCATAAGGCACCACATAACAACCAGCAGCACGCACATTGGCAGGTAGAGGCGACACGGGTTCAGCTTCTGCAGGCTGCAGGGGCCAGAGCTGTTCAATCGCACGTTTGTGCCAGCCGCCACAGATCACCAGCACATCACCAGAGACTTCTCGCTGCGCCCAGGCCACCCAGCGCGCCATTTGTTGTTCGCGCGCCTGGTCTTGGGGTGTGCCGGGGTCGCCTGCACGCAGTTCGTCGAAATAAATGTCAAGGCGCTGCTGCAGGGCTGCATCATCCAGCTCACCTTCAAACAAGTGATCCCACAGCGCGTTGCCGCCGTCACAGCCAAAACGCTGGCACATCAGTTGCACCACCTCGGCATAACGTGAGCGGGGCTGCAAGCCGCTTTTATGCTCGTCTGCATCCGCAATTGCCCGGTATTGCCAGTGCGGCAAGTCAATAAAGCGCAGCAGCGCACCAATTTGATGGGCACTGCGCAAGGCCACCCATTCAGGCGAATAGTCCAGAAATGGAAACCAGCACTGCGCCGGTTTTTGACCTTCATTGGAATAGCTGTACAAGGCAAGGGGCAAGGTGTGCTCAAGCAGCAGTTCGGCCATGCGCGGGTTGAAGTCGCCTGGGCCCTCTATCAGCACGGCGGCCGGTCTGCTTTGCTGTATGACACGCTGGATCAGCCGGGCGCAGGCCGGGCTGTGGTGACGCACGCCCATGACACGAACTGTCATGTTTTTATGCCATTTGGGGCCGGCGTGCAAGCAGGATGGTCATACAGCGCCATCAAATACTGAGAAAAACAGGGCATCAGCTGCAGTCCTGACCATCAAGGCAACAAATGCCGCGCTGCATAAAAATCGCGCCAGTGATCGCCCTGGCGTTTGGCAGCCTTGTTTTCGATGTAACGGCGTATCTTTTTCAGGTCATCTGGGTTGTCCTTGGCTGCTGCACCAGCCAGGGCTTCGACAATGTCTGACGCTTGCCCGGTGTCGCCGCGCAGATAGTGGCCCCGCAGCGCGACGCTGTAGGCCACGCTGACAGCTTCTGCCGTGCTGACCACGGTGGACAGGCGCTCGCTGGCGGCGCCTTCGCGGTCAACGCCCTGGCGCAGTTCGCGGAAGGTGGTGACCAGCACTTCAAGCACCTCGGCAGAAGGCTGCAGTTTGAGTCCGTCATTGGCCAGCAAACGGACGACTTCGCTTTGCACCAAGGCCAGTTCCTGGTCGTAATCGGCAATCGGAAAGACGGTTTCAAATGAAAAACGGCGTTTGAGCGCGGCTGACATCTCGTTGACGCCGCGGTCGCGTGTATTGGCCGTAGCGATCAGATTAAAACCCGGCGCGGCAAACACCGCGTTGTCGCCGGGAAGCTCGGGCACCATCAGCAGGCGCTCTGACAATATCGACAACAAGCCGTCCTGCACTTCAGGCGGGCAACGGGTGATTTCTTCAAACCGCACAATGCGGCCGTCCTGCATGGCGCGGTACAAGGCTGACGGAACCAGGGCACGCGGGCTCGGGCCTTCGGCCAGCAGCAAAGCGTAGTTCCAACCGTATTTGATCTGGTCTTCGGTGGTGGCGGCGCTGCCCTGAATCGTCAGCAGGCTGGAGCCGCAAATGGCGGATGCCAGCAGCTCTGACAGCAGACTTTTGGCCGTGCCCGGCTCACCAACCAGTAACAGGGCGCGGTTGGACGCCAGCGTGACCATGGCACGTTCGATCAGACTCGGTGCACAGACGATTTTTGTGCGAATGTCTTTGTCACCAACAATGAAACGGCGTACCGCCTTCATCGACAGCTGCCAGCCCGGCGGTTTGGGGCCTGCGTCTGCCTTTTTAAGCCGTGCCAGTTCATCAGCATAAAGATGCTCGGCGGGCGGACGCTGCTGGCGGGTGGAAGAAGCTGTGGTCATGGTGCAGTCATGATGTTGTAGGGGTTGAGCTGGCTCAGGTCACGCAGGACTTCGCTGATAAAAATGGCGTCCAGGCTGCCAAAATTAACACGGTGTTGTGGCCCGCCTTCAGTATGGCGCAGCAAGCACAGCTCGCCGATGTCCTGGCGCGGCTCCATCATGCCGCCGCCTATAAAAAGTCCGGGTGAAATGCTGAGACTGACTTCCAGGCCGTCACAGCTCCTGCGACTGTAGTCACAAACCATGCCGCGGTCCTGCGGCCGGCCACGCTCCCAGCCCCTGGGCTGCAGGCTCATGATGCTGCCCGACGCAACCGACTGGCCCTCGAATCGTTTGAGGGTGTGCTGTTTCTGCTCCTCAGGCGACAGCGCGTAGGTTTCCCGACCTAGCTGTTTGAAGGGTTGCAAGATTTCATAGTCGGCAAACACCTGCGAGAACCCGGCCAGCATGTCGGGGCCCAGCTCCAGCACATGTGGAATGCCCAGCATGGCGTCGTCTGGCAGTTCGACCAATTCATCGCCGCTGTCGGCCAGCGTCCAGTCTTCGGCAATGCGCAGGGCTTGCACCAGCTGGTCGCCCTCATAATGCCCCCAGACCAGCCGCGCGGCCAGGTAACGCATCAGTGGGTGGGCTATAAAAAAGCGTTTGAACTCGACCAGCGGCCAGCGCCTGGCATTCACCATGGCACGTTCCATACGTGTGATCTGCAGGCTGGCCAGCGTCCGCGCGTCCTTGCGCAGCAGTTTGAGCCGGTCTGAAGTGGCTTTGGCCAGCACTGCGTCGTCGCTTTTATTCGGTTTGGGCAAATCCTTCAGGCGCACGCCCTTGGCATCCATCACAACAGGCTTTAGTTCTTCGTCAAAAGCCAAGGTGAATTTGCGTGGACCAAAGTCCAGCTCGAAGGCATTTTCCTGATCCAGGCCCAGCGCAGGCACCAGCCGGTCGGCCAGTTCTTCGAGGCTTAAACCACGTGTGTCAGCGGCGCTCTGGATCATCACACCAGCACGCTCCTGCAAGGTTTTGTGTTTGCTTTTGGCGGCAATCACACTCAAAAGCATGAGGGCCACATCGCTGCCTATGATTCGCAGCATATTCATGGCTTCGGTGGCGCGGGCGCGCAGGGCGTAGTTGGCAGCCCAGTCGTTGATGCGGGTGAACAGGCGGCGTGCGGTGTCGTCGTCACCGAACAAAGCCAAGCAGTTGAAGGCCCAGCGATGTTTGCCTGGCCTTTCGGCTTCGTCCCAGGCTTCGTAAATGTCCCAGGCAAACTCGGCCAGGCTGGCGCGGGTGCAGCTTTGTTTAACGATGTCCAAACCCGCATAAGGCACACCGGGCTGCTCCAGCGCGAGCATGCGGCCGATATGTTCCATCGCCACGACTGGCAAAGCACCGCCGCTTAGCAGTTCAGGCCGGCGAAATGAGGCGGCGACAAAAAAGTCGGGCAACTCCGGCATCACGCCGGGCAGCAGAAAGATCGGGTCGGTGGTCAGCAGCGCCTCCAGGGCGCTCGGCATGGTGCCGCCATAAATGTTGGCGACTTCACGCGCCAGCCCGGCATGGCCTCTTTCTGCAAGCCAGGTGATCGCGTGGCGTGCATCGTCACGGCCAGCGCTGTATTCGGTAGCAAAAGCCTGCGGCAGCGCCTTGAACAGCACGGTACGCGGAAAACGCTCTATCCAGAGGCCTGAACTTTCCTTGTGCAACCGGACGTTGCGCAAGCCGTGCATCATGTGATTGACCAGTCCAGGGCTATCGACCATGGAGGCAATCCAGGGCACCTTGCCGTCATGGGTGCTTAAAAAAGTTATGGCGCCGGGAAAGGCGGCTGTGCCGAATTTGGCGAAGAGTGCGGGAATCACCTGGGTCGCTGTCCAGTCACGGCTGCTCGGGCTGGGGTAGTGGTTCCACAAGGCCAGCTGGGCTTGTTCAGGCGACCGGATGATGCTGTCAAAGTCAGCTTGGTAGGCGTCGGTGTCAATATCACCGGGCTGCAGTGGCTGGCCGGCCAGCAAACGCTGCGCGCCTGACGGTCTAAGGCCCAGGATTTTAGGAAAACCCCATTCGTCGTTCTCGTGCTTGTGCCGCCAGCTGCCGGGTTTGTATTGGGCGGCCTGTTCCAGGTTACTCTGGGGCCATGCCAGCACTTCGGGCGTGGCCAGCACCGGCACATCAACTGCTGGCAACTCACCCGGCCTATTGGCGCGCAGCCAGGGCGGCTCACGCAGCAGCGGCGGCAGGTTTTCTGGCGCGGCAACTTCGCGGTGAAGCGCGGCCCACTGGGTTTCAAACCGTTTGCGGGTTGACGGCTCCAGTGCTGCCAGTGCGTCCGGCAACGCAGCCGGGTGCCGAAGGGCAAGGCGAATCGTCCAGTTTTCGGTGGCACGGCTGCGCCCGGCCAGACTGTGTTCAATGGCGGTTTTGAGCACGGCGACAGGGAACTGCGCCGCCAGCTTTTCAAGAGCCGTGCGTACTTTTGGCACAGCGATGCCGGTCATCAACAGGGCCGGCATTTGGGGGACGTGCAGGCGCACAAGCACCTCAAGCAGCATATTCAGTGCGACCTTGTCCTCGTTCTTGATGGCACGCGCCAGCAGCGGCGACATCGCCTCCAGCGCAGCATCTTCCTGCAGGTGTACTTGCAACAATAACTTGGGAAACTGTGCTTTCTGCCCGTTCCAGCAAGCCAGTATCTGGTTGGGCGGCGGCTCGGCATCTTGCGCAAGCACTGCTGGCTGAAAGCTGTCCTTACAAAGTAGCTCCCCAGCAAGCTGTTTGCGCCACTCCGGTTTCCACTGAAAACCGGCTGTCAGTGTGGTGATGGCTGTTGTTATCTGTTCTTTTTGCATCATGAATCTGCTTTTTGAATTGCTACTGAATTAGTAGCTGCTTGTGCGCGCTGCGCTTTCGCAAAAGGCTTAAAAACCGGTACTATCAAGGTATCCGAGCCTGTCTTGCTCCCTCTCCCTTTGGGAGAGGGTTGGGGTGAGGGCCAGCGGCCTAAAAAATAAAGTCGCTGTACGCATAGGCCGCGAGCCCCCATCCCAGCCCTCCCCCAGTGGGGGAAGGGGTAAAACCAATCAATTCTTCGCCAGCGCCAGCAATTCCAGATCCCGCAAAAACTCGCTGACCAGAATCGTGTCCAGGCTGCCAAACTTCAGCTGTTCACTCGCGTCGTAGCGGTTGCGCTCGGTCAAGGTAAGCGTGGGAATTTTTTGCCGGGGTTCGTGCGTGGGGTTGCCCATGATGGTGCCGGGCGTGAGTTGCACCGTGACCTGGTGTTCCTCGCCCAGCAATTTGCGGTATTCGCCCAGCCAGCCGCCGCCATGTTCCACGCCCTCCCAGCCGCGATTGGCCAGGCCCATCACGCTGGCGGTGTTGAGCACGCGGTTGGCAAAACGTGTCAGCACATTGCTTTGTTGTTCTTCGGGGCTCAGCGCATAGGTTTCGCGGCCGAGTTGTTTGAAGGGTTGCAGGATTTCGTAGTCGGCAAAAATCTGGCCGAACGCGGCCGCAGTCTCGGGCGGCATTTCAAGCCGGTGCGACAGACCGACAAAAACATCTGTCGGCAATTCATACAGGCTGTCATCTGCATCAGCCAGCGTCCAGTCTTCGGCGATACGGAAGTTTTGTTGCAAGCTGCCATCAAGCTGGTCAGTGTCATAAACACCCCAGACCAGGCAGGCGGCCAAATGGCGCATGACGGGGTGGCCGAGTAATAGCGTGCTGAAATCTGCAGCCGTCCAGCGGCGACGCAATACCATGGCTGACTCAAGCCGCAAAAGCTGCAGGCCGGCGATGGTTTTGGCGTCTTTTTTGATCTTCTTGAAACGGTCGCTGGCCTCCAGGGCCAGATTACTGTTGTCGCTCTGATTGGGTTTGGGCAAATCCTTCAGGCGCACGCCTTCGGCGTTTTTGACGATAGGTTTGAGTGTTTCATCAAAAGCAATGGTGAATTGGCGTGGCCCGAAGTTCAGCACCAGCGCGCTGGCTTCGTCCAGGCCCAGGCGTGGCACCAGCCGGTCAGCCAGTTCTTCAGTTGTGAAACCGCGCGCATCAGCCAGGTCCTTGATCTTTTCCCTGGCTTTTTGTTGCAGTGGTTTGTATTTGATCTTGGCAGCGATGCCGTTGAGGTGCATCAGTGCCACGTCAGTGCCAATGGCGACCAGCATGTCCAGCCCGGTTACGGCGCGGGCCGTGGCCGACTGGCCCGGCCATTCGCGCACCAGTGGTGCCAGGCGGCGGGCGGTGTCGTCGTCGCCCAGCAGGCCCAAAGCCGTGAAAGCCCAGTTGTAGCTGGCCGGTGTGCCGGAATTGAGCCAGGACTCGAACAAGTCCCAGACAAAAGCCGCCAGGCTGGCGCGTGTGCAGGTCTGCCGCACGATTTCCAGCCCGGCATAAGGTGCGTCCAGCTTGCTGATGGCCAGCATCAGAGCAATGTGTTCGACGGCTTCAGGCGGCAAGCGCTGGCCACTCTTCAGTTCGGGCCGGTGGAAAGCGGCCGCATTAAAAAAGTCGGGCAGTTTGGGCATACGGCCTGGCAAGACCAAAAGCGGGTCGGCACTGAGCAGCGCCTGCAGTGCATCCGTCATGCCCTGGCCGTAGACTGCAGCCACCTCACGGGCCTCTGCCTCACATCTGTTGGCGACCAGCCAGCGCAGGCCATGGCGGGCGTTGTCACGCGCCTGGCTGTGGCTGGCCTGAAAAGCCAGCGGCAGCGCCTTGAACAGCACGGTGCGCGGGTGCGCCAGCATCCATTTCTGGGCCACGGTTTTGAGGGTCTTGCTGTGGCGCAGGGTATGCAGAAAAGGCTCGACCAAGTGCGGGCTGTCCACCTTGGATGTGTTGTAGTAGCCGGATGCGGGCTGGCTCTGGAACAGCCGGACCAGGCCGGGAATCGCCGCCACACCATAGTCACCAAACTGCTTGCGTATGACGTCGCCACTGACCTGCCAGCTCAGCCACTCGGTGGCCGGAAAACTGTTCCACAACGCCAGCCGGGCCGTCTCGGGCACCAGCAGGACATCGCTCATGAAGGCATGACAGTCATCCATCACATCACCGGGCAACAAGCCCTGCCCTTGCTGCAGGCGCTCGATGCCGGCCCTGGTCAGACGAAGACGCGCCGGAAACACATCGGCCACGGCAGTAGCGGGGTTATATCTGTCCTTGTAATTTTTGAAGGCTTCCAGTTCCGAGTCAGTCCAGTGCAACAGCTCCTGGGTCGGGATGGGCGCGACATCCAGCACTGGCAGCGGGTTCTGGCGTTTTTTGGCCAGCCAGGGCGGGTTGAGCAGCAGTGGCGGCAGGGAAACCGGCAGGTCGGTGCTGGTGTCAGGACTGGCGGAGCTTGTCTGTTCGTTGTTCGTCATGTTTTAACATTTCCCTTCGTTTTGTTGATGCCTGCTGTGCTTACGCAAGCGCTATAAAAGCCCTGAAGTTGAAAAAAATCTATTCCTTGATTGCCGCCAGCAGTTCCAGATCACGCAAGACCTCGCTGATCACTATTGCATGCACGCGGCCAAAGGACAGCTCGCCATTCTGGTCGTAGCTGCCACGTTTTCGCAGGGTCACAGCAGGCAATTTCTGTTTGGGCTCGTAGGACATGTCACCAACGATGGTGCCAGGGTCAAGCTGCACATCAACCTGCAGATTGCCTTCAAGATGCTTGCTGAATTCACCCACCCAGCCAGCGTCCTGCGCCTGGCCACGCTCCCAGCCACGGTTGATCAGACCCATCACACTGCCTGTGGCGACCTGTTTGTCTTTAAAACGCGTCAGGGTACTCAGGCCCTGCTCTTCTGGTGTCAGGCAGTAGGTTTCGCGGCTCAACTGTTTGAAGGGTTGCAGGATTTCATAATCGGCAAATATCTGGCCAAAGGCATCCAGGTTCTGCCTGGACATTTCAAGAATGTGCGAAATGCCTATGCTGCAGTCATGCGTTTGTTCGGGCAGTTGGTAAAGCGTGTCGTCGGCGTCGGCAAAACTCCAGTCTTCAGCCACCCTGAAGTTGTCCACCAGCTTGCCTTCCTGATACAGCCCCCAGACCAGGCGCGCCGACAGGTGGCGCATCAGCGGGTGTTCGACAAAAAACAGCTTGAAATCAGCCACGGGCCAGCGACGGCGTCCAACCATGGCCATTTCAAGCCGGCTGACCTGCTGGCTGGCAACCGCCTTGGCGTCTTTTTTGATCTGTTTGAAGCTGGTGGTGGCCTGTTCAGCCAAAGCTGCATCATCGCTTTTAAGGGGTTTTGGCAAGTCCTTGAGGCGCACGCCCTGCGCATCCTTGACCAGCGGTTTGAGGGTTTCGTCAAAACCGACAAAAAACCGGCGCGGGCCAAAGTCCAGCACCAGGGTGCCGGTTTCATGCAGACCCAGGTCGGGCACCAGCCGGTCGGCCAACTCTTCAGGGCTGAAACCGCGCGCTTGCGCGACCGCGCTGATTTTTTCCCTGGCCCGCTCCTGCAGTGCCTTGAACTTGACCTTGCCCGCAATCGCGTTGAGGTGCATCAGGGCGACGTCGGTGCCGATGGCGGCCAGCAGGTCAAGGCCGGTAACTGCACGTGCATGGGCAGATTCGCCCGGCCAGAGGCGAATGCGCGGTGCCAGGCGGCGTGCGGTTTCGTCATCGCCCAGCAAACCCAGTGCAGCGAAGGCCCAACCCTCTTTGGAGGGTGAACCGGCAGTAGTCCAGGCCTCAAAAACGTCCCAGGCAAACTCGGCCAGACTGGTGGGTGTGCAACTTTCCCTGACAATCTGCAAGCCTGGATAGGGTGCCTCCAGCGGACTGATGGTCAATATGCTGGCGATGTGCTCAACAGCGTTGGCGGGCAGGGCCAGACCGTTGCGCAGCTCGGGCCGACGCAGCGCGGCAGGCACAAAAAAGGTCGGCAGTCTGGGCATCTTGCCGGGCAAGACCAGAAGCGGGTCGGCGCTGAGCAAGGCATCAAGTGCGGCGGGCATGGTGCCAGCATAAATGCCAGCCGCTTCACGTGCATGCCCCTCAAAACCATGGCTGGCCAGCCAGCGTATGCCATACCGGGCATTGTCACGAGCCGGGCTGTTTTTGGGCGAGAAGGCCAGTGGCAATGCCTTGAACAACACCGTACGTGGATGGTCCCGCAGCCAGACCTGGGCCTGGGTTTTTGCCTTTTTCAGATTGGCTGCAATATGCAGCACGGCATCGACCAGTTGCGGACTGTCAATTTTTTCGATCAGGGGCAAACCTTTTTCGGGCGAGAACTGCAGATAGGCCAACACACCCGGCAAGCTGGCCAGGCCGTAATCTGCCAGCACCAGGCGAATCGCGCCTTCATTGCCGACCCACAGATGCCATTGATTAACCGGGTAGCTGTTCCACAAGGCCAGGCGGTGTTTTTCCGGCACCACCAGCAGCAGGTCAGGTGACTGGCAATTGTGGGAGCGGGTGGCCACATCACCGGGTAGCAAACCCTGCCCGGCCAGCAAACGCTGCAAACCGGCGGCGCTGATGGCCAGATCATTGGGGAAACCATCGGTAAATCCCCGTTGGCGGAGGTAGGCCCGGACTTTGTACTTTCTGGCCTGCGCCAGTTCCTGCGCTGTCCAGTTCATGAGTTCTGGCGTGGGCAGCGTGGCAACGTCAAAAGCAGGCAGCTCCTGCTGGCGCTGTTTGCCCAGCCAGGGCGGGTTGCGCAAGACCTCTGGCAGACTGGCGGCCGGGGCTTCCTCACATTGCAGGGTGGCCAGGCGGGCTTCAAAACGGGTGCGAACGTCGGGCTCCACAGCGTTCAGGGCGATTTTGAACGCATCGGCCTCACGCAGGGCCAGCCGCACGGTCCAGCCCTCAACCGTGCTGTTGCGGCTGCTGGCACTGTATTCCATGGCCGACTTGAGTACGGCGGCGGGTTTTTCCAGTGCGTGGCGGGTTTCATGATTTTCAATGCCGCTGACCAGCAGTGGTACAAGCGCCGGTACGTGCATGCGAACCAGCAAGTCAAGGGCCTCAAGGGTTGTGGACTTGCTGCCAGTCGACTGCGACAGCACACAAGCCAGGGCATCAAAAGCAGCCTCGCCGTGCAGGTGAATCTGCAGATAAAGCGCCGGGAGCAGGTAGCTGATGTAAGTTCTGTTTTTCTGGATGTACTGCAAAAAGCGCGGGGCGGACAAGGCGCAATCTTTCAACAGCAAACGGTCGTCAAGCGGCTGCTGATCCAGACACTCGCTTGCCCACTCTCCAAGATGGGCAAACAGATGGGCGCAAACACGTTTTTTCTCGAAACTCTGTTCACGCAAAACCAGGGCGGCCTGCAGAGCAAGGGTGTAATCAGCCTCACTGGCACAGGCAATGGCCTGACGCAACGGGGTCAACAGGTCAGCCATATCGCTGCGTCTGGTCAGCGCTGGTTCCCACAAGGTGAGCGCGACATCCATCGCAAAAGGCAGGCCATGCAGGCCAATACACATCTGTGTGACCCAGCGCAAATGGTGGTCTTGCCAGTTGCAGAAAAACGCCTGCGCCATGAGTTCAAGCCAGTACTCAAAATCTGGCCGATCCATCGCCTGGCGGGTAATGCGCTGTGTGGACTCCTCCTTGCCCCAATAAACCCAGGAGCGCCCGGCGGCCCTGGCCAGTTCGGCAAAACCTTGCGCCATCCATTGGTTGCTGGCGGGCATCACCATCGTCTTTTTTTGCAGCGTCTCCAGCGCCTCCGTGGCCGGTGAGTGAACTCCACGAAATACTGGCATGGCTTCACGCCATTCCTTTTTCCACTGAAAACCGCCGCTGGGCCAGGCCATGGCTGGAGCGTTGTTGACAACCGCTGCCGGTGCCGGAGCAGAAACATCAGGCTTGAGGGCGGTGTGAGCTGGCGGCGCTGCCGTGTCCATGGACTGGGCAACTTTTGTCTGCTTTGCTGGCATTGTTGCAGCAGGTATCGGTGCTGGTTTAGCCGCCGGTGCAGGCGCTGCCAGACTGCCCACCAGTGCATAACCCTTGCCAGTCTTTTCCTTGATGAGTTTGTCGCGCTCTTTTATCGCTGCAGCAGCATCGGCAAAACCTTTGGTCTTGCTCTGGCCAGCCGTGCCTATACGTCCAAATCCAACAGTAAGCTCAGAGCCAGAAACATCCACCTCCCAGAATTTGCTGGATGCGCCCTCGACCAGTTCATAACGTTGCATATGTCAGCCCCCCAAGTCAGTATCAGAGTTTTGCAGTGTCAAAGCACGCGCCAATATAGCGCAGGCAATGAAGAGCTTTGGAGTAAACAGGGGAGGCGCTGACGAATAAATCGCACTTGTCAGAAGGCGTCAATTCAGCTAGAGCGCGCAAGGATCAGGTCAGATAAAAAGCTGGCCGCCAGATTCTGCGGAGATGTGAAACGGCCAAACCGCGAGGCTGGCGCGCCTGCCTGCTACTGCAAGGTTTCTTTAAGCGCTGGCAACATGGGCAAAGGAAGGACTTCAATGCCCTCTTCCAGCAATTCCACCGCCTGGCGCACGCTGGCCTGACCGCGGATGCTGCGCGCCTCCACATCGCCGTAATGCATGCGGCGAGCTTCATCTGCAAAACGTTCGCCAACGTCTTCGGTGTTTGACACCACCTGGCGAAGAGCTGTCAGAAAAGCTGCCTGCGCGGCCGGGTTTGCAGGAATGTTACTGGCCAGTTCGCTGCTGGCGGCAGACGAGCTTTCAGGCGCTTCAGAAGGCAAGACAGAGACCCCCCCTTGCGCCGCTGACATTGCCTTTTCCGGTGGTGTATTGGCACCGGAATGCCCGCCAAGATTCAGGCGGGGTGCACTGGGCATTTTTTTGATGCCCTTGTCAGCACACAACGGGCATTCGATCAAGCCGCGTGCAAGCTGTGACTGAAAGTCATCTTCAGACGCGAACCAGCCTTCAAATGAATGCTGATGCGTACATTGCAGATTTAGAACTTTCATGAACGAATTATCACGGAAGCGAGCAAAACCAGATACCCGGCAAATTCGGGCAATTTATTCAACTGTTTTCCAGTCAAGAACCCATGCCCCCGACAAAACGTTCTGCAGCCAGAGCATGCCGCCAAGGGTTTTGCCATCGCTGACCTGACCGTCGGCACACCAGGCGGCCAGTTCGGCTGGTGTGGCGGTAAATACATCCAGGAATTCGCCCTGGTCTAGCTTGCGCTCACCCAAGGTCAGATCACGGGCAAACCAGATATCAATAAATTCTGTCGAATAGGAAATGACCGGATGAAGCACACCTGCCCTTGCCCACTGGCGTGCGGTGTAACCGGTTTCTTCCATCAGTTCGCGTTGCGCGCAGACCAGCACGGTTTCGCCCGGATCAAGCTTGCCGGCCGGAAACTCAATCATGACACGCTGTACAGGGTAACGGTACTGGCGCTCAAGCACCACACGACCATCATCAAGCAGCGCAATAATCATCACGGCACCGGGATGAACAATGTATTCCCGGGTCGCCTTGCCGCCGTCTGGCAACTGGACGGTATCGCGCAAGGCATGAAGAAAATGACCCCTGAAGATTTCTTCAGAGCCGGTTTTTATTTCCAGCAGGTGCGCGTCATGGTTCATGAGGTGATCGGTTTACGCTGACACGGTGCAGAGATATCAGGCCCGGTGCTTGAAAAGATAACGCCAGGTGAAACCTGGAAAAGCGAAGGTGATGAACAATGCGCCAGTGATGGCATAAAACTCCCAGCCTTGCGGAGCGATTTGCCCAAGGCGCTGTTCAAGCAGCAAACCAAGGAGTCCAGTCAGAAAGTACCAGACCACCAGTTCACCCAGACGCAAAGCCAGGTTTTTGGGCGACTTCAGTGCAAAAACAAGCAGAAGCCGCGCATTGACAAAAGGCAGGTTGGCCGTCAGAAAAGCCAAAAGCACAAGCAGCCAGACTGATCCGGTTTGACTCATCAAAGACCCGACTCAATTGCCAAGCGATTTGACAATGCTGCTGATGGATTGGGCACAGAGTGTCATCAAACCACCTGGCAAAATGCCCAGAATCAGGATAAGTGCACCGTTTATGGCCAGCACCACACTGGCATCACTAGGCGCGGTGATGGGCCCGCGATTAGGCTCCTGAGCGTCATCAAAATACATCACCTTGACGATACGCAAATAATAAAAGGCACCAACCAGGGACATCATGACGGCAAAGATCGCCAGCACCAGGTAACTGGTCTGCTGCGACGAAATCAGGGCCTGCAACACCGACAGCTTGGCATAAAACCCAACCAGCGGAGGCAAACCGGCAAGAGAGAACATGACAATGGCCATGACGCCTGCATACAAGGGACTGCGCTGATTAAGACCAGCCAGATCGGATATTTCTTCAGACTCATGACCGCTTCTTGCCAGCAGCATGATGATGCCAAAGGCAGCCAGCGTGGTCAGCACATAGGTCACGGCATAAAACATTGCGGCGCTGTAGGCAGATTCGGCATTGAGCTGATTGCCATTCACCACACCAGACAACAAACCAAGCAGAAGGAACCCCATTTGCGATATCGTTGAAAATGCCAGCATGCGTTTGAGGTTCGACTGCGCAATGGCGGCCAGATTACCGACGAGCAGTGAGCCGATGGCCATCAGGGCCAGCATCTGTTGCCAGTCAATTGCCAGCGGCAGCAGACCCTCGACCAGCAGACGTATGCAGATTGCAAATGCAGCGAGCTGAGGTGCCCCGCCAATAAGCAGCGTGATTGCAGTGGGCGAACCTTGATACACATCAGGCAACCACATGTGAAACGGTACGGCACCGAGTTTGAATGCCAGACCAGCCACAACAAAAACCAGACCAAACACCAGCACCTGATGTTTGACCTGCCGGCTTGCAATCGCGTTGAAAACCTCATTCAGATTCAGCGAGCCGGTTGCACCATAAAGCATTGACAGGCCATAAAGCAAAAAACCTGAGGCCAGCGCACCCAGCACAAAATACTTCATCGCGGCTTCAGTGGCCGTCGCATTGTCGCGACGCAAGGCAACCAGCGCATAGCTGGAAAGCGTCATCAACTCAAGACCCATGTAGATAACCAGAAAATTATGCCCGGAAATCATTACAAATATACCGAGCAGCGCAAACAGGCTGAGTGTGAAAAACTCGCCACCACGCAGCATTTCCCGGTCATGAGCATAGGGTCTGCCATAGATCAGTGTCACCATCAATGCGACACTGGCAAAACATTTGAGCCAGCCGCCCATGGGATCAACGACAACCATATTGCCGAAACCGTAAAAGGTTTGACCGCCAGCGGCATAAAAAGCCTCAAGCGCAGCGACAACACCCAGCGTCAACAGAGTCAGCACATGAGTGGCAGTACGGTGTGGGCTTTTGATGCCCAGATCGACCAGCGCAATGACACAGGCCATGATCAGAAGGATGATCTCGGGATAAACCGCGATCCAGGAGAGTTTGTCAATCATCGGATTTTTCTGGACGAGTTCTGATTTAGTTCAGCTTGGATGCAGCCACATGGGTCAGCAGGTCAGCCACCGAGGTATTCATGACATCAGTAAATGGTTTGGGGTAAATGCCCATATAAAGAACTGCAATGGCCAGCAGGGAAAGCATCAGGAATTCCCGGTTGTTGATATCGGTCAAGCCCCTGACATCATCATTGACCATGGGCCCGAGATAAACGCGCTTGAACATCCAGAGCGTGTACGCAGCCCCGAATATCAGTGCACTGGCCGATGCAAGACCAATCCAGAAATTGAACTTGACGGCACCCAGAATCACCATCCATTCGCCTACAAAACCTGCAGTCGCAGGCAAACCACAGTTGGCCATTGCAAAAAGCAGGGCAAATGCCGCAAATTTGGGCATGGTGTTGACCACACCACCATAGCTGGCGATTTCGCGTGAATGAACACGATCATACAAAACGCCGATACAAAGAAACATGGCACCAGACACAAAACCATGGGCAATCATCTGCACGATGCCGCCAGCCACACCGAGATCATTAAAGATGAAAAAACCCAGCGTCACAAACCCCATATGGGCTACGGAAGAGTAGGCAACAAGTTTTTTCATGTCCTGCTGCACCATGGCAACAAGTCCCACATAAATCACGGCAGTCAGGGAAAGCGCAATCATCAGCCAGGCCCATTCACGGGCCGCATCCGGGGCAATCGGCATTGAAAACCGGAGGAAGCCGTAGGCACCTAGCTTCAGCATGATGGCAGCCAGTACGGCCGAACCGCCAGTAGGTGCCTCGACGTGAACGTCAGGCAGCCAGGTATGAACCGGCCACATCGGAACCTTGACAGCAAAAGCCGCAAAAAAGGCAAAAAAGAGCAAGGTCTGGATGGTGCTGCCAAGTGGCAGTTTATGCCAGGTCAGAATATCAAAACTGCCGCCTGACTTGTTGTACAGAAATATCAATGCCACCAGCATCAACAAGGAACCAAGCAGGGTGTAAAGGAAGAACTTGAAGGCGGCGTAAATCTTGTTCGGGCCGCCCCAGATACCAATGATCAAATACATTGGAATCAGCGTGGCTTCAAAAAATACGTAAAACAGCAGGCCATCAAGTGCGGTAAACACACCAATCATCAATCCGGAAAGAATCAGGAAGGCTGCCATGTACTGGTTCACACGGGTGGTGATCGATTCCCAGCTGGCAATGATGACGATGACATTGATAAACGCCGTCAGCAATACAAACCACAGCGAGATACCGTCCACACCAATGTGGTAGTTGACGTTGAAGCGGTCAATCCAGCCGGTTTTTTCAACAAACTGCATGGCCGAGGTTCCAAGCTTGAAACCATTGTACAAAGGCAGGGTGACCAGAAAGCTGGCAAGGGCACCAATCAGGGCAATCCAGCGCACACTGCGTGCCTGGTCATCACGGCCAATGGCCAATAACACGACACCAAAAACAATTGGCATCCAGATAGCAAGGCTGAGCAATCCCATTGCAGTTCTTCCTTCTTGTTCTTATTATTTATTAAGCCAGACGAAGTACGTCATGAGCACAAATACACCAATGATCATGCCGAAGGCATAGTGATAGATGTAACCCGACTGCAGACGGCGCACGATGCTGGATACCCATGCAACAACTTTCCAGGAGCCATTGAC